>JANXTM010000080.1 GCA_025352405.1 Polaromonas sp.
GCGAAGCATGGTGGCCCGGGAAATACAAAAAATGGGTGCGAAAAATAGCTGCTGAAAATGAATGTAAATAAGAATTGTAGGCATCTACACTTAACCATATGTTTCTGGAAATATCCAAGCTTGGTGTTCACTACGCGGGCAGCCCCAAACCGGCGGTGGACAACGTGTCTTTCAGCCTCCAGGCCGGCGAAATCGGCGTGTTGATAGGCCCTTCGGGCTGCGGCAAAACCACGCTACTGCGCGCAGTGGCGGGCCTGGAGCGCGCTCAGACTGGCTGCATCACACTGGCAAAAAATCTTGTCAGCAGCCCCAAGGTACACATTGCGCCAGAGTTGCGCCGGATTGGCATGGTGTTTCAGGATTACGCGCTGTTTCCGCACCTCGACGTGGCGCGTAACGTCGGGTTTGGCTTGGCACACCTGCCAGCTGCCCAGCGCAGCCAACGGATAGAAGAAGTTCTGGCTTTGGTCGGCCTGCCAGATGCCGGTAAACGCCTTCCGCATGCGCTGTCGGGAGGCCAGCAGCAACGGGTGGCACTGGCCCGGGCGCTGGCACCGTCGCCGCGCCTGCTGTTGCTCGACGAACCGTTTTCAAATCTGGATGTTGATTTGCGGGAACGGCTGGCGCATGAGGTGCGCGGCATCTTGAAAGCGGCCGGCGCGACGGCTTTGTTTGTGACGCACGACCAACTCGAAGCCTTTGCGATCGGTGATCGGATTGGCGTGATGCATCAAGGCCAATTGCACCAGTGGGACGATGCCTACGCGCTGTACCACCGGCCCGCCACGCGTTTTGTGGCCGACTTCATTGGTCATGGCGTTTTTGCGCAGGCTCACATAGAGCAGCGCGGCGACACCATGGTGGTGCACACCGCGCTTGGCGATTTGACTGACCTCCAGGAATGCCCTTTACCGGGCGCTTATGCTGGCGGCCTGTGTGATGTTCTGCTGCGCGCAGATGACATCGTGCATGACGACAATGCGCCCGTCAAAGCGCAAATCCTGCGCAAGGCTTTTCGCGGTTCTGAGTTTTTATACACCCTGCGACTGGCCACCGGCGAGACCCTGATGGCCCATGTGCCATCCCACCACGACCACGCGCTGGGCGAGTGGATTGGCATACGCGCCGAGGTGGACCATGTGGTGACCTTTCCGAGAAAAACCCTGGCAGCCCCAACTAAGGTTGACGTAAGCGCTCAATATCGCTCTTGAGCGCCAGCGCCCAGGCCCGCCGGTCGCGGCCTTGCGCCAGTTGCGGTGCACCAAAGGTGATGACCACGGCAATACCGGGCGTGCACAGCGTGCGCCAGAGTGAACCCCACAGCGTGTCATCGCCGACATAGCACGGCGCCAGACTGATCTGACCACTGGCCTGGTCAATGAACTGCAAGGCGACCGGCTGCACTGGCGCATCAGCTGCAATGGCGGCCTGGAACAAATTGGCATGAAACGGCAGCAGACTTTGGCCGTCGCTGGTGGTGCCTTCAGGAAACACGCCAATCACATCCCCGGCACGCAGTCGTTCGGTCATGTGGTGCACCACACGCATGGCATCACGGCGCGATTCACGCTCGATAAACAAGGTGCCCACACCGGTGGCCAGCGTGCCAATGACAGGCCATTGCTTGATGTCAGCCTTGGACACAAAGCGACAAAACCGTGCGGCGTGCAGCGCGGTGATGTCCAGCCACGAGATATGGTTGGCCATCAGCAACATCGGGCCGGTGATGACACGCTGGCCCTTGACGACCAGCAAGATGGCCAGACAACCGAGCATTTTTATTGACCACACCTGAATTCGCAACTCTCTTTGCGCTTGCGAAATGCGCGGAAAAACCAGCAGTATGGTGACAAACCCCGCCAAAATATGCCACAACGCGCGCGCCAGCTTTCCGCAAGCGGCCAGCCAGTTCATGCGCAAGCACCCAACGCGGCGGTCAAGCTTCAGCCTTGAGCTGGTAGGCCAGCTGCCCACCCACCAACGTGTAACGCACGCGGCCGGTGACCTGGTAGCCGGAAAACGGCGTGTGCTTGCCCTGGCTGCGCAATGCACCTGGTTCGACCGTCCACTCGACGGCTGGATCAAACACGCAAATATCTGCCACGCCGCCCTTGACCAGCTGTCCAGCGCTGGCCGCAAGAGAACCCAGAGCAGTACCCAAAACGCGCGCGGGCTCGCTCGTCAGAACCGCCAGGGCGCGCATCAGGCCGACACTGTTCTGGCCACCTGCAGTGCCCCACTTGCAGGCCAAAGGCAACAGCAGTTCAAGCCCCGTCGCGCCAGGCTCTGCTTCGGCAAAAGGTAAGGTTTTGGCATCCTCGTCGACCGGAGTATGGTCAGACACGAGTGCGTCAATGGTGCCGTTAGCCAGCCCAAGGGCAATGGCATCGCGGTCACGTTGCTGGCGCAGCGGTGGGTCCAGGCGCATGCGGCTGTCAAAGTAGCCAATGTCGGTGTCTATCAGGTGCAGGCTGTTGATGCTGACATCGCAGGTCACCGGCAAACCCTGGGCCTTCGCCTCAGCCACCAGCGCCACGCCGGCAGCGCTGCTGATGCGGCACAAATGGACGCGGGCACCCGTCGCGCGCACCAGCTCAAAAATCACGTGCAGCGCAATCGTTTCGGCTGCCACCGGCACCCCACTCAAACCGAGCCGGGTGGCCAGCGCGCCACTGGCGGCCACGCCTTTGCCGAGATGGATTTCCTGCGGACGCAGCCAGACGCTGTAGCCAAAGCTTGATGCGTACTGCAACGCGCGCATCAACACCTGGGTGTTGGCAAGCGGCACTTCGGCCTGACTAAAGCCCACGCAACCAGACTCGGTGAGCTGGACCATTTCAGTCAGCGCCTCGCCTTTCAGGCCACGCGTGAGTGCGCCCAGCGGAAAGACCCGGGTTTGGTGCAGCTTCTCGGCACGGAACTTGAGCATTTCAACCAGGCCGGGCTCGTCCAGCACCGGGTCGGTGTCGGGCGGGCACACCAGGCTGGTAACGCCACCGGCAACGGCAGCCGCCAGTTCGCTTTCCAGCATGCCTTCATGCTCATGGCCCGGCTCGCGCAAGCGGGCTGACAGATCGATCAGGCCAGGCGCCACGATGCAGCCGGAAGCATCCAGCGTTTTGTTGGGCGAAAAATCCGCCGCAATGTGTCCGATGGCCACTACCCGGCCGCCGGCTATGGCGAGATCACAGACCGAGTCCAGCCCGGAGGCCGGGTCCATCACACGACCGTTTGCAATCAGTATTTTCATGCGTTCAGTTCTCCACGGTACGTGAGCATGTCCGGCTGACGCCAGGCCCCATTCAAGCAGGAACCGCAGATTTGCACAGCGCAAAGAGCAAGTGCCTCTGGCACGAGCAAATACAGCGAACCACACAAAGCGGGGAGTGTGGGGACCATCGTCATGCTTCATTTCCCGCAACAATGCTCATCACCGCCATGCGAACGGCGATACCGAAAGTGACCTGTGGCAGGATCACGCTTTGCGCACCATCGACCACGGCCGAGTCGATTTCGACACCCCGGTTGATGGGGCCGGGGTGCATGACGATGGCATCTGGTTTGGCCAGCTGGAGTTTGTCGTTGGTCAAGCCAAAACTCTTGAAAAACTCCTGGCTGCTCGGCAGCAAGCCCCCCGACATGCGCTCGTTTTGCAGCCGCAGCATGATGATCACGTCAGCGCCCTTGATACCCTGTTCAAGCGTGTGACACACGCGCACGCCCATTTGTGCCATGTCAGACGGGACCAGTGTTTTCGGGCCAACCACGCGCACTTCGGGGCAACCGAGCGTGGTGAGCGCGTGAATATCAGAGCGTGCCACGCGGGAGTGCAACACGTCGCCGACGATGGCTACCGTGAGCTTGCTGAAGTCTTTTTTATAGTGCCGGATGGTGTACATATCCAGCAGCCCCTGCGTCGGGTGCGCGTGGCGACCATCCCCGGCATTGATCACGTGGACATGTGGCGCGACGTGCTGGGCAATCAGATAAGGTGCGCCCGACTCGCTGTGGCGCACGACAAAAATATCAGCCGCCATGGCGCTTAGGTTAGAGATGGTGTCGAGCAGTGACTCGCCTTTGGTAGCCGACGATCGCGCGATGTCCAGCGTGATCACATCTGCCGACAGCCGCGTGGCGGCGATGTCAAAGGTGGTCCGGGTGCGGGTGGAGTTTTCAAAAAACAAATTGAAAACACTCTTACCCCGAAGCAGCGGCACTTTTTTAACCTCACGGTCACTGACCGACACAAAGTTGGCAGCTGTGTCAAGAATGTGGATCAACGTGGCTTTGGGCAAGCCTTCGGTTGACAACAAATGAATCAGCTCGCCGTGTTTATTGAGCTGTGGATTTCGCTTGTACAGCACAAATTCTCCTTACTTTTCTCGTACTTCAAAGGTGAACTGCCCGGCGTCGTCCCGCGCCAGCTCTAGGCTTTGTGACGCAGGCAGCGCCACGCGCGCTATCGCTAAATCTGGTTGCACCGGGAGTTCACGCCCCCCCCGGTCAACCAGTACCACCAGCTTGACACTGGCCGGGCGGCCGTAGTCAAACAGTTCATTGATGACGGCGCGCAAGGTGCGGCCGGTGTACAGCACATCGTCCACCATGATCAGATGCGCACCATTGACATCAAAAGGCAACAGGGTCTGGCTGCTGGATGCCAGGCCGCGCCGGGAAAAGTCATCGCGGTGCATGCTGGACGACAGCGTGCCTGTTTTGTCGGGTAATTTCAGGTCTACCTGCAGGCGCTCGGCCAGCCAGGCACCGCCCGATGCAATGCCTACCAGTTGCGGTGGCTGCGCATAACTGGCTAACAATAACTGCATGGCTTTGAGCAAGTCGCGATACAGCGCCTCGGCATCAAGGGTCGGGCTACGCATTGGGGAGACTCCTTAAAAACTGCTCAAGAATAATGCAAGCTGATGCTGCATCAGCATCTTTTGCACCGCTGGCGATAGCCTCTGTGGTGCTGTAGCGCTCATCCACCTCAAATACAGGCAAAGCGGTGCGAGCGCGCAGCTGGCGCGCGAACTTTTGGGCACGCGCGGTGTTGTCGTGGGCTACTCCATCGGGATAAAACGGAACGCCAACCACCAGCGCGTCGGGCTGCCATTCGTTGATACGTTGCGCCGCTGCGTGCAGCCGCGTGTCGTTCGTAGCCACGATGGTTACTTGCGGTGTGGCAGTACGGGTGAGCCGATTGCCGGTGGCAACGCCAGTACGCTTGAGGCCAAAATCAAAGGCTAAAAAGGTTTGCAGACCAGAAGCCACAGACGCACTGAGGCCCACCGTCACGCGTGCCCTGCCTGAGGTGACAGGTTCCAGCTTTGCAAACCGAGCAGCATCAAGGCCTTGTCATAGCGCTGCTCAACCGGCGTATCGAAAATGACCCCCAGATCAGCTTCCACCGTGAGCCAGCTGTTGTCTGAAATTTCCGATTCAAGCTGGCCCTCACCCCAGGACGAATAACCGAGCGAAACAAAAATCCGGCGTGGACCGGCACCGGTTGAAAGGGCCTCCAGGACGTCTTTGGAAGTCGTCATTTCGAGACCGCCAGGAATACTCATGGTAGACGCGTACACCGACTCATGGCCCGGCATCATGGACTCGTGCAACACAAATCCGCGCTCGGTTTGAACTGGCCCGCCCTGGAAAACCGGCGACAGGACCAGATCTTCCCGGTGCAACGGCAGTTCGACCTTGTCAAACAGGTTTTTGAGATTGATGTCGCTGGGTTTGTTGATGATCAGGCCGAGGGCGCCACGGCCGGAGTGCTCACACATGTAAATGACGCTTTTCGCGAAAGCCTCATCTTCCAGACCGGGCATGGCGATCAGAAAGTGATGCGTTAAATTGATCGTTCCGGAGTCCTTAGGCATCAATAGATTTTACGCGTACTGGCGTGCAGCGCCCGAATGCTTTCGATACCATGACCACCATGCAAAAAAAATACCAGACAGGCTTGATGTGGTTCCGCCGGGATTTACGTGCAGAAGACAACGCCGCACTGCACCATGCGTTGAAGGCTTGCCGACATGTATTTTGCGTTTTTGTCTTTGACCGGGATATTCTGGACCATCTCCCCAAAGCGGACCGCCGCGTTGAGTTCATACGTGAATCGCTGGTGGACCTTGATGACCAGCTGCGCCAACTGGCGCAAAGAAACGGCATACCTGATGGCGGTTTGATCGTCCAGCATGACGTAGCCAGTGAGGCCGTGCCTTTGCTCGCCAGCCAGCTAGGTGCTGATGCGGTGTTTACCAACCACGACTATGAGCCCCAGGCCATGACCCGTGATGCCAAAGTACAGGCGCTGCTGGACGCGCAGGGCGTCACTTTTCATACCTTCAAGGACCATGTCATTTTTGAGCGGTCTGAAGTTTTGACGCTTGCAGCCAGGCCGTACAGTGTGTTTACGCCCTATAAGAATGCTTGGCTTAAAAAGGTGGATCCTTTTTATTTGAAATCCTACGCAATTGAAGAATATGCCGACGCACTGGCGCCCATACCTGCAGCACACAGCGGCGAAGTGCCATCGCTTGAAGTCCTTGGTTTTACAGCGACTAACTTGAAAACCTTGAAGATACCCATCGGCACCAAGGGCGGCATACGGCTTTTTGATGATTTTTTATCGCGTATGAACGACTACGGTGACACGCGTAATTTCCCGGCTGTCAAGGGCCCCAGCTATCTGGGCGTTCACCTGCGGTTTGGCACAGTGTCGATCAGAAAACTTGCAGCTACTGCGCTGAAGCATTCAACTGAAGGCAGTGAAGGCGCAGCCGTCTGGCTCAGTGAGTTGATCTGGCGTGATTTCTACATGCAAATTCTCAGCAACTTCCCGCACGCCGCCACGCAGGCTTTCAAGCCGGAGTACGACCTGATTGCATGGGAACAAGGCCCGCACGCTGATGCCCTGTTCGCGGCATGGTGCACGGGCCGGACAGGCTACCCGCTGGTCGATGCCGCCATGGCGCAAATCAACCAGACTGGCTACATGCACAACCGCTTGCGCATGGTGGTGGCGAGCTTTCTGGTCAAGGACCTGGGGCTGGACTGGCGTCGCGGCGAGCGCTACTTTGCTGAACAACTGAACGACTTTGACCTGTCGGCCAACAATGGCGGCTGGCAGTGGGCGGCCAGCAGCGGCTGTGATGCACAGCCTTATTTCAGGATTTTCAACCCGGTGAGCCAGAGCGAAAAGTTTGACGGGGATGGCAAGTTCATCCGCAAATACTTGCCTGCTTTAGAGAAACTACCGAACAAAGCATTGCACAGTCCCTGGCTGGCGTCACCGAAAGAGCTGGCTGCAGCGGGCGTGGTGCTGGGCGACACTTACCCGCTTCCAGTCGTCAAGCATGACGAGGCGCGCGCCATAACGCTACACCGCTATGCGGTGGTGAAGAAAACCTGAGGTCGTTTGCTCTTTTAGTGATAGCTACAGACCCGTATGAAACGTGTCGCAGGGCACGTTTGGATACTCAGGTAACAGCGGTTTCAACGTTGCAGTAATGTCGCACCAGATTCATCAACTCGTCCTCGGAATAGGGCTTGCCGAGGTAATGGTCAACACCCAGTTCTTTGGCGTGCTCCCGGTGCTTGCCCGCGATACGTGAGGTGATCATGACAATTGGCAAGTCGCTTAAACGCGGATCGGCCCTGATGTTGCGTGCCAGATCGAAACCGTCCATGCGTGGCATCTCGATATCGGACAGCACCACTGTTGGACGCTCTTCCTGCAAGCGCTCCAGCGCCTGCAGGCCATCGGCAGCCATCGCTACCCGGTAACCCTCGCGCTGCAACAAGCGTTGCGTCACGCGCCGCACGGTGATGGAATCATCCACCACCAGAATGAGCGGGATTTTCTGGGTAATGGGTACCAGGAGCGCTTGCTTGGATGTCTGACCAGCCGCGGATTCAAGCATATGTGACTCTGCCCGGTCTGCGCTCAGGGCACGCGCCTGCGCACCATAAATGGTGGCCAGTGCAACGGGGTTGTAAATCAAAACCACCGCTCCCGAAGCAAGCACGGACATGCCCGCAAGACCAGGCAGACGAGACAGCTGTGGTCCCAAATTTTTAACGACCACCTCCTGGTTACCCAGGACTTCATCTACATGCAGTGCAATCCGCTGCGCTGCGCTTCGAAAAACCACAACAGGCGTCGTTTTGGTCTGGGTTTCGCCGGTGTTATGGGACGACTGCAGCAATGCACCTGACCAGAAAAAAGGTACCTGTTCATCTGCAAAATCCAGAAAACCAGTGTTGTAAGCTTGCTGAAGTTCTTTCGCGGTTACCCGGCGTACGGTTTCAACCACGTTGGCAGGAACGCCAACCGACAAATTACCGGCACGCACCATCACCACCTGTGTCACAGCCGTTGTGAGGGGGAGCATCAGCTTGAAATGCGTGCCCTGACCAGCGATGGTTGATGTCTCAATCCGGCCACCGATACCATTGACTTCAGAACGAACCACGTCCATGCCAATGCCCCTGCCGGACAGCTGGGTGACCTGCGAGGCAGTCGAAAAACCCGGCGTGAAAATCATGTTGGCGGCTTGCTGGTCATTCAGCATTTGGCCGGCCTCGACGAGACCCAGCGCCAGCGCCTTTTCACGAATACGCTTGAGATCAAGGCCCGCGCCATCGTCGCTGAACTCCACCGACACGTCGTTGCCTTCTTGGCGAAGGTGAACGGTGATCAGCCCGATCGGGTCTTTACCAGCCGCAGTGCGTACCTCGGGACTTTCAATGCCGTGTGCCACGCAATTGCGCAACAGGTGCTCGAATGCGGGTGTCATGCGGTCCAGCATGCCGCGATCCATTTCAATGGTGCCACCCAACAAATCCAGTCTAACCTGCTTGCCGGTTTCCTTGGATGCCAGCCGAACAACCCGGTACAAACGATCAGAAATACCTTCAAACTCCACCATGCGGGTACGAAGCAAATCGCGCTGCAATTCGCGGGTCTGGCGCCCCTGGGCGATCAGATCATCCTCTGTGGCCTCAACAGTGCGCTGCAAGGTGCGCTGGACGGTTGCCACGTCATTGACCGACTCGGCCATCATGCGAGTCAATTCCTGCACACGGGTGAAGCGGTCAAATTCAAGCGGGTCAAATCCGGCTTGGAGCTCCTTGGCCTGCGCCAAACGCGATTGCATCTGGGTTTCAGCCTGCAACTCAATATCGCGCAGTTGCTGGCGCAAGCGGTTCAAGTTACCAGTCATGTCGCCAAGGGAACTGCGTAGTTGGCTAAGCTCAACCTCAAGTCTCGAGCGGGTGATCATGACTTCACCGACCTGATTGACCATGCGGTCAAGCAGCTGGGAACGCACCCGAATAGAGGCCGAGGCTGCCTGCCGCAAAGGCTGCCTGGCCATAGTCTGGGGCGCGGGAATCAAGGCCTTGCCAGATTGAGCCATCACAGCCGGGAGCACAGCAGTGGCAATCAAAGCTGCGGGCGTACTGGCAACAGGCGTTTCTGGCCGGACAATAATTTGCGCAGGCATCGCCGCAAATACGGCTTCAGGACGTGATGCAGTCGTTGATACAAAAACGGCAGGAGCATTCTGCGCGTCGGCCTTGCGCAGAACCTCAAGGGTGTGCTCCATTGAGTCAAACCGGGTCAGGAGCGATTCAAAATCCTGCGCAGCTACGGCTTCAGAACCGAGGTATTCGATTTCGGATTCAATACGGTGCGCCATGTCACCAAGACGCAAGGCACCAGCGAGGCGCGCGCTACCTTTGAGGGTATGCAGGGTACGCAGAACTTCATTGCGCGCGCTCTGGTTGTCGGGTCGGGCAGACCATTGACGCAGCGCACCACCCAGCTGTGGCATCAGCTCTGCAGCTTCTTCATCAAAAATCGGAAAAAGCTCCGCATCGATCGCATCCACAGCGTCAATTTCGTCGTCTTCGTCGTCTGCAAATGTGTCCTGCATGGAAGGCGTGAACGATGACACGGATGTCGATGCCGCAGGCTCCACGAGCAAGTGAGCGAGCGTCACGGATGCTTCAACTTCGTCCGCAATCATTGGCCGCAGGAGCTGCGATGTGAGCGCGGCGCCAACCACGGTATCTGCAGGAGCAGCCAACGCAGCCAGACTGACAGCTTCGGGATGAAAAGCTTCTTCCATCGAAAAATCGAAATCTTCAGCGTCAATCGGCGACACCGTCACCAAACCAGTAAATTTGAGCGTGCGAAGCCGTTCAAGAACGCCTGCGTCGGGCTCTTTCAGGAAGCCTGCGGCAAACTGATGCAGGAGACGCCGGATATCTTCTGCAGCGTCAACAAAAAGACCAACATTGGCCGCCGCAGCGCTGTCGCTGTGGTGAACCTGTGATTGCTGCAAGGCGTGCTCAAGCGCACGGGCAATGTCTGACAGCGCATCGAATCCCACTGTTGCGGAACTTCCAGCCAGGGAATGTGTGAGCGCAAGCGTGGAGTCCGCAATGGGGTGCTGAGGCTCTATGGCCCATTCGGAGACTTCTGTCACCAGACGGCGAGACCATTCGTCAGCCTCATTGAGGTAGACGTTGTACAAGGGAATGCCGATGCGCAACGCACCGATAATTTTGATTTGGTCATCAGGATTGCCATCCGCAGAAGACAGAACTTCGACCTCTGGCTCGGGACCAGCTGCAACCGACTCCGGGATGACGGGTAGCAGTTCTTCCGAAAATAGCTCTGCAAGCAAGGGCCCGACTACTGCGGCTGGTACAGCTCGCGGCTCAACTTGCAAGGAGTCTATATCCATCAAGAATTGTTCGTCGGAATCAGCAGCTGATAACTCCAGCACATTCGCGCTGTCTTCTCGAGTAATGATCTCAATTGCAAACTCTGCTTCTGGCACTGTCGGGAAAACATCCGGCAACGCATCCAATTCGGGAATCTCAAAGGTCACAGGTGTCATCAACTCGGACTTTGTATCCGCATCGCGCTGGAGTCCGGACAATGCTGACAAACCATCAAAATCAATGCCCGGTCCGCCGGCGAGGGAACTTGCCAGGTTCGCGACCGCCTCAGATGTCTGCACAGTAGCCGGCAATTCGTCTGCAAAAAGGAAATCAAAATCAACGGCGTCTGGAGCAGTTTCAGCCTTTGGAACAACTGCAACAGCCGGGCTCAATGTGCCAATTTGAACCGTCTTCGGTGCTTCGATCAATTCAACCGGCTTTACAGGCTTGGTAACGGCGTTTGCTGCACTCAGTTGTATTTCAATTGCCGCCAAGTCATCAACTGGAGCCTGAACTGGCCGGTCAGCCAGTCCGGTTGGCAAATGGAGCGGCACAAGACGCCCCTCCATCCGCATGGCGTCTGCACTGATACGAAATGGGGAAGCGCTCCAGCCAGCATCCTGGTTGAAAGCGATATCTTCAATCCACTTTGAAAAACCCGTCAAGACTTCGGTAGCCAAAGTCCGGAATCCGTCTGTAGCAGGCTTTTGATCGGCCAGCAGGCTGTTGACCATTTGTTCCATGGACCAGGCCGCGTCGCCAAACTCATTGAGGCCAACCATGCGTGCGCTGCCCTTAAGTGTGTGAAACACACGACGCAAGACGGTAAAATGCCTGGTATCGGCAGGCTCGGTGGCCAAACCACGCAGCGCCTCTTGCCCGTTGTATGCGACCTCTCGGGCTTCTTCCAGAAAAATATCGCGCAGATCATCTTCTTTAAAGTCAACGGCCTCGCCCCGACCGGGCGACTCGGCAGGCGACGGTGCTACGGAAGAAACGAGGCTCGTCATAGCGCTGGCGGTGGCCTCTGGGTTATTTTCAGTCACCGCAATCAACGCGTCCTGTGCGGTTTTGGCCAGCCCGGATTGACCAGCAAGCGCCGCATGCGTTACCAGTGCATCCAGCTTCCCGGTCAGCTTCTCATGGGAAGCACCGGCATCAACATCCTGAACAACAGAACTTACTTGCTGGGACAGGCTGTCGTTGCTGGTGGTGACGCTTCCGGCATCATCGGGCCTGTGGGTTCGGCCCATTAAAGGTCTAAGTTCCCCTTTTTCGTCGTCGTACACAAAGAGCTTTTTCGCCAGCGCGGGCTGGTAGTTGAGCATGTCGATCAGAAAGCTCAAAGCGCCTAGGTTGTTGCCCAACTGCTCGAAAGTCCCTGTTGCGCGGGCTTGCTGCTCGTTCACTTCAGTGACCAGCATTTGCTCGACACTATCGCGCATGCGCAGTACCGCCTGAGAAGCCTGTTCAAGACCCAATACAGACAACACGCCGCGCATTTGAGACAGCTGGCGGGGTACATCCCGCAAAACAGTTTTATCCTTTGGATTTCTAAAAAACAAATCCAGGGATTTTTCAAGTTCACCAAGTGATATCCGCAGTTCACCCACAACGCTGCCCATAGTCTGCTTGTCACTCACATGGCGGTAAAGTTCCTCCATCCAGGATTCAAGTGGCTGGGGTTCACCGCCAGTACGAACATCTTCCAGGCGCCCAGCCAGGTGCCCTGTGCGTAGGGCGAGTTGCGGATCCCGGGGATCGAGATCGTCAAAGGCAGCCTCCAGATAAAGTACAGAAGTGGCCACTTCCATGGCCAGCTCAATGGTCGGAGGCTGCCCAGAGGTGGCGGTCATATCCACCGCGCGCGAAAGCGCATCGGCCAGCGGTTCGCTTGGCGGGTGCAACTTGACCAGGGAATCGGAAACCAGACTGAATTGGTCCACCACCAATTTGAACTTGTTGACATCACCCGCGCACAACGCTGACCAGATTTCCTTGGCCGACACAATGCGCTTGCGTGCCTGCGCCAGCAAGGCTGGATCAAAGCGACCAAACTGCACGGCCTCATAGTCTACCGGCTTGAAGCGTGCCAGACCATACGCAGCCCGCACTGCAGACAGCACGGGCGCATCTGATGCGCGCGCGGCCACAGCCTGGGAACAGAAAAAGAGCAAATCCTGCGCCAGGCGGTCTGAAATTGCGCCGTCGCCCTTGCTGAGAGAAGCGTACTGCAGAAGCACGCGAGAGGCGGCGCGCTTAGCGTAGATATCAACAGCAATCAGCTTGTGTGCAAGGGCTTCAAAATAAGCCGCAGCAATCTTCCAGAAAATTCGGGGTTGACGATCAGCCTGCCCAGCTGAAAAGCCAAGACTGAGGTCCCTGAGTTTCTGGGCAGCCTGACTCCCCTGGCCTTTCATGATCTGCAGCACCGACTGGTCGAGCACAGCACGCACGCGCTCGTCGTAGCTTTGAGATTCGTGGACTGATTCAAGTACAGGCTCAAGCCAACGCCAATCGTACGGCCACAAGTCAGCCGGATGAATGCGGTCTGCGCGCGCCAACTCCTGTACGTCCCGGTATTGCGGGAAAAGCGAAACAGCAGATATGGGCTTGTCTGCCAATACGGCCTCAAGGTATTCTGTCAGCGCGAAGCTGGCTCGTTCAATTTTCGCGGCGGCTTCCTGGCTGCATTGTTCGGGGTGCTGGACAAACCGTTGTACCGCAGCCTCCATGGCGCGCAGCACCAGTGCTGGTCCCGCCAGACCGACCATTTCCAGTGCCCCGACAGCTTGATGAAGCTGCTGGCGTGCGATGCGCAACTGACTTGCATCAATCGCAGACAGATCGGAGCCCCTGGCAGCTTCTGCGTCCCTGACAAAGCGTTTAAGTGCTTTGGCTGCACCGTCCAGAGATTTGCGCAGTTCATCCAAAACCCAGGCCAATGGGCCAAGGTCATTGACGGCGATGTCAAGGTCAGCGGCTGTTGAATTCAGGACAGTGGATTGCATAGGTGGCGGGCCAGTTCATGGGGCAAGATTCACAGTCGGGCTAAACGGGGCTCAGGGGGCTCGGGCGCCAATCAGGTCGTGCCGCCTGTGTCAGGCAATCTTGAAACGAGACACCGACTGACGCAACTCCTCAGCCATGCGGGACAAATCACGCACCTGCTGTGCAGTGGAACGCGTGCCTTCTCCGGTCTGCTCGGTCACCGCAAAAATATGCTGGATATTGTCAGCCACCACGTTGGCAGACGCGGCTTCCCGAGACGCTGAATTGGAAATTTGCTCAATCAAATCGGCCAGGCGCCTGGACACACGGTCAATCTCTGAAAGTGCAGTGCCCGCGTTGTCGGACAGTTTGGCCCCTTCGACCACACCCTGCGTGGAGCGCTCCATGGCGGCTACGGCATCCTGGGTGTCGGTTTGAATAGCTTTTACCAGCGCAGAAATCTGGCGCGTCGCATCTGCTGAACGTTCAGCGAGTCGCTGCACCTCTTCAGCCACCACAGAGAAGCCTCGTCCGGCTTCACCGGCTGATGCCGCCTGGATGGCCGCATTCAGCGCCAAAACGTTGGTCTGCTCGGTAATATCTGAAATCAGCTCGGTGATCTCACCAATCTCCTGCGATGATTCGCCTAGTCGTTTGATACGCTTTGAAGTTTCCTGAATCTGGTCACGGATAAAGTTCATACCACCGATAGCATTTTGCACGGCCTGCAACCCGGACTCAGCCGCGGTCAGGGACTGACGCGCCACCTGGGAAGATTCCTGTGCCTGCGCCGACACCTCGTTAATTCGCGACGCCATGTCGAGCACAGACTGACCGGTTTCACGAATCTCACGCAGCTGTTCGGTAGACGCTGCCAACAATTCTGTAGAAGTACTTTCCACCTGCGCCGTGGTTTGTGCAACCCGGGTCGCCGTGTTTTGCACGTTGCCTACCAGCTGACGCAATTCTTCGACGGTGTAGTTCACCGAGTCCGCAATAGCGCCGGTAATGTCTTCCGTCACCGTTGCCTCTTGGGTCAAATCACCCTCGGCGACGGTTTGCAGCTCATTCATCAAGCGCAAAATAGCGGCCTGGTTGGCGTCATTGACGCGCTTGGCGTCCTGCTCCAGCCCAGCCGCTTCGAGCTGGCGTTGTTCTGCAACACCCTGACGCTGGCGGCTGTCCTGCAATTGCACGCGTGCAATACCGATAGCGCAGGTGAGACCGAACAATGCGGCAATCACGAGGGCGGCAACGGAACCAGCGCTCAAACCTGTCTGGGAAGACAGTTTGCCCTGGATATCCTCAAGACCACGGCGCAGCGGCTCGCTGTCGGCAATGATCGACGCCTGTGCTTCACGCGCCGACACCAAGCCCTGCAAGTTACCCAAAATTGCACCGGCCTGAACCCGTGTTTGCTCATACAGCGCCATCAATGCTTCAAGGCGTTCACGGGTTTGTGGGTCTTTGGAGCCCGTCAGACGCAGCTCGGGGCTGCCTTCCTGCAAGCCCTGTGCGATTTCCTTGAATGAATTGAGATCCTTACCGAGCAAAAACACAGCCTCAGGACTCACGCCTTCCATGGTCAGGAACTCGTTGGCCGACTTGCCAATACGCTGCGTCAACATCACCAGCTGACCTGAAGCCGAAATTTCAGAAGGTGCGGCATTTTGCTGCAGTTTCAATGAAGAAACGGTTTCAGCGATTTCAAGCAGATCGGAAGACTGGCGGTTAATGGTGCGCAGCGCATTACCCACCTGGGTCAAAATACTCTGCTGACCCATCACGGTGGCAGCATTTTTCTCGGCACGCTCCATCAGCGGAATAACTTTTTGCACATCAGCCTGAATGTCGTCGTTGACCGGTTCAAGGCGCAAATTAGGCTCGCCTGACTTCAAACCACGCACTGTTTTTGCCAGCACATCCGAGCTTTCACGAACGTCAGGAAAAGCCTGAGCGCTGCCCACAAGCGCCTGCGATACAGATTTTGCAAGACGCTGGGACTGCATCAGGGACTGGCCCGTCGCGGCCACTTGTTGGGCAACAGTGGCAGCCTGATTCAAAGCACCATAAGCTACGCCAGCCAACACAAGCACCGACAAACCCAGCAGCATCAGTAAAATACGCTGGTGATCTGCAATCGTGCGACGCCCCAAAAGGGGAAGGGCCAGCAGATCCGGATTTTCGGGAGTAACTGCAGCCTCGGAGTCAGCCTTGACGCCGGCAAAAGAATCTTCACTACCCTCGGCTGGCCGTCTGGGCGCCGCATTAAAGGACGCTTCGTCGAGAGCTCCGGTTGCCATAGAGTCAATCGGTACGCCGACCGACGCCATATCCATGCTGTCCTCTGGCTGCACAGACTTGACTTTGAATAGTTTCTGGATTTTTTCGATAACCGACATTGGGAGCCTTCCGGAGAAAACGTTGTGCGCTAAGCGCCAATAGTCAAAAAATGGGTCTGCCGGGCCAGCAGTTGCAAGTTGATTTCTTGCCAAGTCGCGTCGTTATGATCAACGTACTGATAGCCAAAAAATTCGGGCGTATCAGGTGCTTTTTCAGAAAAATCCTTGAAGGCTGCCTGATTGCGCAGACCCGCCAGGCGGTCAATCAACAGGGCGCAATTAATTTCCATCGCGCTGTTCAGCGCTACCAGCCGGGACTCTTTACGCGTCAGTTCAGTTTTAGCCGCCAACGGCTGGCCGCTCACGTAGCTGGCCAGATCCACGACGCCAAACAAACCACCGCGCAAGTTGGCAACACCCAGAAACCAGGATTGCGTGTAAGGAACCGTCTGTGTAGCGACCCATGGAAAGATTTCCCCGGCCTGCTCCATTGGAAACAGGTATTTCCTGTCTCCCGCCTCAACCGCCAGCCAGGAAGGAGCCACGCCTTGCGTGCGAGCGACCTGCAGCTTTTCAGCCAGACGGCTTTGCAACTCTCTAAGGGCTTGTCTGTTCGCCATGTTCTGGTTTTACAACCGGACTCAGCCCAAGGCCTTGATTTTGCTCATTAACTCATTTTCATCCACAGGCTTGGTGATGTAGTCTTTGGCGCCCTGTCGCATACCCCACACCCGATCGGTCTCCTGATTTTTGCTGGTACACATCACGATGGGGATGCCCGCGTAAAGTGGGTCCCGCGTGATGGCGCGCGTCAGCTGAAAACCATTTTGTCCGGGCATCACCACATCCATCAGGATCAGGTCGGGTTTTTCTTCCACCAGACGGCGAAAAGCGTCTTCTGCGTTCTCTGCGGTCCTCACCGCAAAACCATTTTTGACCAATATGTCGGTCAGATACATCAACTCTGTTTTGGAATCATCGACCACCAGAATTTTTTTTATTGCCATTACGTTACTCCTTGTTTTAGGCTGCTCAGCTCCTGGACGGTCTGGAGGAGCTGGTCTTTGGTAAACGGTTTGGTAAGGTAGTCTTGCGATCCGACCATGCGGCCCCGAGCTTTGTCAAACACACCATCTTTTGAAGAAAGCATGACAATGGGAACTCCTGAAAACTTTGCATTGCGTTTGATGATGGCGCAGGTCTGATAACCATCCAGGCGTGGCATCAAAATATCGCAAAAAATCAAGTCCGGCTGGTAATCGTTTACTTTGGCAAGCGCGTCAAAGCCGTCTTCGGCGAGTAGCACTTCATGTCCTCCCTGCTTTAGGAAGATCTCCGCGCTACGTCTGATGGTGTTGCTGTCGTCGATGACCAAAACCTTGAGTCCGGAACTGGTAATGCTCACTGTCTTCGCTCCTGTTTCTGCAGCGCCGGTGTTTGCCTTGCAACCGGCAGTTGTTATGCCACGCCAGGCTAATGGGTTAGCCGGCCTATATCTGGATCATCTCGAAGTCTTCCTTGCGCGCACCGCACTCAGGGCAGGTCCAGTTCATGGGCACCGCGGCCCACAGCGTTCCGGCAGCAATACCGTGGTCGGGCGCGCCGTTGGCTTCGTCGTAAATCCACCCACAAATCAAGCACATCCAGGTCATTGTTTGAGTCACAGCTTAAGTTGCCTTCACATAGAATACAACGATTGTATCGAGGCGGCGTTGCTTATTAGCGCACAGGAGAAAATGTAGACTATGGCAAACCCCACCTCAACACTCCTGGACACACGGCAGCTCCAAGCCGAAGGCAGTGACAGCGCACCAATCTGCGTGATGACCTTCAACGCCAATGACCCCAGCGGCGCGGCCGGGCTGACAGCTGACATCACGGCAATTGCATCTGCTGGCGGACATCCCCTGGCAGTGGTCACGGGCACCTATGTGCGCGATACATCTGAAATACTCAACCACATCGCGTTCGACGAGGAAGCCGTCACAGATCAGGCCCGTATGGCGCTCGAAGACATGCCGACAGGCGCCATCAAGGTAGGTTTTGTGGGCAGCCCTGAAAACATCAGCGCCATCGCCGAAATAGCCTCTGACTACGCCGATGTGCCACTGATAGCCTATATGCCCAATTTGTCCTGGTGGGATGAGGCTGAAATCGAAAGCTACCTGGATGCTTTTCGAGAACTGATGTTGCCGCAAACCACCATTTTGGTTGGCAACCACAGCAGCCTGTGGCGCTGGTTGCTACCTGACTGGTTGGGTGATCGCAACCCATCGGCCAAGGACATCGCCAAGGCGGCTGCCGAGTTAGGTGTGCCCTACACACTGGTGACGGGCATCCCACTGCCTGATCAGTTCATTGACAATGTGCTGGCCACACCGCAAGCCGTCCTCTACAGCGAAAAATTTGAACGCTTTGAAGCCGTTTTTGCGGGTGCCGGCGAGACACTGTCTGCCGCGCTGGCCGCCCTGCTGGCCAACGGTCACGACCTGCAGGAGGCCACCGCCGAAGCCCTGACGTACCTTGACCACAGTCTGGAGGCCGGGTTTCACCCGGGCATGGGTCACATCCTGCCTGACCGCCTGTTTTGGGCGCAGGCCGAAGACGACACAGACACAGACACCGGGACCCACCCTGAAGAATCCGACAGCGGCGACGCTGTACCCACGTTAAAACCCTTTTTCGATTTACCACCCAATGGCACAACCAAACATTAGCCCCGTGAGCACCCACACCCGCAATGAAGCGCTGTTCGAGCGCGCCAAAAAACTGATTCCTGGTGGCGTAAATTCGCCCGTTCGCGCTTTTAAAGCCGTAGGCGGCACACCGCGCTTTGTGCAGCGCGCCCAGGGGGCTTACTTTTGGGATGCAGACGGCACGCGTTACATCGACTACATCGGCTCATGGGGACCGATGATTTTGGGCCATGGGCACCCGGCCGTCATTGAGGCTGTTCAAAAAGCCATGCTGGAAGGTTTTTCCTATGGCGCGCCGACAGAACGTGAAGTTGAACTGGCCGAGGAAATCGTCAGACTGGTGCCATCACTGGAAATGGTGCGACTGGTGAGCTCGGGCACTGAAGCGGCCATGAGCGCGATCCGGCTGGCGAGGGGTGCCACGGGGCGCAGCAAGATCATCAAGTTTGAAGGCTGCTACCACGGCCACGCCGACGCCCTGCTGGTCAAGGCTGGCTCCGGTTTGGCCACTTTTGGCAACCCAACTAGCGCCGGCGTACCGCCTGAAGTGGTACAGCACACGCTGGTGGTTGAGTACAACCACATCAGGCAGCTTGAGGAATGCTTTGCCCTGCACGGCAAGGAAGTCGCCTGCCTGATGATTGAGCCGATTTGCGGCAACATGAATTTCGTGCGTGCCAGCGTGCCCTTCATGCAGCGCTGCCGTGAGCTGTGCACGCAGTACGGCGCATTGCTGATTTTTGACGAAGTGATGACCGGCTTTCGCGTGGCTCTCGGTGGTGCGCAAAGTGTCTATGCCAAAAGTATCCCTGGCTTCAAACCTGACATGTCGGTGCTGGGCAAGGTGATTGGCGGTGGCATGCCGCTGGCGGCCTTTGGCGGCACTCGGGCCGTGATGGAACAGCTGGCCCCGATGGGCCCGGTCTACCAGGCTGGCACGCTCTCAGGCAACCCGGTGGCCACCGCTTGCGGTCTGGCGACTCTGCGCGAGCTTCAAAAACCCGGTTTTTACGATGCCTTGGGTGCGCGCACGCGCAGTCTGGTCAGCGGCTTGACCGCTGCGGCACACAAGGCTGGCGTGCCTTTTTGCGGCGACAGTGAAGGCGGCATGTTCGGCTTTTTCCTGCTCGGCCAGTTGCCGCAGAACTACGCGGCCGTCATGGCCACCAACAGCCCGGCGTTCAACCGTTTCTTTCATGCCATGCTGGACAAGGGCGTGTATTACGCACCAGCGCTGTACGAAGCCGGTTTTGTCAGCGCAGCGCATTCAGCCCAGGATATTGAAACAAGCGTCAGTACTGCTGCTGAATTTTTTGCAGGGCTTTAATTCAGGCCTCAGCGTCACAGCGGCGATGCGCTGGACGCGGCACACCTGATGCTACAAAATAAATAGCGTCAGGCGCCCATTTTTTCTGCCGTAGAGGCCATTTCAATGCCTGAAATGACGTACGCCAGACAGCACCATCACCACACCGCGCTCGTCGGCGGCGGCAATCACTTCTTCATCGCGCATGCTGCCGCCGGGCTGGATCACGCTGGTGGCACCTGCATCAACCACCACGTCCAAGCCATCGCGGAAGGGAAAGAAAGCGTCGCTGGCCACCGCCGTACCTGTCAGCGACAAACTGGCATGCCCGGCTTTAATGCTGGCAATTCGGGCCGAATCCAGGCGGCTCATCTGGCCCGCACCGACACCCATGGTCATGCCATCCTTGCAAAAAACGATGGCGTTGGACTTGACGTATTTGGCCACTGTCCATGCAAACAGCAGGTCTTGCAGCTGCGCAGGAGTTGGCCGCAGCTTGCTGACGATTTTCAGATCGGCCAGCACCAGACGGTGGTTGTCAGCGGTTTGCATCAAGAGGCCGGAACCGACGCGTTTGATGTCCACCAGGTTGCGGCCCTGCGCCCACGGCGTCGCACCACCTGGTGGCAAGTCAATCTGCAAAATCCGCACATTGACTTTGGTCTTGAAAACTTCCAGCGCTTCGGGCGTGAAGGCGGGTGCCATCAAAACCTCCACAAACTGCTTTGAAATCTGCAACGCCGCGCGCTCGTCCAGCGTGCAGTTCAGTGCAATGATCCCGCCGAACGCCGAGGTCGGGTCGGTTTGGAAGGCTTTGGCATAAGCCTCCAGCGCATCACTGCCCACCGCCACACCGCACGGGTTGGCGTGCTTGACGATGACGCAGGCTGCAGCCTCGGTGAAGCTCTTGACGCATTCCCATGCCGCATCGGCATCGGCGATGTTGTTGTATGAAAGCTCTTTGCCTTGCAACTGCGTAGCCGTCACCAGCGAGCCCGGTGCGGGGTACAAGTCGCGGTACAGCGCGGCCTGCTGGTGCGAATTTTCACCATAACGCAGGTCTTGTACCTTGATGAAGCGGCCATTGGCCTGGCCGCTAAACAAGCTGTGGCTACCGTCAGGCTGAATGCTGGACAAATAGTCGCTGATGGCACCGTCATACTGGCTGATGCGGTTGAACGCCGCAACGGACAACGAAAACTTGGTCGCATCGGTCAACTTGCCATCAGCTGTAAGCTCGGCCAGCACCTGCGCGTACTGCGACGCATCGGTTAGCACGCCCACGTCTTTCCAGTTTTTTGCAGCGGAGCGCACCATGGCCGGGCCGCCGATGTCGATGTTTTCAATCGCATCTTCGAGAGTGCAACCGGGTTTTGCGACTGTCGCCTCAAACGGGTAGAGGTTGACCACCAGCAAGTCAATCGTGGCAATGCCGTGTTCCTGCAACGCCGCCATGTGCTCGGGTACATCGCGCCTGGCCAGCAGACCGCCATGCACTTTAGGGTGCAGAGTTTTAACCCGGCCATCCAGCATTTCAGGAAAACCGGTGTGGTCGGCCACTTCTGTCACGGGCAAGCCGGCCTCCACCAGCAGTTTGGCGGTACCGCCAGTGGACAGCAGCTGGATGCCAAGGGCGTGCAGGGCGCGCGCGAATTCAAGAATGCCGGTTTTGTCGGAGACGGATATCAATGCGTTCATGAAAGTCTTTGTTGTTGTCAATTATTCGATCGGGCAGTTTGATCAGCCTAGGTAAGCAATTTGTGCTCAAGCAGTTTTTTTCGCAGGGTGTTGCGGTTCAGGCCCAGCCAGTCGGCAGCGCGCGACTGGTTCTGGTCAGCGTGCTGCATCACGACTTCGAGCAGAGGTTTTTCGACCACCCGCACCATCATGTCGTACATGCCGCCGGGCTCGGTGCCGTGCAGATCCTTGAAATACCCCTCCAGACTGGTGCGTATGCACTCTTCTATGTGTTTTTTGCTCATGCCGACGCCTCTTCCTGATGTTGTTGATTTTTATCGTTGACTGCTTTTGCCGCTACATCCCCGGGCACGCGGTCCATTTTCTCGCCAAGGGTCTGAAAAAAAGCCCTGACCGAGTCCAGCTGCGTCTCGCTGTTTTCCAGTAAATTCATCTGCGCCCGAAAAGCGTCGCCACCGGGCAGAGTTTTGACATACCAGCCGATGTGTTTGCGCGCGCTGCGCACCCCCGTGAACTCACCGTAGAGCGCATAGTGGTCCAGCAAATGGTCAAGCAGCAAGTGCTCAACTTCTGCAACCAGCGGTGGCGCTAGATGCGTGCCGGTCGCCATGAAATGCGCGACTTCACGAAAAATCCAGGGCCGCCCCTGCGCCACGCGGCCCAGCATCACCGCATCGGCGCCGGTGTAGGCCAGTACATCGCGGGCTTTTTCAGGGCTATTGATGTCGCCATTGGCGACCACGGGAATACCCAGCGCAGCCTTGACCTCAGCAATCGTGTCGTACTCGGCGAACCCCTTGTAGCCCTGCTCACGCGTGCGGCCATGCACCGTGACCATTTGCACGCCCGCGCGCTCAGCAGACCGGGCAATGCTCAACGCGTTTTTATGCGTCTGGCACCAGCCGGTACGCATTTTGAGCGTGACCGGCACATTGTGCGGCGTGCAGGCGGCGACCACGGCTTCAATGATCTGCAGCGCCAGCTTTTCGTCCTGCATCAGTGCGGAGCCGGCCCATTTGTTACAGACTTTTTTTGCCGGACAACCCATGTTGATGTCAATGATTTGCGCGCCGCGGTCGATGTTGTAAGCGGCAGCATCAGCCATCATGGCCGCGTCGGTGCCGGCAATCTGCACGGCAATCGGTTCGGCTTCACCGTCATGGTTGGCGCGCCGCGAGGTTTTCAGGGTGTCCCACAAATCCCGGCGCGAGGTCACCATTTCGCTGACCGCATAACCTGCACCCAGCTTTTTGCACAGCATGCGAAACGGTCTGTCAGTGACACCCGCCATGGGCGCGACAAACAGATTGTTTGCCAAAGCATGGGGGCCGATGTTCATGAAGCGAAGGATGTGTGGGTTGCTGAAAAAGAAGGCACGATTGTAGCGGCCTGAACTTTCAGCAAATGAAACCTGTCAGCACAGCCGGCTTGGCTACGCATCAGTGCCCAAATTGCTGCGATACTTCAACTCGATGGAAGCTTGGATACAACACCTTTTGGAACTGCTGGCATTGCCTGAATACGGTCTCAGCACCGTCTTTTTAGTGTCCTTCATTTCTGCCACCCTGCTGCCCCTGGGTTCTGAGCCTGCCGTGTTCGGCCTGGTCAAACTG
Source organism: Polaromonas sp. (assembly GCA_025352405.1). Classification (GTDB taxonomy): domain Bacteria; phylum Pseudomonadota; class Gammaproteobacteria; order Burkholderiales; family Burkholderiaceae_C; genus Polaromonas. Next base: position 23,384 of record JANXTM010000080.1, read on the forward strand.
AACCCGTCGTTGTTTTGGCAAGCGGTCCTGGTCGCGACCGCAGGCAACACACTGGGCGGTGCTGTGGACTGGTGGATGGGGTATGGGGCACACAAGGTGACGGACAAAGTAACTGAAAAAGTCACCGCCCACCCGCCGCATTCGACACACCACGGCCGTGCCGTCCGGTGGCTGGAAAAACTCGGTCCCAAAGCCTGCCTGCTGGCCTGGCTACCGGTGGTGGGCGATCCGCTGTGCGCCATGGCCGGCTGGCTCAAGTTCCCGTTCTGGCCTTGCTTGGCTTATATGGCGGTCGGGAAATTCGCACGTTATTTTTTAATGACCGGCAGCCTGATCTGGGCTTTTCCGGGCATTCTGGGTGGCCCCGCTGGCGGTTAACGCGCTTTGGGTTTCAGCTTCAAAACTTTTCCTGCGGCAGCAAATAGCGCCATTGGCCAGGCTGCAAGCTGCTCATGGGCACCCGGCCAATGCGCAGGCGCTTCATGGCCTGGATGCGCAAGCCGACACTTTCGCAAAAATAGGCAATTTGCCCTGGCCGCTCGCCTTTGAGTGCAAAGCGCAGCCGGTTTTCACTCTGCCAGCTGACTTTGGCCGGACTCAACAGCACACCGTTGAAGGTAAAGCCATGGTCCAGACGGTTCAGACGCTCCAGCCCACCCGGTTTGATGTCGCCCGCCACCTCGACCACCACCTCATGCTCGAGAGTGGCGGCGTCTTCGCGCAGTTTGCGCACCACGCGCCAGTCTTCGGTAAAAACCACCAGGCCGCTGGCTGACGTTGCCAGCGGCGTCACCAGTTCTGCCGCAGCGAAGTGTTTTTTGAGCTGGCGAATGCCCGATCGGTCGTCTGGCGAACGGCTGGCCAGCAGGAGGTCAGCCTCGTGACCGGCAGGCTTGTGCAGCAATATCGTGACGGCGGTGACCGAAAGCAGACTGGCGTTGCTGGACACTTCGATGGTCTGGTTCAGCACGCGGTGTTGCGGCTCTTCCACCACCACGCCATCCACCGTGACCCAGCCGCCTTCGATGTACTGCTCGGCCTCTCGGCGGGAGCAGGCCAGCATCTCGGCCAGCCGCTTGGCCAGGCGTTGGTCAGCGCGAACGGGTTCAATCATGGCGAAGCGTGTCCTCGAAAGTTCGACGGAAATAAAATCAGTACGCTATAAAATTCATAGCATATAGCCCACCGTATTGCCTGACGAAACAGCCAAATACGTTGATAAAAATGGCCTAGACATTACCCGGGCTGCAGGCAGCCAGCACAGTCAAGGACGCGCCATGTCAGCTGCTGAAAAGGAAGTTCATCACATCGCCATCCTTGACCACGTAGTCTTTGCCTTCGCTGCGCATTTTTCCAGCGTCTTTGGCGCCCTGCTCGCCTTTGAAGGCGATGTAGTCGTCAAACGCAATGGTTTGGGCGCGGATATAACCCTTTTCAAAGTCGGTATGAATCACGCCTGCAGCTTGCGGGCCGGTATCGCCAACATGGATGGTCCAGGCGCGAACTTCCTTGACCCCCGCCGTGAAGTAGGTTTGCAGGCCGAGCAGCTTGTAAGCGGCCACAATCAAACGGTTCAGGCCGGGTTCGGCCTGGCCAATCTCGGCAAGGAACATCTTTTTGTCCTCGTCTTCCATGTCGGCCATTTCGGCTTCCATCTTGGCGCAAATCGCCACCACAGGCGCATTTTGCGCGGTGGCGTAAGCCGTCAGGCGGTCCAGCAGAGGGTTGTTTTCAAAGCCGTCTTCAGCCACGTTGGCGACAAACATCGCAGGCTTGGCGGTAATCAGGAAGAACTGCTGCAGCAGCGGCAACTCTTCCTTGCTGAACTCGATCGTACGAACCGGTTTGACCTCGTTGAGCGCAGCCTGGCATTTCTCTAATATGGCTACCAGCTTGACCGACTCCTTATCACCCGAACGGGCAGTCTTGGTGACCCGGTGCAGGGCTTTTTCAACCGCCGCCAGATCGGCCAGACACAGCTCGGTCTGAATTACCTCGATGTCAGAGATCGGGTCCACTTTACCGGCCACGTGAATGACGTTGTCGTCCTCAAAGCAGCGCACCACATTGACAGTAGCGTCGGTTTCACGAATGTGGGCCAAAAACTTGTTACCCAAGCCTTCACCCGTGCTGGCGCCGGCCACCAAGC
>JANXTM010000108.1 GCA_025352405.1 Polaromonas sp.
TCATTTTTTTGACTTCCTCGGCGATCGAACTCGACAGCGCCGAATTACCGATGTTGGCATTGATCTTGACGAGGAAATTGCGGCCGATGATCATCGGCTCGATTTCCGGATGGTTGATGTTGGCCGGGATGATGGCGCGGCCGCGCGCGATTTCATCGCGCACGAATTCCGGCGTAATCACCGCGGGAATCGCCGCGCCGAAACTCTGACCCGGATGCTGGCGCGTGATCAGTTCGGACAAACCGTCGCGGCGCTGCGTTTCGCGGATCGCGATGTATTCCATCTCGGGCGTAATGATGCCTTTGCGGGCATAGTGCATTTGCGACACATTGGCACCGGCTTTGGCGCGGCGCGGCACCGGTGCATGCGTCATGCGCAACGCGGCCAATGCAGGGTCATTGAGGCGTTCGCGGCCGTAGGCGCTGCTGATGCCAGGCAGCGCTTCGGTGTCGAGGCGCTCATTTATCCAGGCACCGCGCAAAGGCGGCAAACCACGCGAAACGTCGATGCTTGCCGCCGGGTCGGTGTAGACACCCGACGAGTCAAACAGGCGCAATGGCGGGTTGGCTTCACGGCGGGTAACAGCGCCTTCAGCAACCAGCGTGTCGGTCAGTGTGACTTCCCGGAACGGCACGCGAATGTCAGGCCGTGAGCCCTCAATGTAAATTTTTGCCGAGCCGGGAAAAGGCGTACGCGTGATGCGGCCGGTAAGGTCTGCGGTGTCAACGGTCAGTGAAGTCTTTGCCATGGCGGGTCTCCGTGAGTTCAGGTGGGTGCCTGCCTGGAGAGCCCCACTTCCTGCAAAAAGGAGGTCCGGGTGCCAAAAGCGTTGTTCCCTACGCGGGAACGATCCCGATCAGGTTCAGCGGGTCTCGCTTTATAACGAAAGCGATCTCAGCCCAAGCATTCATGGGCACCCCGACAAGCTGACATGATTGTAAGCAAGGCGACCAGACAACGCAAGGTCGGGCCCATCCGCGGCAACCCGACGTTTTTGCGCCGCAACAAACGCTCTTCAGCCTGGCAAGCTAGAGGCCGGCCTCATCACCCACATCCTCATTTTTCGGAACAAACACCATGCCGGTATTGGCATTGAAATCCATCAACCCGGCATAGCGGCCCCAGGCAATCATGGTCTGAAAAATCTTGTCGGGGCTGTCATAGGGCAATGCGCTGGCGATGTCCTTGATCACGCGCTCGGCTTCGACTTCTTCGTATTCGTGCAACAGCGCGATGATGATGTGAAACAGCCGCAACTTGAACACCTGCTCGGAAAAAATTGCCTTGCGACCCTCGCGATCGGCCGCTACAAACCGTTGCCCCAATTCGGTAAACCGTACCTCGTCCTTGGGTGTGTCGATCAACTCCAGAATTTCGGCCGCCTTGACCAATGCAATCGTCTCACCAAATTCTTTGCCGATCTCGTCTGAGATATCGTAAATATTCGACAGCTCTGGCGAGTCATGCAAGATGCTGAGCAAACCCAGAATTTGCCCCACTGGCACCAGCGGTATCGACTCCATGCGGGTGCGCCCCCGCGACACGGGTTGTCCGGCTACTGGCAGCTCTATCGGGTGATCGGGCAGTGTGGTGGTTGTGATGCTTTCATGGATGATGCTCACCAGACGTTGAAACTCCGGGCTTTTGGAATCGCGCGGATACGGCAAGGGGTTCTCCAACACCAGTCCCAAACGGCCAGGGCGCGGGAACAGCACCACAATGCGCGTGGCCATCTCCACGGCTTCCTCAATGTTGTGCGTCACCATGAAAATCGAGCTCAATCCCGTATCGGGTGTGCGCCACAAATGAATCAGCTCCTGGCGCAGATTTTCAGCCGTCAACACATCGAGCGCGCTGAAGGCTTCGTCCAGGCACAGCAGGCGCGGCTGTGACACCAGCGCCCGGGCTATGCCCACCCGCTGGCGCATGCCGCCCGACAGCTCGCGCGGATAAGCCGCGTGGTAGTTGCCAAGACCAATCAACTCGATCGCCCGGTCGACAGCCGCATCACGCTCGGCACGGCTGATCTGCCGGGCCATCAAGCCCACCGCCACGTTTTGCTCTACCGTGAGCCACGGGTACAAGGCAAAGGTTTGAAACACCACCGATGCTTCATCATTAACACCGCGCAAAGGCTGGCCCTTGTGCAGTACCCGCCCGGACGTGGGTTCAATCAGGCCGGTAAGGCAACGCAAAATGGTCGACTTGCCCGAGCCCGACTGCCCCAGCAGCGCCAGCAATTCGCCTTCGTGCACAGCCACGTCGATTTCCTCGAGCACTTTCAACTCATGCCCACCATCGCTGATAAAGGATTTGTTTACCGCACACAGCTCGGCGATAGGCGGTGCGGCGGCTTTGGCGTCGGCAGACAAGTTTGCAGTAGTGGGCATGGCAAGTGAGGAGTTCATGAAATATCAATCCAGACGGAAACGGCGTTCTGCATAGGCATACAGCCGCCGCCAAATCAGTTTGTTCATCAAAACGACAAACAGGGACATCACGCCGATGCTGGCAATGATGAGCGGCGTGTTGCCACTTTTGGTAACCTCGGCAATGTAGGCACCCAGACCATCGGCCTTGAGCGTGGTGTCACCCCAGGTAGCCAGCTCCGCCACAATACTGGCGTTCCACGCACCACCGGCTGCTGTGCAAGCTCCCGTGACCCAGAACGGAAATATCGCCGGCAAAATCAGCGTCCGCCAAAGCTGCCAGTTACGCAGGCCATAAATGCGGGCGACTTCCTTCAGGTCATTCGGAATCGCCATCGCACCGGCAATCACGTTAAACAGGATGTACCACTGGGTGCCCATGGCAATCAGGAAAATACTGCCCCAGTTCATGGAGGTTTGGGTGGCCACAAACAGGCCCACAATCAACGGAAATGTCATGTTGACCGGAAACGAGGCGCCAATTTGTGCCAGCGGCTGAGCAAACCGCGCCACTTTGGGGTGAAAGCCTATCCAGACGCCGATCGGCGTCCAGATCAGCGTGGCCAGTACCGTCATGGCCAGGACGCGGAGCAGCGTCAAAAAGCCGAGCCACACGATGTGCCCAAATGAAGCCACCGTCAACGCCCCATGCAGCGATGAAATAGCTGCCAACACACCCAGAATCGCCTCATAACCCAGCCAGCACGCCAATGCAATGCCCGCCAAACGAAGCGGCCACTGAGCGGTTGGTCGCTGTGCCCTGCCGATGCGCGGTTTGAGGCGCCACAAGGCCTGGTCCAAAGCATCTAGCATGGGCTGCCATACACGCAAGGCCAGCCATGTAAATACATAGGTACCCCGCAGCAGCTTGTAAACCCACGAGGTAGGCGACAAGCCAGACTCGGTCAATTCCATCTTGAATTTATCGGCCCACGCCAGCAGGGGACGCCAGACCAGCTGGTCACTGACCAGAATCAGCATCAGCATGGCGATAACGGCCAACAGGGCAGCATGGTTGTCACCCTTTTCAATCGCCATAGCCATGTATGAACCCAAGCCGGGCAACTTGATGTCCTTGTTCATCACACTGATGGCTTCACTTTGCGCCACAAAAAACCAGCCCCCGCCAAATGACATCATGGAGTTCCAGATCAAGCTGTGCGCTGACGCCGGCAGCTCAACGGTGCGAAACCGCTGCCAGCGGCTCAAACCATAGGTTGACGCGGCCTCTTGCATGTCCGTTGGAATGGTCACCATCGAATGGTAAAACCCAAACGCCATGTTCCAGACCTGGCCGGTAAAAATGGCGAAAATTGCCGCGCATTCCACACCCAGCAAACTACCGGGGAACAGCGCCATGAATCCAACCACTGTGGCAGACAAAAACCCCAATACGGGAACCGACTGCAGAACGTCCAGCGCAGGAAGAATTACCGCCCGCGCCGACAGGCTTTTGGCGGCCAGGTAGCCCAGAGAAATGGCAAAAAACAGGGAAAAGGCAAATGCAATCCACATGCGCAGCAGCGTGCGCCCAGCGTAGTAGGGAATCTGGCTGGTTGAAAAATCCAGATCTGGCACCCCCGCGGGATCAAACGCCACCAGCATGCCTCGGCCGAAATGCATGGCGCTCCAGAGCAGGCCAAACAAAACCAGCAAAACGACGCCGTCAACCCAGGTGAAGGTGGGGCGGTGCTGGTCCACGACCAGTTGGGGGGCAAGGCTTTTCATGATCAGGAGGTCGGATCAGAATCCGCTGGAAAGGGTGTCAGGAAAAGAGATTTGACGGCCACCAGGCCGACTTGCAAACCACTGCAGTGTAAAAAGTCGGGAATAAAAAAAGCGTAAAGATTTACATGCTTGAGTCTGGCCTGGAGCCATGACACCACGATGACATGGACAGACTTGCGTACGCCCCCAAATGGCTGGGTCGCAAGCTGTTGTGCGGTTAAAAAGGCGCCGTATCAGAATCACCCGCGCTGCCCGCGGCACCTGCAGCCACAGTTGGTGCAGCGCCAATCACCAGCTCGCCACCCAGCGCTTCCAGCAGGTCGGGTATCAGCTTGCGGATCTCGCCAGTGGCAATGGCGGCGTCGGCATCAAAGCGGTCGTCTTTGCTGCTAGCGGCATCGTCCTGAAAAACGCCGTCTACAAACGTCAGTTTTTTAATCTGAAAGGTTTCGGTCAACATGAAAGACACGCGGCCATGCCAAGTCATGGCCAGGCGGGTTGGCAGCTTGCCGTTGGTGATGTGCTGCTGCACTTCTTCGATGTCCAGCGCATGGCGCGAATAGCGCACCACGGCTTTTGAATCATCGGCCGCCTTTAGCTCGCACTCACGGTCTACGCTGAAGCCGGCCGGTGGCTCCTGGCTCAGCAGCCAGTCCGACATGGCGGCCGCGGGCGCTATGGTGGTTTGCAGCAGCATGGCACCCAGGCCGTCCATCGCCTTGGCCAGACAGGTCAGCACTTCGTCGGCCTTGCCCTGGCTGGCGGCATCTATCACCAGCAGGCGCGCGGCGGGGTCAACCCACACCAGGCAGGCACCCTGTTTGGTAAACGCCATCGGCAAGAGTTCAAGCCGGGCATCGTCTTTGAGTTCCTTGGTCTCCTTTTTACCCGGCTTGCGGCCGGTCGCCAGTTCGATCTGCGCGATGCGTTCTTTGGTCTTGCGGTTGATGACGGATGCCGGCACGGCCTTGCTTTCCACCATCAGCTTCATGAGCCACTGCCCGCCTATCGACTCGACCAGCGCCCCGTTGACCTCGCCGCGCGGGGCTGTCCAGCCGACGGATTTTTCCTGGGTCAAACCACATTCGACAAAGCGCCCGGATTGCAAATTGACATCCAGCTGCTCAAGGGAAATCGCCCATGCAGGCCCGATGCGGTACACCATCACGTTTTTGAACACAAAAAACCTTTTTAACTGTTGATTTGAAACGGAGGATGAGGCGGGCTCATACAGCGCATTTGCGTAAGCACTGTGGCCCTGACCTGTCCAATGGCATGGCATCGGTTATTTGCTATGTTTTATATAGCACGATGCGCCCGAATTACCTGCCGCAGAGGCATTTTTACCCCCGCACGCAGCACATATCCGCAGCAGCCACTGTATCAAACCACCCGCAGGCCCCGACACAAATGCGGCATCACACGACGCACATGCAACTTTACAAACCATCACCGCCGCGCTATCGCGCCTATACACGCGGCCACCACACTTGATTTCAAGCTGAAGTCGGTCTCAACAGGGGTCCCTCCAAAGGACATGAGCCTCGGCCTTGTTTACCTTGCAAGCCATCTTCTCGAAAGGAAGTTTCCATGACATTCACACGCCAACCTTTTACCCGTCTCAACAGCCTGGTCCTCGCCGCTCTGCTCGCCACGGCAGGCGCCAGCGCCATCGCCCAAACGGCACCTGTTGCAACCCCACCCGCGCCCGCAGCAGCCAGCAAGCCCGCAGGTCCTCCGGGCGACCGCATGGGTCGCCACGATCCCGCAAAAATGCAGGCCATGATGGCCAAGCGCCAGGCCGAGATGAAGGACAAGCTCAAAATCACACCGGCACAAGAAGGCGCGTGGACAAGCTTCACGGCGGCCATGCAACCGCCAGCCAACATGGGCGAGCGCCCCACGCCCGAGCAACGCGCCGAGTTCGCCAAGCTGACCACGCCGGAACGCATCGACAAGATGCGCGCCCTGCGCACCGAGCGCATGACGCAAATGAGCGCAGCCATGGACAAGCGCGGCGAAGCCACCAAAACCTTTTACGCAGCGCTCACGCCAGAGCAGCAAAAAGTGTTTGACACCGAGCATAAAAAGCACGGCCCACACGGTGGCAGTGGCGGCCCGGGCCACCACGGCGCAGCAGGTCCCATGAAAGGCTGATTCGGTTTCAACCGACAGGTTAACGCCGGGCTTGCAGGTCGCGCGATTAACGCGCAGCCTGCGGGCCCTTTTTCACGTTCGTGCTGTCGTCAGCATGACCTTGAGCTCGCCATTGGCAATGAGTTTGTTCAGATCGTTGGCGCCGCCTACCAGCGTGCCACACACAAACACCATGGGCAAGGTCGGCCAGCCGGTCCACATCTTTAAAGCATTGCGCTCGCGCCACTGGCTGAAGTAGTTGCCGTAGTCCAGATCGTGGTGTGCCACACCCGCAGCATCGAGTGCCTTGCGCGCTTTTTTCGGAAAAGGGTTCATGCCCATACCCACCACAACCACTGCATGTGCGGCAACGGCGGCCTGTACCTCCCGCACGATGGCCTGCTGGTGTGTAGCGATGGCGTTGCGAATGGCCGGGTGCGTGTGCGCGTCGTCAAGCAGTGGGCGGGGCATGGTGAAGTTCTCCAAAGAGGTACTCAAAGAGGCATGGAAGATGGAAAGCGAAAAGGGACAGTATAAAAAACAGCCCGGGGCGCCAAAAGGTGTAGGACGATTTCCCAAACCCACGAGTGATGATGATGGTCTGACTAAACTGACCCGATGATTGAAATCCGCACAGGCCAGGCGCCAGCCGTTTTGTCGCGTAAAGCGTTTCATCAACGCTTCATGCAGTCTTTTATTGACCCAGCCTTCTTGACAGAAGGCGAGGCACTGGGTCGCCTCGAAGAGATCGCATGGGACGCCTACAAGGAGGGTCGAAAGGCCCCGGTCACCCGCAAGGCAGGTGCTGGCTACGCTGACCCCGACTATGACTTGTCTGTGGAGTGGTTGGAAACACGCGAAAAACTGGAAAAAGCGCAAACGCAATGGGCCAAGCCAGACACACCATCACGCGTGCTCCTGGTCTGCGGTTCGCCGCGCAACGATGGCAGCTGCCCGGGGGAAATTTCCAAAACCTGGCGCTTGACCAATACCGCAAAAACCGTTCTTGTCAAAGCTGGTATCCAGGTCGATGTGCTGGACCTGAGCCTGCTGACGTCGAGCTACAACCTGCATATTCACCCGTGCAAAGGATGCGTGTCAACGGCTATGCCGCTGTGCCACTGGCCTTGTAGCTGCTATCCTAATCATGCAATGAACCAGACCGGTGACTGGATGGCTGACATCTATGAGAGGTGGGTGGCCGCACACGGCGTGATCATCCTCACGCCGGTACATTGGTACCAATCACCCAGTCCGCTCAAATTGATGGTGGACCGCCTCGTCTGCGCTGACGGGGGTAACCCAGACCCAACCACCACCCAGGGTAAAAAACCAGCACTGGCCAAAGCGCTGGAAATGAAAGGTTGGGATTACCCCAAACATCTGAGCGGACGCACTTACGGCGTCGTGGTACACGGCGACGTGGCGGGTATAGAAGGTGCACGACGTAGCCTCACTGACTGGCTGGACTGGATGGGCCTGATTGACGCCGGTAGCCAGGCCAGGCTCGACCGCTTTATCGGTTACTACGAACCGTATGCCAACAGCCATGACACGCTGGATACCGACAAGGCCGTGCAAGCCGAAGTGCGCAATGTCGCTAGCGCTGTGGCCACCGGCGTACTGGCCCTGCGCGCGGGAACGTTGTTTCAGCCCGATAAGGGACTGTTACGCCCTCGACCGAAATAGCACAGACGGCTTTTTAAACATCAAACAATTAAATACAAAAGCCCCACAAGACTAACTTGTGGGGCTTTTGATTGAGGGCGGGTTACCTCTTTCGCGCCAATCGTATTACTTCGAGGGGCTGGTAGCCGTAGAACTCATGTCCCCGCCCGGAGTTTGGGCGGAGTTGTTCATGGTTGTACTCTTTTTGCTAGCGCGCGCTGCACGCTTGGCAGCTTTGGCAGAAGCACGATTAGCTTTGGCCGTGGCGCGCTGCTCTACTGTGTTGGTAGTCATACCCTTGGGAACGACCACATCCTTCGATTTGGTTGTGCCAGCAATTCCCGTTGTTCCAGGAGTGATTGGGTTAGCGCCATTCATCCCCGGAGCTGCAGTACGGGAAGGAGTGCCGCCGGTTGGGGAAGGGTTGACATTGTCTTTGGGGTTGGTGGTTCCCGGAGTCTGCGTGGCGCTTCGTGCAACTGGATTTCCGGAGCTGTTGTTGGCTTCTGCGCCAGCGCGGGCTGCCGGGGTACCTGGAACGGTGCCTGGGGCGGTCGTCGCATCTTTAGGGTTGGTCGATCCCGGAGGATTTCCGGTGGTGTTTTGCGCTGGCGTCTGGGCTTGAACCTGCACACCGAAAACAAGGGCTGCAACCATGGCTGCGGCGACCGGGACAGCGCGCATTGAATATTTTTTCATCATCTTTTCCTTCAGTTGGCCTCGTTAATTCAGGTGAATTTCATCTGAATATGGGCTTGTTAAAAAACATCCCCCGATCCTTTCGGGTCTGTTGTGAATTTAAACGGCGCACCGCAAATGTGGTATCGGAAAGTCGCGCTGACCGCTGTAGGACGCTGGCCAGAACAGCGGTATTGTTAAAGCGGCGTTGGTGCATGCTGGCGAGATGTTGCTGAGTTGTGCGGCGAACATGCGAAGAGAGATAAGTCTTTCTGTTTGTCCTGTCGAAATCGCGCCCTGGCAGCGGCGTCATCGTCAAGCGCGCGGCGTTTTCTGCTGCAAACTTTGATACCGGTTCGGTCGTCTCAGAACAGGCCGTGAACCAGCTGATTGACGTCCGCCGCGCACCGGAGACCTGGGTCGCCGCGTGGCCGCCGGGCATCAAGAACAACCGGCAGGCGATGGGTACGCTCGACAAAGCCGTCAAGGGCGGTGACGGTGGTGATGTCAAAGATGACGTGCAACTGGCCACCGTACTGGTATGGGGTAGGCCGCACCGATAAGCGGCCTACACGCCCGGCACGGCCTTTTTAAATTTGTATGATGACCAAACAGCCAAAATATTGTGCACAACAGCTTTACCGTTTTATTAAACAAATACCGGATGGAATATGGCGCTTGATATTGGACTGATAGGACTGGGTGCCATGGGCAGCGGCATGGCGAAATCACTGCGCCGCGCCGGATACCTGCCGCACGTGTTTGATGTGCGCAAAGATGCAGCCAGCGCCTTTGCAGCCAACGGCGGCACCGCCTGTGCCTCACCGGCAGAGCTGGGCGCGCAGTGCCGCGTGGTGGTGTCGGTCGTAGTCAATGCACTGCAAACCGAAGCGCTGTTGTTTGGGCCGGATGGTTGCGCCGCTGCCATGCAACCCGGCAGCGTGTTTGTGATGTGCTCCACAGTAGACCCGAACTGGTCTGTCGCCCTGGAAGCGCGTCTGGCAAGCCTAGGTATTTTATACATCGACGCGCCCATCTCAGGTGGTGCCGCCAAAGCCGCCAGCGGCGAGATGACCATGATGACGGCCGGTCGACCCGAAGCCTATGCCGTGGCCGAGCCGTTTTTGAACGCCATGGCCACCAAGGTTTACAAACTCGGGGACCGGGCAGGCGCGGGCAGCACCGTCAAAATCATCAACCAGTTGCTGGCAGGCGTGCACATAGCCGCTGCCGCCGAAGCCATGGCCTTGGGCCTGCGCGAAGGCGTGGACCCCGCAGCACTGTATGACGTCATCACCCACAGCGCAGGCAACAGCTGGATGTTTGAAAACCGCATGGCCCACGTGCTGGCTGCCGACTACACGCCGCTCTCCGCCGTTGATATTTTCGTCAAGGACCTCGGGCTGGTGCTCGACATGGCGCGGGCCAGCAAGTTTCCGCTGCCGCTGTCAAGCACGGCGCATCAAATGTTCATGCAGGCCTCTACCGCCGGGTTTGCACAGGAAGATGACAGTGCTGTAATCAAGATTTTTCCCGGCATCAAGTTGCCCAAGGACAAGTCATGACCGAACGCCGCACTGAGCCGCCCCAGGCAAGCGAGAGCTCCCTCAAGGGGCAAAGAGGGCACGCCGTGCCGAGCGTTGGGACCTTGTTCCTCGGCTGCATCGCCGACGACTTCACCGGAGCCAGCGACCTGGCAAATAACCTCGTGCGCAGCGGCATGCGCGTGGTGCAAACCATAGGCGTTCCCAGCGGCCCGCTGGGCGTCGCTGTCGATGCGGTGGTGGTGGCGCTTAAGTCCCGCACCAATCCGCCTGCAGAGGCGGTGGCACAGTCGCTAGAGGCGCTGGCCTGGCTGCAGGCCCAGGGCGCGCAGCAGATTTACTTCAAATACTGCTCCACCTTTGACAGCACCGAACACGGCAACATTGGCCCCGTGACCGAGGCCCTGATGGATGCGCTTGGCACCGACTTCACCATCGCCACGCCAGCATTTCCCGACAACAACCGCACCGTGTTCAAGGGCTACCTGTTTGCAGGCGACACGCTTTTGAGCGAAAGCGGCATGCAAAACCACCCCCTCACGCCAATGACGGATGCGAATTTGGTGCGCGTGTTGCAAGCGCAAACCAGGCGCGTCGTCGGGCTGATTGACTACGCCGTGGTGGCAAGCGGCACTGACGCAGTGCGTGAGCGCATCGCGCAGCTCAAAACCGCGGGCGTGGGAATGGCCATTGTTGACGCGATCACAAACGCCGACCTGATGCGCCTGGGCCCCGCGCTCAAGGGCATGCCGCTGGTGACGGCAGGTTCAGGCGTGGCGCTGGGTTTGGGGCAGAACTTCGGCATTGCACCGTCTGTTGAAGCCAGCCAATTGCCCCAAGCCAGCGGGTTGAAAGCCGTGGTCTCGGGCAGCTGCTCGGTAGCGACCAATCGCCAGGTGCGCGCCTTTATCGCGGCTGGATTGCCCGCGCTGGCGATCGACCCGCTGCGCATGGCCAGCGGCGTCGATGTGGCCGCAGAAGTACTGGCCTGGGCTGGGCCCCTGCTGCAAAACGGCCCGGTGCTGGTGTATTCGAGCGATGAAAGCGCTGCTGTGAAAGCCGTGCAGCAGCAGTTGGGCGCAGCAGCAGCCGGGGCGCTGGTCGAGCGCACGCTGGCCGCCATTGCATGCGGTTTGGTCGGCCTGGGCGTACGCCAACTGGTGGTGGCGGGCGGTGAAACCGCTGGTGCTTGCGTGCAGGCGCTGGGTATCATGCAAATGCAGATCGGGCCGCAGATTGCGCCGGGCGTGCCGTGGTGCTTTGCCTTGTTGCCCCTATCCGCATCGGCCGGCGCAGCGCAAGGGCTTCACCTCACGCTTAAATCAGGCAACTTCGGCGCCGACGATTTTTTCACCCAAGCTTTTACGGTGCTGGCATGACTGAGACCGAAGCCCGTGAAGAGATATGCCGTGTCGGGAAAAGCCTGTTTGACCGCGGCTACGTGCACGCCACGGCCGGCAACATCAGCGTGCGCCTGGGGGCCGCAGCCGGTGGCGGCTTTCTCATCACCCCAACCGATGCCTGCCTGGGCTTTCTTGATCCGGCCCGACTCGCACGGCTGGACGCCAACGCGCTGCAACTCAGTGGTGACCGGGCCAGCAAAACCATGGCCCTGCATGTCCATATTTACGCAGCCGCCGTGCGTTTTGACGCCGACACGCGCTGCATCATTCACACCCACAGCACCTACTGTGTGGCGCTCAGCCTGCAGCAGGTTGACCAAAGCAGCGGCACGCTGGCGCAGACGCACGAACTGCTGGAGCCCCTTACGCCCTACTTCGTCATGAAGGTCGGCCACGTACCGCTGATGCCCTACCATCGGCCCGGCGACCCGGCTCTCGCCGCGCTGGTGGCGCGCACCATAACGGATTACGGTGCGCGCGGCACGCCGATTCGCGCTGTCATGCTGGCACGGCTTGGCCCCACCGTGTGGCACGACAGCCCGATGCAGGCCATGGCTACGCTCGAAGAACTCGAAGAAACGGCACAACTCGCATGCCTCGCACAGCGCGCACAAGCCAGCCACAGCCAACCAGCGTTAACAGCCCTGACTGCAGCGCAGATTGACGCGCTGCGGCAGACCTTTGGAGCCCGCTGGTGAATGTTGCCAAGCATTGGTGAAACTGAGCATGCTTTGCAAAAAACATCGCGACCCAAAACACAAGCAAAAAACGCCTCTGCGGCAGGTTATACCGACGCCTCATGCTCCTTATTTTATAGCAAACCTGATTTCACCATGCCAAAATTTGCCGCCAACTTGTCCATGATGTATCCCGAGCTGCCATTTCTCGACCGCTTTGAAGCCGCTGCACAAGACGGCTTTGCAGCGGTTGAATACCTGTTCCCCTACGCCTTCAGTCCGGCAGAGCTGGCGGCCCGCCTCCACGCCCACGGTTTGCAGCAGGTGCTGTTCAATGCCCCACCGGGCGGCACTGACGCGGCTTCCATTGCGCAGGCCTGGGAGCAGTCAGGCGACCGGGGCACCGCCTGTATTCCCGGGCGTGAGGCCGAGTTTCAGGCGGGGGTCATGCTGGCGCTCACTTATGCAGAAGCCTTGAATTGCCCGCGCATTCACCTGATGGCGGGTTTGATCCCGCCCGGTCTGCAGCGCGAAGACGTGCACGCCACCTACGTTGCCAACTTGCGCTGGGCCGCCGCGCAGGCCGCAAAACAAGGCTGTGATGTGCTGATCGAACCCATCAACACGCGTGACATACCGCGCTTTTTTCTCAATCGGCAAGACCATGCGCACGAGATCATTGCCGACGTGGGCGCGGCCAACCTCAAAGTGCAAATGGACCTGTACCACTGCCAGATCGTCGAAGGCGACGTGGCCATGAAAATCCGCAAATACCTTCCGCTGGGTTCGGTCGGACACTTCCAGATTGCCAGTGTGCCCGAGCGCCATGAGCCCGGTACGGGCGAGCTGGACTACAGCTACCTGTTTGGCGTCATCGACGAAGTCAGCGCCGAGTGCGGTTTGGGCGGCTGGGACGGCTGGGTTGGCTGCGAGTACCGGCCCAGAAAAGGCGGCCAGCCCGGCGGTACATCGGCTGGACTGGGCTGGCTGCACAGCGCACGACAGACCGCCAGTTCGGACGGCAAATAAGCTTGTGGTCCTACAGGCATGATGCGTTGCCAGGCAGCACAATAACTGTTTGGCATTTGTCAAAGTCCACATGCGCCCCAACGAGTCCCTGATAGAAATCCCCGAGACCGCCGCATTGCCCTCTGCAACCGATGTATCCGGTGCAACCGCCGTAGACGCGGACGTTATGGCCCAGACACAACAGGCACTGGCCACGGCAGCCAAAACCTTTTCCCTCAAGGTGTTGACCGTCAACATCCACAAGGGCTTTACATTTTTCAACCGCAAGTTCATTCTTCCCGAGTTGCGTGAAGCCGTGCGCAGCGTCGGCGCCGATGTGGTGTTTTTGCAGGAGGTCACCGGCACCAACGCCAAACACCCCGACAAATTTGACAACTACCCGGAAACGCCACACTACGAGTTTTTGGCAGACAGCATCTGGCCGCAGTTTGCCTATGGCCGCAACGCCGTGTACACCCACGGCGACCACGGCAACGCCATCATGTCGAAATTTCCAATTGTGCGATTTAAAAACCACGACGTATCCATCAGCGGACCAGAACGGCGCGGCCTGCTGCACTGCGAGTTGCAGATACCGGGGCAGCCCGTCAACGTGCACGCGATCTGTGTGCACCTCAGCCTGACCGAAGCGCACCGCACCCAACAAATGGACAAGCTGTGCGAGCTGGTGCATGCCGACGTTCCCGCCCATGCGCCCCTGATCGTCGCGGGCGACTTCAACGACTGGCGGCACCGTGCAGATGCCCAGCTGGCCAGGGGCGCGGCGCTGCACGAAGTGTTTGTCCAGGCCACCGGCCGTCCCGCCAGAACCTTCCCGGCGCGCCTACCCCTGCTGCGACTGGACCGCATTTACGTGCGCAACGCGATTGGCCACGCGCCCGTGGTATTGCCCAACAAGCCTTGGTCGCACTTGTCTGACCACGCGCCGTTGGCCGCAGAGATAGAGCTGTAGGAGCTTGCGCAAATAATAGCCTACCAGCGCAAAACACTGTACATTAAAACAGTGTCTATAGTTTTACCCACCGCCGCACTTCAAACCACCCAGCGCAAGCTCGCCATTCTGGCTGACGCGGCCAAGTACGACGCCTCGTGCTCATCCAGCGGCACAGCCAAACGCAATTCGGTGGGCGGCAAAGGGATCGGCTCCACCGAAGGCTCTGGCATCTGCCACAGCTATGCGCCTGATGGCCGCTGCATCTCGCTGCTCAAAATCCTGCTGACCAACTTTTGCACCTATGACTGCCTCTACTGCGTCAACCGTGTGTCAAGCAACGTGCAGCGCGCCCGGTTCACGGCTGAAGAAGTCGTCAAGCTCACGCTCGACTTTTACCGCCGCAACTGCATTGAGGGCCTGTTTTTGTCCAGCGGCATCATTCAAAGCCCAGATTACACCATGGAGCAGGTTGTTGAAGTCGCCCGCTGCCTGCGCGAAGACCACGACTTTCGCGGCTACATCCACCTCAAAACCATCCCCGACGCCTCGCCAGAGCTGCTGGCCAGGGCCGGCCGGTACGCCGACCGTCTGAGCATCAACATTGAGCTGCCCACGCAAGAAGGCCTGGAGGCGCTGGCCCCTGAAAAAGACGGCCCCGCCATTCGGCGCGCCATGGCCAGGCTGCGCATACACATTGACGACGCCAAAGGCGCGGCGCAAGACCAGCGCCGAACCAGCATCATCGCGCTGCCGCAATCGCGCAAGGCCCAGCGCACGGCAGCACCGCGCTTTGCGCCTGGTGGCCAAAGCACCCAGATGATTGTGGGCGCAGACGTCACCAATGACCGCACCATCCTGCAGGCCAGCGCCTCGCTGTACAGCGCCTACCGCATGCGGCGCGTTTACTACTCCGCTTTCAGTCCCATACCCGACGCCTCACCCGGTCTGCCGCTTAAACAGCCACCGCTCATGCGCGAACACCGGCTATATCAGGCCGACTGGCTGATCCGCTTTTACGGCTTCAGCCACGACGAAATCGTGCCCAGCGCGCCAGACGACACCTCAAGCACCACTGGCGGCATGCTGGCACTCGACATGGACCCCAAGCTTGCCTGGGCGCTGGCCAACCGCGCGCAGTTCCCGGTGTGCGTCAACACCGCTGCGCGGGACATGCTGCTGCGCGTACCTGGCCTGGGCGTCAAGGCCGTGGTGCGTATTTTGCAGGCCCGCCGGGTGCGGCAGGTGCGCCTTGACGACCTGCTGCGCCTGCATGTACCGATTAAAAAAGTCATGCCCTTCGTGCTGCTGCCAGACCACCACCCAGGCAGCACCCTGGAGGCGGCCAACCTGGCCCAACTGGTAAAGCCTGCACCCCTGCAAGGCCTGTTGTTTTGAAAGCGGGCCTTTCATGAACGCCATCCCCGACCTTTTTGCCAACCAGGCCATCACGCTGGCCAGCGCCACAGACCTGGCCGGGTTTCGCCAGCATGCACGGCGTCTGCTGACCGGGCACATTGCGCCCGACAACGTCAGCTGGCACTGCTTGGACGCCCGCACCCCAGACCTCTTTGCCAACCCGGCCGATGCCGCGCCTGACACGCCAAAGCCAGTCAACGAAGGCCCGTGCATCAATGTCCCGCCAGACTTTCTGGCGCTTTGCAAGACGGTCATCCTGCACCGCGACCCGCGCCGCTTCGGCCTGATGTACCGCCTGCTCTGGCGCCTGCAGCATGAGCCCGGCCTGCGCCATGACACGATGGATCCCGACCACATCGACGCCCAGCATCTGGCACAAGCGGTACGGCGGGACACGCACAAGATGAAAGCCTTTGTGCGCTTTCGCACGCTTGAAGACGACGCCTTCAGGACCCGTCCGCTGGACGGCCCGCTGCATGTCGCCTGGTTTGAGCCCGAGCACCACATTGTTGAAGCCATCGCGCCTTTTTTTATTCGCCGCTTCACGCAAATGCGCTGGGCCATCCTGACGCCCGAACGGTGCGTGGCATGGGACGGTGGCAAGACCACCTTCGGCCCCGGCGCTCATAAAGAGGACGCGCCACCGCCGGATGCCGGCGAACAGCTCTGGCTCACGTACTACCAGCACATCTTCAACCCGGCCCGCCTGAAATTGAAGATGATGCAAAAAGAGATGCCGCGCCGCTACTGGCACAACCTGCCTGAAGCGCAGTTCATCAGCGCCCTCAGCGCCGGTGCGGCGCAGCGCCAGAGCCACATGCTTGCAGACGCGCCCAGCCTGCCCAAAAGGCGTGTCCCGGTGTTTCGGGCCACCGGCGAGGCGGCGGCACGCCTGCAGGCACTGCCCACCACTCCCCCGGCTGCCGCAGACCAAATTGCTATAAATTAAATAGCGCTTAGCCCCCGTATTTTCTGCCTTAAAGGCTTATTTGATGCTAGAAATCGTCTCGGCCAACCCGGGCTGGATCCCCCACTCACCCCGCCACCAGCCGCACGGCCGTGATCTCCGACGGCGCACCAAAGCGTTTGGGCGGGCCCCAGTACCCGGTGCCGCGGCTGGTATACACCCACAGGTTCTGCAGCTTGCCCAGCCCGGCCGTGAAGGGCTGCTGAAAGCGTACAAACAGATTCCACGGGTAAAACTGCCCACCGTGCGTGTGGCCCGACAGCTGCAGGTCAAACCCGGCGCTGGCCGCCGCTGCCGCACTGCGCGGCTGGTGAGCCAGCAGCACCCGCACCAGGGCGGCGGGCGGTGCGCCTTCAATCGCGGCGTGCGGGTCGCTGCGGTGCGCTTCGTCGAAATGGTGGGCGCCGAAGTCGGTCACTCCCGCCAACACCAGCGGCGCCATGGTTTGCGAGTCGTCCTGGGCATCACTGTGCAACGCCTTACCATGGTGCAGCACCACATGCTCGTTCATAAGTACCGTCAGGCCCAGCCTGCGCAGTTCGATGATCCACGCCTGCGCGCCCGAATAATACTCGTGGTTGCCCGTCACAAAAAATGTACCGTGACGTGACTGCAGGCCCGCCAGCGGTGCCACGTGCGCAGCCAGCGCCGCCACCGGGCCATCGACCAGGTCACCCGTGATGGCCACCACGTCTGCACCCAGAGCGTTGACCTTGTGCACAATGCGCTGCAAATAGGCCTGCTTGATGGTCGGCCCCACATGAATGTCGCTGATCTGCGCCAGCGTGAAACCGTGCAGCGCCCCGGGCAAGCCCTTGATCGGCACATCTATCCGCACCACGGCAGGTGTGCGCCGCGCATTGAAAAACCCCAGAACAGTGACCACCCAGGCCAGCACCGGCACCGCTTCGGCAGACTGCCGGGTGAGCTGCACCAAAGGCAAGCGTCCGGGCATCACCATGTCTGCCAAATTCAGCACCAGCAAGGCCACATCGCGCAGCGCCGTGAGCACAAACAGCGAAGAAAACAGACCCATCAACAGCAGCCCGACCCAGCTCAGCCGGTCAGCCCAGGGCCGGCGCAGCACCCGGCCGCCGATCAGGCCAAAGGGCATCAGCACTGCCGACAACACCAGCACCGCCACCAGCAGCACCTGCAACAGCGGCGCACCCAGACCAGGAGCCAGGCGCCAGCCCACATAGGCATGAAGCACGGCAGATACAATCACCAAGGGTAAAAAAGTCATCAGATGTCAAGCGAAAAGTAGGGAATATGCCAAAGCAACTTCGAGGCCACTGGCCAGAACCGGTTTGGCGCAGATTCGATACAGCGCCGACATGCATTTCGTGCAGCAGCCGTATTGCATTATGTGGGTTCAGACAGCAGGCATTCAATGCCTGGCGGCAGCTTGCAACCCACTCATTACCTTGTGACACATAAATGACAAACCTTGGTCTCAAACTTTGGTCTTCAACCTCACATCCTGGCCACCCCAAAGCTGCCTCCTGATGCTCCCACCCGACACCACCACTGCACTGCACCCATGACTGTTGCCATTCAGGCCACCACCCCCGCCACCTTTGAGATCAAAAGCGCCAACCTGCCGCTGGTGGCGCTGCTGCTTAAATCAACCGATCTGGCCGCCCTCCAGCGCGAGTTGACATTGCGCTTTGGCGATATCCCTGATTTTTTTGACCAAGATGCACTCGTCATTGACCTCTCGCCCCTGCAGGCCAGCCCTGAGGACGCCGCGCCCGGGCTTGATTTCCCACAACTCTTGAGCTTGCTGCGCGCCTACCGCCTGAACCCAATGGCAGTCAAGGGCGGCAGCAGTGCCCACATGGCCGCCGCGCTCAGCGCAGGCCTCATGCCCGCGCCCGACGCGCACCTGGTCGGCAGCAAGACCAAAAAGTCGCCCAAAGGCACTCCCGGCGAAGCAATGGCCGACCAAGAAGCCGCACCAGCAGCGCCCGCCAGCTCAACTGCCAAAGCGGCCACCGCAACGGCCCCGGGCCAGCTCAACGCCCTCATCATCGACAAGCCCTTGCGCTCAGGCCAGCAGGTTTACGCACGCGGGCGTGATCTGGTCGTGCTGGCGATGGTCAACGCCGGTGCAGAAGTCATTGCCGACGGCCACATCCACATCTACGCGCCGCTGCGCGGCAAGGCCATTGCCGGTGCGCGTGGCAACACCGACGCCCGCATTTTTGCGCTGGCACTCGACGCCGAGCTGCTGAGCATTGCAGGCGTTTACCGCACCAGCGAAAACCCACTACCAGACGACGTGCGAGGCAAGCCGACCCAAGTACGTCTGGTCGCCACTGCAGACGGCGACAAACTCATGATGGACGCCATGGCTGGCTAGGCCCTGGAGCCTAGAGCCGCCACGCATCCACCACCCCATTCAGTTTTTAAAAGGATATTCCCGCATGGCAAAAATCATCGTTGTTACCTCGGGTAAAGGTGGCGTAGGCAAAACCACCACCAGCGCCAGCTTTTCAACCGGCCTGGCCCTGCGTGGCCACAAAACGGCGGTGATTGACTTTGACGTCGGCCTGCGCAATCTCGACCTCATCATGGGCTGCGAGCGCCGCGTGGTGTATGACCTGATCAACGTCATTCAGGGTGAGGCCACACTCAACCAGGCGCTGATTAAAGACAAACAATGCCCCAACCTGTTTGTGCTGGCCGCCTCGCAAACGCGCGACAAAGACGCACTGACCAAAGAAGGCGTTGAAAAAATCCTCACCGACCTGGCCGCCATGGACTTTGAGTACATCGTCTGCGACTCCCCTGCAGGCATCGAGACCGGCGCGCTCATGGCCATGCACTTCGCCGACGAAGCGTTGATCGTGACAAACCCCGAAGTCTCCAGCGTGCGCGACTCTGACCGCATCCTGGGCATGCTGGCCAGCAAGACCAAACGCGCCATTGACGGCAGCGAGCCCATCAAGGAGCACCTGCTGATTACCCGCTACAACCCCAGCCGCGTAGACCAGGGCCAGATGCTGTCGATTGACGACATCAAGGACATCCTGCGCATCAAGCTGATCGGCGTGATTCCCGAGTCAGAGTCGGTGTTGCAGGCGTCCAACCAGGGCGTGCCCGCCGTGCACATGGAAGGCAGCGATGTGTCAGAAGCTTACAAAGACGTGATCGATCGCTTTTTGGGCGAGCCCGACAAGCCCATGCGCTTTGTCGACGTACAAAAACCAAGCTTGCTTAAACGCCTGTTCGGAGGAAAGTAAAACGACATGGCCTCATTTTTGTCATTTTTTCTGGGCGAGAAAAAGAAAACCGCCAGCGTCGCCAAAGAGCGCCTGCAACTCATCCTGGCGCACGAGCGCATGGGCAACCACGCCAAACCCGACTACCTGCAAGACCTGCAGCGCGATTTGATTGCCGTGATCGCCAAGTACATCCCCATCAACCCCGAAGACATCAAGGTCAGCATGGAACGCGAAGGCAACCTCGACGTGCTTGAAGTCAAGATCGAACTGCCTGACAAAAAGTAAAACGTGGACAGGCAGCGAACGGGCCAGAGTGGTTTGCTACAAATAGCATAGCGTATGGCGCCCGTATTTGCAGCCGCTCAAGGATTTTTAGGCCTTAAAAAAGGCATCACATCAAACCGCCCGCCTCCCGTCGCGCCCTCCACCAGCGCCACACCTGCCCGCTTGTTCGTCACATCCAGCACATCCGGGTCAGACGCCACGCCCCAAGCCATGGCCGTGGTCAGCACCACCAGTGACGGGATAGCCCGCAGATAGCGCGGGCGCATAAAAAAATAAGGCGGCTTAACCATGACGGGGCTCCTCGTCGGTGATATAAAAATGCATCTTGCATCGACCGCACTGAAGCCCTGCGTCTGAACAGTTGCGCCTGGTAAGCAAATGCCTCAAACCAATACGGGCGCGGGTTTACGGCGACCGGCTTTACACAACGACAGCGGCAAGGGGGGCCCATGCGATCACTTCACTCACACAGACCAAGGCAGGTCGCTCAACGTGCTGGCTACCGCCGCATAAGGCCTTAAAAACTCAATCAGTGGCCGGTTTTGGCACCGGAGTTTCCCTTGCGAGCCTGCGTCTGGTTGCCGCCTCCAATATGCGCTTCGCGGTCGGTCCGGCTGTCTGAGGTGCGTTTGGCTTCGTTTTTCTGAGTCAGTGGCTGCTCGCCAACCTTGTTGTGGTCATTGACTACCTTGCCAGTTTGTGGCGCCTGTTCGTCACGGGCGTTTTGTTTATAAGTCATGGTGTGTCCTTTGGTAAATTGATGCGGTTCATCCGGTTCATCCGGTTTGTTGGGTCCAGGACCCAATAGACCCATTGTGGGAACACCCGCGCAGCACCGGTGTCAGACAGTACCGCGTCAAGTAATTGCTGCGGGCGGGGCGTGCTGCCCCGAAAACCGTAATGACGACAGTCACCAGTATCGCCCCTTAAATATCGCTTGCTATTACTTATATAGCGTATTGCCCCCGTATTCATTGCCATGGAAGCCAGAATGATGCCTAAACCGACCCAGCATCACCCACCCTTTTTGCCACCAGCGAGCCCCGCAGGTCATCGCCCGGCTGCAGGCGAAGTACATCGATTTGCAGGCTGGGGGATGGGGTCATGGGTTTTGGTGTGGGTTGCGCAAATGTTGACGCTATTTTTTTAGTAGCAGACTATGTCCGTACTTGCTGGGCTGAAAAATTATTTGACTCTTAAAATGAGTGGGCAACTGCCTCCCCGTTTATCTAACAAGTAGCGGCCATTCCCATCGTATGCAGCGTGTTGGCTGCCATCGCACACGCACGCCGCGCCGTTGCGATGGACCCGGCTCAAGCCATCCGGGTTTGTGCACTTTTGTGCACACAGGCGGGTCGTCTCAGGGTATGCCTACCCATGGTTTTGTCATCTCAGCGACACGCGCCCTCCTAATCTCAGACGTAAGCTTTCCCCAAAATAAACTTACCGCATGTGCGGTTACAACCGGAGACAGCTTTGATCAATCGGACAACTTTGAAGGTATTTAAACCTGTGCTGGCAGCCATAGCCCTGGCAACGCTGGCGGCTTGCGGTGGTGGCGACGGCAACTCCACGGGCCTGATTGCCATTCCCGTGCCTGAACCATCCCGCCTGCAGGACACACGCCTATTCACACCCGTGGTGGAGGCTACTTTCGCGGCGCTTAACGGCAGCACCGTTGACACCGACCGCTGGACTGGCGTGTTGAATAATGCGGCTTACCGCATCGAAGTTCCTAGAACAGGCTGGAATGGCAAATTGGTGATGTGGGCTCACGGTTACCGGGGTACTGGCCAGAACCTGACGGTAGACACCCCGATCATGCGGCGCTACCTGCTGGACAACGGCTACGCATGGGCGGCTTCCAGTTACAGCAAAAACTACTATGACGTTCGCGCCGGTGTAGAGGACACCAACGCACTGGCTCTTAACTTTTCTGCAATTGCTGCTGCCAAAGGCCGGGCTCTGACGACCCCTTCTAAAATCTTCATCACCGGCGTATCGATGGGCGGTCACATCATTGGTGCAGCCATTGATGCCGAAGCACAAACCACGGCCATCAACAAGGTTAAATATGCGGGTGCCGTGCCGATGTGCGGCGTGCTGGGAGACACCGAACTGTTCAACTACTTTGGTGGCTACCAAGTGGTGGCACAACAACTCGCTGGCGTGCCGTTAACACGCTTTCCAAGTCCTGATTTTGAAGCCCTGACACCCACCATCAAGTCTGCTTTGTGGAGCAGCTTTCCGACACAGACCAATGCGCAAGGAGACATGCTGAAAAACGCCGTGATGAACCTCAGCGGTGGCGACCGTCCTTTCTATAAGGAAGGTTGGGCTGACGCCGGCAACCAGACAAATATCTTTGCATCACTGGGCGGGGACGGCACGATCCGAAACATCCTCAATGAGAACGTGCTGGACACCACAGGCCTGTTCTACAAGATCGACGCGTCATCCGCGTCCAACACCAGTCTGGACACGGCCTTCAATGCCGCCGCTTTCAAAATCACGCCCACAGCCGACGCGAACCGTTTGCGCCGCGATGGCTTACGATGGATCCCCGTCACCAGCGCCAACATCAGCATTCCGGTGGTCTCCATTCACACGCTGGGCGACTTGTTTGTACCGTTCAAAATGGAACAGGTTTACTTTGACCGCGCCAAAGCCAGGGGAACCGACAAGTTTCTGGTGCAGCGTGCCATTCGCGATGTGGGCCATTGCACCTTCACCGCTGCTGAGGCCACCACGGCCTTCGATGATATGGTCAAGTGGGAAGCGGGTGGGCCCAAACCCGCTGGTGACGACGTGAAAACCGCGGCGACGCTGGCATCTTCTACCTACGGCTGCAGCTTTACCAAAAATACCCCAAGCGCAGAGGATTACACGTCGCCTGTAACCCGAGCCAAGTTCCAGGCTGCTTACCCTGCCTGCCCGGCGAATTGAGCCGCTAAAGAGAAGATTTAACAGCCATTTAAATCTTCAGTCGGAACATTTTTAAGGCCCGGTTCTGCCGGGCTTTTTTTGGTCTTGGCATGAGTTAACTTGGGTCAAAATCATTTGCCCACTTGCCATGCTGACAGGTGCCGCTTTAATAGTGAAGCGCCTTTCAACGCCTCTTGAGAAGCACTCTATGTGGTGGTCTGATTTGAACTGTGGTGGTCAAGTTATTTCAGACACATCAGCAGGTTGCTGAATTGCCGATTTTTGCTCGAAGGCAATAGGTGACAGGTTGCTCTGTTTTGAACGCAGTCGCTCACAGTTGTAGAAACCAGCGATGTAGTCAGCAATGTCGTTTGTTGCCTCGATGTGATTGGCATAGTCCTTTTGCCAAACTTGCTCCATCTTGAGATTCAGGAAGAAGCGCTCCATCACAGCGTTGATGCTCCTATGTCAAGCAGAAGGTGCAGAATCTTCCAGATCGGCCAGGATAGGTGGGTAAAGCTCGCGAACAATGTAGCGCTTTAGACAGCGGTCAATCTCCTTCTTTGACAGTCCTTCGCCTGGTGCGCCCTACTCGCGTACTGCGTACCCCCGTCTGAGTGCACGATTAGCCCCGCTCTGGGATTGCGCTGCGCAATAGCTATCAGCAAGGCTGTCGTCACCAGCGTAGGCTGCATATCCGCAGCCATCACCCAGCCCACGATCCTGCGCGAATGCAAGTCCCACGCTGCAGCTAGATACAGCCAGCCACTACACGTGCGAATATAGGTGATGTTGCAAACCCAAGCCCGATCAGCTTCTGTTTGCTCAAACTGCCGGTTCAGTACGTTCGGCGAGACGGCCCGAGCGTACAGCGCTGCACGTAATAGCCGGAGCGGCTAATTTCAAGAATGCGGCACGTCTGGCTAACGGGCACTTGAGGGATAGCCTTTTTTTGCAAATCCTCAGCCACTCTGGCTGGCTTGCTCGGCTTCAAACTGATTGAGCCAGCGCCTGACGGCGCTTTCACCCAAATTCATGTCTTTGCAGACTTGGTCGATGCTCAGTCTTTGAGCTTTGATCATCTGAACCACCTGAAGCTTGAAGCCCGCATCAAAAGTTCTTCAGAGTTGCTGATTTTTCACGCTTTGCGCCATTTAGATTTGAAAAACCCTATCGTTGCGCTTGTTTAAATTAGATCACCGCAGCAACCCATTTATCCACTCGATGTGTCAAATTGAAGAGCCGGGGGGTACCAATTTTTGACACACCTCGAAATGCGCACGCCAAACCAGTCGGGTACGGCGACGCCGGGCTTATCTCACAGCGCTATCTCGCGCATCAAGTCTGCCTGCCTGCTGGTGTCAAGCTTGACGACGACCATGAGGGAGCGCCGCATCAACTCGACAAACCGAGGCTTGGGTCGCGTCAGCCGTTCGTAGTCTGCGCTTGAGACCAGTACATCCACTGGCTCGCCACGCACCGTGATGCCATGTGGACCATCGCTCTGGACGCGCTTCACCACGTCGCTGAATTTGCTTTTTTCTTCTTGTAGTTGCCATGTAAACATGAAACGCTTTCTATCTAATCAGACCAATCACCCCGTAAGCAAGCCAAAGCAAAAAAAGGGCAGCAGACCTCAGTTTGAACCCACGCCCACACCCAAAGTCAAGCCTTAGCAGCTAGCGCGTATCTAGCCATCAGCGCACTCACGGCCGGCTTGGCACAACGCTGCAACGCCATCAGCAAGGCGTGATCTGCCGTAGCTACGCGGTGGCGCATACGCAGGTCATGCTGAATTTTCCCGAGCAGCGACGCAGCCATTTCCGCATCAGCCATAGCACGGTGAGCACGTCCGGCTTTAGGCAGATGGTGGTAATCAACGAGTACGCCCAGCTTGTGGCTGGGTGCCTCCGGGTACAGCCGCCTGGCGACCAGCATGGTACAGGCAAAAGGCTGGGTTGCTGCATGCCCCGCGCGCGCCAGCTCGGCTTCCCAGAACCTGCGGTCAAACGATGCGTTGTGCGCGACCATAGGAGCATTGCCCACAAAGCGGCTGGCATCACCCATCACGCTTGCAGCAGGTGGCGCGCTGGCAATCATGGCGTTGCTAATGCCGGTCAGGGCTTCGATAAAAGACGGAATCAATTGCCCGGCATTCATGAGGCTTTGAAAGCGGTCAACCACCTGGCCGTTTTCGAGCAGCACGATGGCTACTTCGGTGGCGCGGTCGCCCATGGCGGGCGACAGGCCAGTGGTTTCAAAGTCAATGACGGCGATGCGGTTCATGCACTCACGGGAGTGTTGTGCGCATAAGCTGCCGGTCGATTATTTATAAAAGGCCTCAACCTTGCCCTTGAGCTTGATCGTCAGCGGGTTTCCCTTGCGGTCAACCTTACTGCCCACGGGTACTTTGATCCAGCCTTCGCTGATGCAGTACTCGCTGACGTCAAAGCGCTCTTTGTCATTGAAACGAATGCCTACGTCGTGCTCAAACACGGCAGCCACATGATGCGGGCTGCGTACGTCGGTTGACAGATGATCTGGCAGTTCGGGTTTGGCTGTGGTCTGGATGGTGTCGGTCATGGGCTTGTCGATAACGGTCAAAATTAAACGTCAATATTGGCTGCACGCAGCGCATTTGACTCAATAAACACGCGGCGCGGCTCAACCTCGTCGCCCATCAGCATGGTGAACACGCGGTCGGCCTCGATGGCATCGTCAATCTGTACTCGCAGCAGGCGGCGCACGGTTGGATCCATGGTGGTTTCCCACAGCTGCACGGGGTTCATCTCACCCAGCCCTTTGTAGCGCTGGCGGGCAGTGGCGTTTTCAGCCTGGCCTATCAGCCAACCCATGGCCTGGCGGAAGTCGGTGACTTTTTCCTCCTTCTGGCGCTCACCTTCACCACGCATGACCTTGGCGCCTTCGCCGATCAGGTCTTTGAAGGTCGCAGCGGCATCAGCCAGCATGGCGTAGTCAGCGCCATGTACAAAGTCTTGTGTGAGCACGCTGCTTTTCACGTTGCCGTGGTGGCGGCGGCTGATACGCAAAATGGGTTTGTCGGTGCGCACATCAAACTCGCCAGCCACCTCGGCGGCAGGCAAAAACTTTTGCAGCTTCGCCGCAGACGCCTCGGCGTCGGCCACGGTATCAAGACTGAGCGACACACCATCAGCAATGGCCTTGAGCGCTTCAGCATCCATAAACCCCCGCAGGCGTGCAATTACAGACTCGGCCAACTGGTGTTTTCGGGCCAGTTCGGCCAGGATGTCGCCTGCCAGCACAGTACTCCCTTCGCCGGCCGTTCGCACAGATGCATCCTTGAGCGCAATGCGCATCAAAAAGGTATCAAGAGCCGCAGCGTCTTTGAGGTATTGCTCCTCCTTGCCGGCCTTGACCTTGTACAGCGGCGGCTGCGCAATGTAGATGTGGCCACGCTCAACCAGCTCGGGCATCTGGCGATAGAAAAAGGTGAGCAACAGCGTGCGGATGTGCGCGCCGTCAACGTCGGCATCAGTCATGATGATGATGCGGTGGTAACGCAACTTGGCGACATTGAAGTCGTCCGCGCCGGGCGTGCCGCCCACACCACCGCCCTTGCCGATACCGGTGCCCAGCGCGGTGATCAAAATCAGGATTTCGTTGCTGGTCAGCAGCTTTTCATAGCGCGCTTTCTCAACGTTCAAAATCTTGCCACGCAAGGGGAGAATAGCCTGAAACTTGCGGTCACGTCCCTGTTTGGCAGAACCACCGGCGGAATCTCCCTCGACCAGGTAAATCTCGCACATCGCAGGGTCTTTTTCCTGGCAGTCAGCCAGCTTGCCGGGCAAGCCCATGCCATCGAGCACGCCTTTGCGGCGCGTCATGTCGCGTGCCTTGCGCGCGGCTTCACGGGCACGCGCTGCCTCAATGATTTTGCCGACGATGATTTTCGCGTCAGCCGGGCGCTCTTGCAGGTAGTCGTGTAGTAGTTTGCTAACGATGTCTTCCACCGGGCCGCGGACTTCGCTCGACACGAGCTTGTCTTTAGTCTGGCTGGAGAATTTGGGCTCAGGCACCTTAACAGACAGCACGCAACACAGACCTTCACGCATATCGTCGCCCGTGACTTCGACTTTTGCTTTTTTGGCGACTTCGCTGTCATCAATGTATTTGTTGATCACACGCGTCATGGCAGCGCGCAGGCCGGTCAGGTGGGTGCCACCATCGCGCTGGGGAATGTTGTTGGTGAAGCAAAGCACCTGCTCGCTGTAACCGCTGTTCCACTGCATGGCCACTTCAACGCCAATGTTTGTGCCTTGGTCACTCTGGCGGTCACCCATGGCGGCAAACACGTTGGGGTTCAACACCGCCTTGCCCTTGTTGATGAAGTCAACAAAGCCTTTCACGCCACCTGCGCCGGCAAAGTCGTCTTCTTTGCCGGTACGCTCGTCTTTAAGGCGGATTTTGACGCCATTGTTCAGAAAGCTCAGCTCGCGCAAACGCTTGCTCAGAATTTCGTAATGAAAATCAGCGTTGGTCTGGAAAATTTCGAGGTCAGGCAAAAAGTGAACTTCTGTGCCGCGCTTGTCAGTGTCGCCCATCACCCTCATGGGTGACACCTCAACGCCACCCACTGTTTCAATGATGCGGTTTTGTACAAAACCTTTTGAGAACTCCATGACGTGCACCTTGCCGTCACGGCGAATCGTCAGACGCAACATCTTGCTGAGCGCATTGACACAGCTCACGCCCACGCCGTGTAGGCCACCCGAGACTTTGTAGCTGTTCTGGTTGAATTTGCCACCCGCATGCAGCTCAGTCAGTGCGATTTCAGCAGCCGAACGCTTCGGCTCATGCTTATCGTCCATCTTGATACCAGTCGGTATGCCCCGGCCGTTGTCCGTCACGCTGATGGAGTTGTCGGTATGAATGGTGACAACAATGTCATCGCAATGGCCCGCAAGAGACTCGTCAATCGAGTTGTCAACCACCTCAAACACCAGGTGGTGCAAGCCGGTGCCGTCAGATGTGTCGCCAATGTACATGCCAGGGCGCTTGCGCACGGCCTCCAGGCCTTCCAAAATTTGGATCGAGCCCTCACCATAGGCTTCAGACGCGCCGGCCTGGTTGGTGTCGATTTTCGGCTGGAAATTGGAGCTCCCTTCGCCTGCAGCACCGTTGTTGACGTTCACCTGGTCGTCATTGTTGGATTCAGTAGGCTTGTTTTCTTCGGTCATGGCTGGCTGTTTTCCCAATTTCTGTCCAAATTTCTCGGATTTCTTCAATCTCTTGAATGACCAAACCCGCTTTGGCAGCGGGTTTGGCTTGTCTTTTCGCTAAACGCCGGCGCTAAATTCTCATCGGCATGACGACGTACTTGAACGCCGCATCATCAGGAATGGTTAACAGCGCAGAGCTGTTGGAGTCCGCCAGCTCCATTTTCACCATGTCCTGGTCCATGTTGGAAAGTGCATCTATCAGGTAGGTGACGTTAAAACCAATTTCAATCGTGTCGCCAGCGTAGTCAATGTCAAGTTCGTCGACGGCCTCTTCCTGCTCAGCGTTGTTGGACGCCACACGCAGAGTGCCCGGCTCGATGTTCAGGCGAACGCCCTTGAATTTTTCGCTCGTCAAAATTGCTGTGCGCTGCAAGCTTGCCAACAAGGGGACGCGACCCAGGGTGATGATGTTTTTATGGTTTTTCGGAATGACGCGGTTGTAGTCGGGAAATTTTCCTTCAACCAGCTTGGTCACGAATTCCATGCCCTCAAAACTGAACTTGGCCTGGTTACCGGCAAATTGCATCTCTATCGCGCCTTCTTTGTCGCTCAATAGCCGCTGCATCTCAAGCACAGTTTTGCGCGGCAGGATCACCTCTTGTTTGGGCACTTCGACATCCAGCGTGGCCGACGAAAACGCCAGGCGGTGGCCGTCGGTAGCCACCAAGCTCAGCTGTTTACCTTCGGCGACAAACAAAATGCCGTTGAGATAGTAGCGAATATCATGCACCGCCATCGCAAACGAAACTTGATTGAGCAACGCTTTTAAGACTTTCTGGGGCACCGAAAATGCCGGCCCAAAATTGGCCGCTTCCTGCACCAATGGAAAATCTTCGGCCGGCAGCGTTTGCAGTGTAAACCGACTCTTACCGCCTTTGAGGATCAATTTGTTCTGTGCCGATTCAAGTGACACGGTCTGGTCACCTGGCATGGAACGCAGGATGTCGATGAGCTTGCGTGCACCCACCGTGGTGGTGAAGTTGCCGACGTCGCCGTCGAGCTCAGCGCTTGTACGGATCTGGATCTCAAGATCACTTGTCGTGAATTGCAGCTGGGCGCCGGTTTTACGAATCAATACGTTGGCAAGAATGGGCAATGTATGCCTGCGTTCGACAATGCCTGCGACCGATTGCAGTACCGACAAAACTTTATCCTGGGTGGCTTTCAGAACGATCATGACTTCCTCTTTGTTTCTCTTTAATTCTTTAATTCAAATTAGTAGTAGTAGTAAGGGCAGCGCTTTTCTGTGTACAACGCTATTTTCCCCTTTTTAATCAGTCACTTAGCTAATGTTTAACCATGTGTTGCCAACCCCTGTAACTGTTACCTTGAAGTTGAATAACTTTCGGTTTTGCGATTTTTCTGTGGATAACTATACGGTTGTTCAAAAGTTATACCCAAAGTTGTCAATGACGTGATTTCTTGCATGTTGGACGCCTTCTCTATCCTTTTAAAGTCTGCTCAAGCACATGCAACTGCTGGTTAAGCTCAGTCATTTGCTGACGCTCTGCTGACATCTTGCGCACAGCGTGCAACACTGTAGTGTGGTCGCGGCCGCCAAACAGCTCACCGATCTCTGGCAGGCTCTTTTGTGTCAATTCCTTGGCCAGGTACATCGCAATCTGGCGTGGCCGGGCGATGCTGGCAGGCCGTTTTTTGGAGTACATGTCGGCGACCTTGATCTTGTAGTAGTCAGCGACCGTTTTCTGGATGTTTTCAACCGAAATCTGGCGGTTTTGAATGGACAGCAAATCGCGCAGCGCTTCGCGCGCCAATTGGATGGAAATCTCTTTCTGGTTAAAACGTGAATAAGCCAGGATTTTGCGCAGCGCACCCTCAAGCTCGCGCACATTGGAGCGAACGTTTTTGGCGACAAAGAAGGCGACTTCCTCGGGCATTTCGGCGCCTTCAGCGGCGGCCTTGTTGATCAGGATGGCAACGCGCATCTCAAGCTCGGGCGGCTCGATGGCGACGGTCAGGCCGGAGTCAAAACGCGAAAC
>JANXTM010000112.1 GCA_025352405.1 Polaromonas sp.
TGTCCATGATGCGATGGTAAATGAGAAACCAGGGCGTGAGAAATCAGGGGTGCCAGCAATGCGTCTGCTGCGTCGAAAAAAGCTGGCGCGGGGGAAAACTGGAGTGGAACCGCCAGCAGGCGCACCGAGGCCATAGCCGGCAATTTAAACAGTTTGACGGCGTCCTTCTCAGTGCACAGCACTGTGCAGTCTTTGCAAACGCTTAGTTGGTAGTCCGAAAAATCGTAGTGATCTGGCAGGCTGATGGTTTGGCCCAGCACCAGGCCCCTTGCTACGAGCATGTTGAAGAAAGCGTCTGGATGGGCAATAGCAGCCAGCGCCATCAGTGCCTGGCCTTTCAAGCTGTCCAGAGGCACCCGGTTGCCATCAGAATCCAGCGCGTAGTTGGCCAGCTGCCGGGATGAGGTAAAGCCGCCGAATGCAGGTGACTGTCCCGTGTGCAACACCAGATCGATACCGCCCTGAAGCCGCTCTGGCCAGGACTCGCGCAGGGGACCGGCCGGCAACAGCCAGCCATTGCCCACGCCCCGGTCATCAAAAACGGCTACCTCGACATCACGCGCCAACGCATAGTGCTGTAGCCCGTCGTCGCACACAAGCAATTGCGTATGGGGATGGGCGGTGAGCAACGCCCGAGCCGCATCGATCCGCTTTTTCGCTATAAAAACAGGAGCGCCTGTCGCGCGCTTTATGAGCGCTGGCTCGTCACCAGACTGTATAACTGGGGTATCTGCAAACACCTCAAGGCATAGCTCTCCGGTTCGTCCATAGCCGCGTGACACCACGCCCACCTTCAGCCCGCGCTGCTGCAAATGCGTAACCAGCGCCATCACCAGGGGCGTCTTCCCGGCACCGCCTGCTACGACATTTCCCACCACCAATACCGGTACACCGGCTCGTGCTGATTTAAGGAAACCGGTCTGATACAAGCGGCGGCGCCAGCTCACCATCAAGCAGTAGACCTGTGACAATGGCCACAGCAGGCACGCCACCCAGCCACGGCTTAGCCAGGCCCGCTGCAGGGCCAGCTTTGCCCCCTGACTGCTGGAGCGCGGAGCCCTGAATACATCGTAATTCGATGGCACACTCAATGAACTTGCCTCGCTAGCGGATTCCTGCCTGGGCGGAACTTTGTGTGGCAAATGTGATTTGTGTAAAACCACTGCGGCGAGCGGCTTCCATCACGGTGATGACGGCTTGATGCGTCGCACTGGCGTCAGCACTGATGATGATCACACTGTCCTTGCCGGCTTTGGCGGCCTGGGCTAAAGCAGCGCCTATGGCTTCAATCGTGCGGCCTTCGACAGCCGTTTTATTGATCATGTAGCGGCCATCACTGCTGACAGCCACAATGACTTCCTTCGGGTAGTCGCGTTGCTGCTCGGCATCCGCCAAAGGCAATTTGATCTGCAACTCGGTAAATTTACTGTAAGTCGTTGACAGCATCAGGAAGATGAGCACGACAAGCAAGACGTCGATGAAGGGAATCAGGTTGATTTCGGGTTCATCGCGTGAACCTCGGCGAAAATTCATCGGATGCCCCCCTCAAACCTTGCACATTGCAGAAGCGGTGGCAGCGGGCGGCGGCACGTCACGCCAGTTCTTCCGGGGTGCGGTACAGTACACAAAATAGCCAGCGTGGCAATCATTTACGCAGGGTGTTCAGGTGGCGCACAAACCGTTCCGACGCCAGTTCCATCGTCAACAGATAGCCGTCTACCCGAGCCCGGAAATAACGCCAGAAAATCAGCGATGGAATAGCCACGATCAATCCGAAAGCCGTGTTGTACAGCGCGATTGAAATGCCCTGCGCCAGCTGTGCAGGGTTGCCGCCTGCAGAACTACCAACACCACCACTACCGGCTTGGGAGCCGAAAATCTCGATCATGCCGATCACTGTTCCCAACAGGCCGAGCAATGGCGCCGCAGAGGCGATGGTCGCCAAGGCTGCCAGGTAGCGTTCGAGTTTATGGGCAGCCTGCCGGCCAGCGCCTTCAAGTGTGGAGCGCAAATCGTCTTCACTCATCTTGGGGTTGGTGTTGAGGGCCCGAAAGCCACTGGCCAAGACTTCACCTAGCAGTGAGTTTTGTTCCAGTTGCGTGACAACATCTGGCGAAGGAATGGCTGCGCGCGAGACTGTGATGGCCTCTTCCACTAATTTTGAGGGCGCGACTTTGCGCGTTTTCAGGCTACTGAAACGTTCAATGACCAACGCAAGGGCCAGAACTGAGCAGGCAACGAGGGGCCAGATAGGCCAGCCTGCGGCTTGTATGATCGAAAACAAAACGCATCTCCCGGGAAATAAGTTGTTATGAATTATGTCTTAGCAACCTGGCTGTTCAGCTGTCTTCGTTGCAGTCTCCATAGTTCTGCTCAAAGTCTGCTCATGGAAGGCTTGAGGTCACAATACCTCACATAAATTATGGATAACTTTGTGGGCAAGTAGGGCCGGAAACGCCGCAAAGCCCCGCCAGAGCTCAGATCCAACAAAACGGTGAAGTTTTAAGCAAAATTAAGTTATTTAAAATCAATGAGTTACAGCATTTTTTCGTCGTTTGGGCGGCGGGTCGTATTGCTCCTCAGGATGCCAGCGGCAGCTGTGGAGTATTACCCCGTTAACAATCAGGGGTTTTGTCATGTTTGATTCAACTGTCGCACCTGACAGTCGTGACTCCGGCATCAAGGTATGGCCCGTTGGTTCATTGCTGAAGGCCATTGCTGACGCTCTTGAAGCGCGCTTTAACCCCGTCGCTGTTCAGGGCGAGATCTCTGGGTTTTCGCGCGCTGCCAGTGGGCATTGCTACTTCTCGCTTAAGGACGAACAAGGGCAAATTCGTTGCGCCATGTTCCGTCGGGCAGCTTCCATGCTGGACTTCGCCCCGCGCGACGGTCAATTGGTTGAACTGCGGGGCAGGCTGGGTGTGTACGAGCCCCGCGGTGAATTGCAACTGGTGGTTGAGTCCTTGCGACAGGCCGGGCAGGGCATCCTGTTTGAGCAATTTCTCAAACTTAAAGTCAGGCTTCAAGCAGAAGGCTTGTTTGACACTGGCCGCAAGCGCACCTTGCCCCTCATGCCCAAAGCGATTGGCGTAGTGACGTCCCTAGGTGCAGCAGCCTTGCATGACGTGGTGAGCGCCTTGCAGCGCCGTGCACCGCATATTGCTGTGGTGATCTACCCTGCCAGTGTACAGGGTGCTCAGGCCGCCGGGGAGCTACGTCTGGCTCTTTTCAAAGCCGGCCAGCGCGATGAGGTTGGTGTTTTGCTATTGGTGCGCGGTGGCGGGGCGATGGAGGACTTATGGGCTTTCAACGACGAGCAACTGGCTCGCGCCATCGTAGCGTCTCCTGTTCCCGTCATTACCGGCGTTGGACACGAAACAGACTTTACTATCGCCGATTTTTGTGCTGATGTGCGCGCGCCGACCCCGACTGCAGCTGCAGAATTAAGCGCACAGCCGCAGGACGTCTGGTTGGGCGTACTGGGCCTGATTTCGGCCAGGCTTGAAGAGGGGGCGGACAGGCAATTGCTGGCCAGTAGCCAGCGGCTTGACCTTGCGGCTGCGCGCTTTGGTCGTCCTTCCCACTTTGTCACCCGGCAGCAGGCACGATTGGCGGCTCACGCGCAAGACCTGCGGCATGCAAGTCACAGCGGCGTCAGTCGTTGGGGCGCGTATCTACAGGCACTGGAATCAGGGCTTCCAAAGGCATCGACCAGCGCTTTGCAGAAGAAGCAATGGCAGCTTGCGAGCGCCCATGCCCGACTTGAGTTACTCAATCCCAAGCTGGTCCTGAAACGAGGCTATGCCTGGCTGGCTGACACTGAGGGTCATGGCATTGTCAGTGTCAGGCAAACCCAAACGGGGCAGTCGGTGCGCGCTACCCTTGTCGACGGCGAGGTCGATTTAAACGTGGCGGCACCACGGCTGATTTAGTTTTTACAATCAATGTGTTAACTTATTATTGATATTTAATCATCACAAGGAAAAAATCATGGAACATCTTTTGCCACCGTTGCCATACGCGATAGACGCTTTGGCCCCAAATTACAGTCAGGAAGCTTTTGAGTACCACCACGGGAAGCACCACAATGCTTACGTTGTCAACCTCAACAACCTGCAAAAAGGTACCGAGTTTGAGGCCATGACGCTTGAAGAAATCGTTAAAAAATCAAGTGGTGGTGTCTACAACAACGCTGCTCAGACTTGGAATCATACTTTTTTCTGGAGTTGCATGAAACCCGCAGGCGGCGGTGAGCCCTCGGGCGCGCTGGCATTGGCCATCAATGCCAAATTTGGTTCATATGCTGCGTTTAAAGAGGCGTTTGTGAAGTCTGCTGTCGGTAATTTTGGCTCGGGCTGGACCTGGCTGGTTAAAAAGGCGGATGGTTCGGTTGACATCGTCAACACCGGTCCCGCTGGGACGCCTTTGACGACAGCGGACAAAGCCTTACTAACCGTTGATGTGTGGGAGCACGCTTACTACATCGACTACCGCAACATGCGTCCCAAGTTCGTTGAAACCTTTTTGGCAAGCCTTGTAAACTGGAGCTTCGCAGAAGCGAACTTCGCCTGATCTGATCCAGCTTCACAGGCATAAAAGCCGACGTGGAGTCGGCTTTTTCAATGGTGAGCTGCCGACTTTCCAGCCGATTAACGTTGCGCCTGAAAAGGGGCGCCCTGGAGCTTGCTACCTGCCTCGATGCCTTTTTTTACGAACCAGCCTTTGTTCATTTCCAGCACGTAGCGCACCGGCTTGGCCGAACAATGCGCATCCAGGGTCTGCGGTTTCATGTCTACCAGATTGACGATGGTGCCGTCGTCCGCGACAAAAGCTGCTGTCAAGGGCAAAAGCGTATTTTTCATCCAGAAGCATTGTTTGGTGGGCTGCTCGAACACAAAGATCATGCCTTCGCGCTGAGGCATGTCTTTGCGGAACATCAGTCCGATTTGACGTTGTTCAGGATTCAATGCAACTTGCGCGTCGATTTGGTGCATTCCTGCAGACAACGTAACGCGCTCCAAATTCATCTGTGGCGCGTTTTGCGCTTGCGCCGCCCAGCTGGCGAGCACCGCGCAGGCTAGCAGCGCACCACGCACTGTTTGGTACTGAAAATGTGTGGGGTTAAATTTAAAAACCATGGTTGATCAATGCTGTTATCAAAATCTGAAGCATATACGACACCCATAAAAAATGCCCGCACTAGGCGGGCATTTCAACTCAGCGAACCGAGAATTACTTGCTGGCGGAAGGCTTGGCTTCAGCTTTCACTTCAGCTTTTGCAGCAGGCTTGGCTTCAGCTTTTTTTGCAGCAGCGGCTTCAGCCTTTGCTTTTTTTGCAGCTTCAGCTTTTTCTTTTTTGGCGGCTTTTGCAGCAGCTTTGTCTTCTTTGCTCATGGCGGCTGGCTTGGCATCAGCTTTCACTTCAGCTTTTGCAGCGGGTGCGACAGCAGCGGCTGGTGCAGCCACTGAAGCGGAAGCAGCAGGCTTGGCGGCTGGCGCTTGTGCGAATGCACCAGCAGCAAAGAGGCCAGCGATCAAGGCAGCAAGGATTTTGTTCATTTGGGTGTTCCGAGAATAATGTTATGGGCAATGACACTCCAGGAATTCCAGAGGCCACTCTGTAACGAAACCGGTTTGCAATCGGTTGACAGCCGAACCATATTTTTATGAAAGCGCCCTCGAAATCGGATTTTTTAGCGTCGGCAAGAGCATCGGCTGCAAATGTCGGATGCAAAAAGCCCGCACAAGGCGGGCCTTTCAGCTGGAAAAAGCAGAATTACTTGCTTGCAGCGGGCTTGGCATCAGCTTTTGCAGCGGCTTTTTTAGCCATGGCAGCGTCAGCTTTTGCTTTTTTGGCGGCAGCAGCTTTTTCCTTCTTAGCAGCTTTTGCAGCGGCCTTGTCTTCTTTGCTCATGGCAGCTGGCTTAGCATCAGTTTTTGCTTCGGCTTTTGCCGCTGGCTTGGCATCGGCTTTCGCTTCAACTGCGGCGGCTGGCGTGGAAGCGGCTGCCATCGGAGCACCCGTGTGGGAAGCTGCGAAAGCGCCGGCAGCGAAAAATGTTGCGATCAGGGCGGCGAGGACTTTGTTCATTTGAGATTTCCTGAAGTAACGTTATGGATGAAAAATTACTCCGAAAATCTCGGAGGTAGTACCGTAACGATGCCAGTTTGCAGAAGGTTGACAAATCATGCGAATTTTTTTAAAGAATAGTTTGCGGCTAGAATTTA
This sequence comes from Polaromonas sp., assembly GCA_025352405.1. Classification (GTDB taxonomy): domain Bacteria; phylum Pseudomonadota; class Gammaproteobacteria; order Burkholderiales; family Burkholderiaceae_C; genus Polaromonas. The sequence goes on from JANXTM010000112.1 coordinate 6,229, forward strand.
GGGGTTTTTACCTAAACTGCAAATGTGGCGATTTTATTGACGCCGCCAATGCCTCTTGGAGACTTTTTAAACATGTACAAGCACATCAAAGTGCCCGCTCAGGGCAGCAAAATAACCGTCAACGCCGACAACTCACTGAATGTGCCAGACGAGCCCGTCATTCCTTTCATTGAGGGCGACGGTACCGGCGCAGACATCACGCCGGTGATGTTGAAGGTAGTTGATGCCGCTGTTGCCAAGGCTTATGGCGGCAAGAAAAAGATCCACTGGATGGAGGTCTATGCAGGCGAAAAATCCACCAAGGTCTACGGCCCCGATGTGTGGCTGCCCGAGGAAACTTTGCACGCCGTGCGCGACTATGTGGTGTCTATCAAAGGTCCGTTGACAACGCCCGTGGGCGGCGGTATCCGCAGCTTGAACGTGGCGATGCGCCAGGAACTGGACTTGTATGTCTGCCTGCGCCCCATTCAGTACTTTGCTGGTGTTCCTTCACCGGTGAAAGAGCCACAAAAGACCAATATGGTGATTTTCCGTGAAAACTCGGAAGATATTTACGCAGGTATTGAGTTTGAAGCGGGCAGCGACAAGGCCAAAAAACTCATCAAATTTCTGCAAGATGAAATGGGTGTCAAAAAAATCCGTTTCCCCAACACCTCGGGCATTGGTATCAAGCCAGTTTCCAGCGAAGGCACCGAGCGCCTGATGCGCAAAGCCATTCAGTACACCATCGACAATGACAAGCCCAGCGTGACCATCGTGCACAAGGGCAACATCATGAAGTACACCGAAGGGGGTTTTCGTGATTGGGCTTACGCCCTGGCGCAAAAGGAATTTGGCGCTGAGCTGATTGACGGTGGCCCTTGGTGCAAGTTCAAGAACCCTAAAACGGGTAAAGACATCATCGTCAAAGACGTGATCGCTGATGCTTTCCTGCAGCAGATCTTGTTGCGTCCGGCTGAATATTCCGTTGTCGCTACGCTCAACCTAAATGGCGACTACATCTCTGATGCGCTGGCCGCGCAAGTTGGCGGTATTGGTATTGCGCCTGGTGCGAACTTGTCCGACACCGTGGCTTGCTTTGAAGCGACCCACGGCACGGCACCGAAGTACGCTGGCAAAGATTACGTGAACCCTGGTTCTGAAATCTTGTCCGCTGAAATGATGCTGCGTCATATGGGCTGGTTTGAAGCGGCTGACCTGATCATCAGTTCGATGGAAAAATCGATCAACTCCAAGAAAGTCACTTATGACTTTGCCCGCCTGATGGAAGGGGCAACGCAAGTGAGCTGCTCCGGCTTTGGCCAGGTGATGATCGACAATATGTAATAGCGTACAGGGGCCTACAAGGGCCGCTAATACCAAACCCCAGATGATTGATTTCACTGGGGTTTTTTGTTGTCTACGTATAAAGACCGATAAAGACAGCCAAAACTTTTGGAGCCATAAAAGCGTATTATTTGGGTTTTATGGCTCCGGCACGCTAAACAAAGGCTCCACCATGGCTCTTAGGACAATCAACTACACCCTGACAGACAACAAGATTAAAGCGGTCAAGGCAAAAGCCAAGCCTTACCCGCTGGCTGACGCTGGTGGGCTGTATGTGGATGTGCTCACAAGCGGGTCAAAGGTCTGGCGCTATTCGTATCGCATTGACGGGAAAAGAACCAAGGTGACGATTGGTAGTTACCCGGCTATCGGTATCAAGGCTGCGCGTGATGCGCATGAGGGCTTCATAGCCACGCTGGCCACGGGAATTAATCCGGCGCGACAAAAACAGATCGACAAGATTGAGCGCTTGGCAAAAGTGACGCAAGAGCAGACCTTCAAAAGCTTTACTGGCCTGTGGATTAAGGAGAAGCTCACCTTACTGACCGCCAGAAGCCAAAAGCAAACCACCGCCTGGCTGAACAATGACGTATTCCCCGCCATTGGCGCTTTGCCTTTAGGGACTGTGCACGCCAGCGACATACTTAAATTGCTGGAGGGTATGCGCAACACACCAACCAAGGCCAATAACATCCGGGCCATCATTGAGCGCATCTATCAGTACGGCGCTCAAAAGCTGCTGGTGACGTACAACCCGGCAGTTGCCATGCAGGGATTGATTGACCAACCACCGGCAACACACTATCAACCCCTGCAACCTAATGAGATTCGCAATTTCCTGCAAGCCGTGCGAACCTGTGGGGCACACCAGGGAACGCGGATAGCCGTGGAGTTACTGATGGTGACTGTTGTCAGAAAAGACAATGTCGCAAAGGCTCGATGGGAGCATATTGATATGGAGGCCAAGACCTGGACGATACCGGGCCGCACGATTGGCGCTAATGGGTATATGAAGGCTCCAAGGCCGCACACCGTCTATTTGTCTACGCAAGCCTTGGCGCTGCTGGAAAAGGCGCGTTATCTGTCTGGAGAATCTCCATGGGTTTTCCCATCGGTGCAAAAGCTTTCTGAGCCGATGGTGGAGCAAGCTATTAATCACCTGTTTGCAAGACTGCGCGCTGCTGGAGATATTCCCCAAGGTATTAAGCCGCACGGCCTGCGCAGTACCGCCAGTACCCTAATGAATGAACACCATATTGCACCGGACGTGGTGGAGGTCATACTGGCGCACAAAGAAAAGAATGCCACGCGGGGAAGCTATAACCGCGTTCAATATGTCAATGATGTGGCTGTGGCGCTCCAGTGGTATGCAGAGAAACTGGACAAGCTCGTTGCTGGGGCTGACGTGATCCAGTTCAAGGCCGCATAAGATAAAACAGTTTTAAGCCACGCCTAGTCACGGAGTAATTGCCCGTGGTGAAAACCGGGACACCCTGACCCGGCGGCGCTGGTTTTCTTTTCAGGCGCGAGACAGGGAACGTGATGAATGCAAAAGAGCGCTCGACGGCATGGGCTGTTGACCAACTAGACCCGGACAACTGGTTGAAAATTCCTGACTTTGGAATCAATCCTCAAGATGTTGCTTTTGAGGGATTCTCTTTCCCCATAGTTACGCAAAATTCTAAAAGCTACGGATTACAGCGCGTCTTACGTGAACACGTTAAGACGGCGCGGGCCTTGATTCGCAAGGAAGATCGAAGTATTGACGAGGTTAGTGCAGACTTTCTTGAAGTGCTTGACATGATGGATGCCAAACCAGAATCTGAAAAAATTGACGCGTCCCGCCGTCATGCGATGTCAACCTTTTACATGCTTACTATGCTAAGCGCGGAGACTGCGGACCGGCGCGGAGCTGACAGATATTCGAGGTCGCTGGAACTCTGCTACGAGTCAATAGCTCGATGTGCAGAGGGTGTACGGAATTTGGCTCTGCTTAGCTTAAAGGGCAAACGAGATTCTATTGATGCTGGAATAAAAGAGGCAATAGAGGGATATGTTGGCTTAGATTTGAGACGGAAAATTCGCACTGAAATAGCAATAAAAGGAGCGCAAGCAAAGCTCGCGCTTGATCCCAAACAAGCAGATAAAGCGCCGGTGCTGGAGTGCTGGAGTGCTGGAAAGCATGGCAGAAAAACCCCCTTGATCGTGAAGGAAAGAAAAAATACAAGGGACTAGAAGCATTCGCAAAAGACATGCTCAAATTTGAAAATCTTGAAAGCACCCAAGTAATTACGCGCTGGTGCAGGTTGTGGAAAAAAGAATACGTTACCCAGCTTGCAAAGTAGTTACTCTGCCTGCACAGTAAGTATTCAGCCTGCACAGTGCTATATATTTAATAGCAATTTGAAAGCCTAATGCACCTATCAAAACAACGGCGTACAACGCCAGATAGGGGCCTTCAATGTCAATTCTCAGAATGCAAGGTGTAAAAACCGAAACCGGGCACCGTTCACATGCCAGCATTTACAACGCCATCAAGGCGGGGCTGTTCACCACCGGGGTAGCCATCGGGCAACGCTCAAAAGGCTGGCCATCCGATGAAGTGCAAGCCATCAACGCGGCGCGTATCGCGGGCAAGTCAGACGCTGAAATACGCGAACTGGTGAAACGCCTTCACGCAAAGCGGGCCGAACTGGCCACGGCGTAAGGGGCGGCTTATGCACACAGGCACCACCTCAAAAGAAACGCCCGCCGGGGACGGCAATCCCACGGCAGGCCACACAGACAGCCAGACTGTACCGAACCCACCGGATACCGACAAGCTGTTTCACACACTCCGTGCGGCGTATGCCATGCATGGCCACGCACTGCACCGTACCGACCCCAGCGACGGCACTGTGATCTATTGGGCCGAACGCTGGGGACTGGTGCGCTACCTGCCCACCATCGACACGGTGCGGCAGTTTCTCGAGCAGATCGGGGGGCGGCTATGAGCGACCCTATCGAGCTATTTAAAGCGGCGATTGCAGCGGCGGGATCAACACCACCGAACGAAATAATTGCAGACGGCAAGATTCACCGATTTAGCACTAACGGCAAAC
>JANXTM010000134.1 GCA_025352405.1 Polaromonas sp.
CTGTTTCGCGATGTAGTCAGCCTGGCGAATGGCCAGACTGACGATGGTCAGCGTCGGATTTTCTGCGCCGCCGGTGGTGAACTGGCTGCCGTCCGAGATGAACAAATTGCCAATATCGTGCGTCTGGCCCCACTTGTTGCACACACCGTCTCTGGCATTCGCGCTCATGCGGCAGGTCCCGAGATTGTGGGTCGACGGGTATGGCGGTGTACGGAATGTCCTGGTCGCACCTGCCGCCTGGTACACGCGCTCGCCCTGCGTGAACGCATGATTGCGCATGGCGATGTCGTTAGGGTGGTCGTCGTAATGCACATTTGGAATCGGGCTGCCCCATTTGTCCGTCAACGTCGTGTTCAGCGTCACGCGGTTGGTTTCACGCGGCATGTCTTCGCCGACCACCCACATGCCAGCCAGGTTGGTGTAGCGGTCCATCCACCAGCTGAAGTCTTCGCCCCAACCGCCCGGATTTAAAAACGCGGCCATGAAGGGCACGCCAAGGGAAAGCGTTTCGAGCTCGTACCCACCCGCAAAACCACGCTTGGTGTTGTACCCGGCTTCGTCGCGAATGATGCCTGCCATGGTGGTGCCGCGGTACATGTGTACCGGTTGCTTGAAGGCGCCATAAATCGTGCCCGTCAGGTGGCGCATGTAGTTGCGGCCGACCTGGCCCGATGAATTGGCCAAACCATCGGGAAATTTCGGCGTGGCCGACAGCAACAGCAGGCGCGGGGTTTCAATCGAATTGCCTGCAACGCAGACGACGCGGGCTTTTTGGCGTTGCTCCTTGCCGTCTTTGTCAAAGTAAACCACGGCACTGGCCTTGCCTGCGGCATTGTGCTCAATACGTGCGACGTGCGATTCGGGCCGCAGGTCGAGGTTACCCGTGGCCTCGGCCTTGGGAATCTCCACGTACAAGGTTGACCACTTGGCGCCTGACTTGCAGCCCTGAAAGCAAAAGCCCATCTGCATGCAGCGACCCCGGTCATCACGCGGCTCGCTGTTGATCGCCATGTTGCCAGTGTGTACTTCCGCGTAACCCAGCTTGGTGGCGCCGGCATGCAGCACCTTGAAGTTGTTGTTGCCGGGCAGGCCGGGGATGCCGTTGGTACGCGTCACGCCCATTTTGTATTCGGCTTTGGCGTAGTAGGGCTCCAGCTCGCTCAAGGTAACGGGCCAGTCCAGCAGGTTAGCGCCTTGCAGCTCGCCGTAATGCGTTTTGGTCTTGAATTCGTGCTCTTGCAAGCGCAGCGAAGCACCGGCCCAGTGGGTGGTGGTGCCGCCTACGGTTTTGCAGATCCAGCTCGGCAGGTTCGGAAAATCTTTCGCGATGCGCCAGCTGCCGGAGGTGGTGCGGTTGTCGAGCCAGGCGAGCTGGCTGAACGACTTCCACTCGTCATTGATGTAGGTCGCCTGTGACTGCATTGCGCCGGCTTCAAGCACAACGACCTTCACGCCTTTGGCGCAAAGTTCGTGCGCCAGGGTACCGCCGCCTGCGCCTGAGCCGATGATCACGACAACGCTGTCGTCGTTGTTGTCAATTTTTGCCATGGTGATGTCCTGATGGAAAAGGGGGAGTGATGGATGCGAGTGGGGCTGGTGGTCGCAGACTTAACCCATCCAGGGCGGCGGGCTCGCAGACAGCGACGGTGCAGGCAGCCACTTCAAGTCCTGAAAACCCCGCGTGATGTAGCCGCCTTTTTCCCACGACGAACCGGGATACCCGAAGGTGGCAAAGGCCATGTCGTTGTCATAGAGCGAGGTCACGCATTTACCGCGCACGGCTGCAAAAAACGGCGTGCTTTCGATTGACTTAACAGCAGCCAATTGCCGGGCGGCCGAGGCCTTGGCGAAGCCGCCGCCCGCGGCCTTGTCCAGACTGGCCACGCCTTCGCGCAGCAGCGTGGCCGTTTTGGCGTCGCTGCTGGCACCGGCATCAAGGTCTTTGGCAAGCAAGGCGTAGACGGCGTCTGGCAGCTTGGCGTGCGGGTACAGCACCCGGCCCATCTTCATCAATGTGGTTCCCTCGGCGCTGCTGAGTGTTTTCAATTCAACCGCCCAGGCCCGCGACGGCGCCAGCAGCGCCAAAGTGCTGCCCGCCGCCAGCGTGCCCAGCAGCAAGCCACTGCCGCGCAACAGGCTGCGCCGGGTCAGTGGCAGGTTCATCTTTGGCACGTCGCCACTGTCTTCGCCGCAGCCCTCTGCAAGGGCAGCTTGCACCGCCATGATGGGTATGACTTTCATCGTTGTCTCCGTTAGAAGTTTAATTTTTCATTGAGTCATGAGCGCTTTTGAAAGGCGACGGGAGCGCATCAACCCTGTTGCCTATTGGTAGTGCCCGTGTCGTTCGAGCACCTCCACCTTGTAGCCATCCGGGTCTTGAATAAAGAAGTAACGGGCAATCAGGCTGCCGTCATCGGCCTTGAACTCCTTGATGTCCAGCGGGCTGTAACCCAGACCGGCCAGGCGGGCCCGATCGGCAGCGGCGTCGGGCACACAGACACCGACATGGCCATAACCATCGCCGTGGGTGTAAGGTTCGGTGCGGCCCTTGTTCAGGGTCAGTTCAATCTCGGCGTCGTTTTCAGCATTGCGCAAATAAACCAAAGTGAAGCTGGGGAAATCAAGGCGGTGCGAGGGCTGCAGGTCAAAGCAGTCAGCGTAAAACTTGAGGGACTTTTCCAGGTCCAGCACACGCAGCATGCTGTGGATAATTTTTGACATTCAAAGCCTTGAGGTGGGGAATCAATCTGTTCCCCACTCTAGTCCTGCGCTGAATATTCAGGTAATAGACGGCTAAATCATTTGCCTCATTTTGCGACTACCAGATGATCGGAAACCCTAATGCGTTTTCGCCGGCGCAAGGCTTGAGGACGACGGGCAGTGGGCAATTGGTGCGGCTCGCCCCCCGGCAGGCGGACCCTGCAGGTGCCTACTTTCCGTTAGCAGTGGCGATGCGCAGGGCCAGGCCCGCCAACACGCTGCCCATCACATAGCGCTGCGCCATGACCCAGCCGGGGCTGCGCTCAAAAAAGTGCGTGATACCGGCTGCGCCGCAAATGATCAAGCTGTTAACGCTGGCACTGACGGCGATTTGCACCACGCCCAGTTGCAGGCTTTGCAGCCACACCGCGCCTTGCTCGGGGTGTAAAAACTGCGGAAAGATGGACAGGTAAAACATCGCCACCTTGGGGTTGAGCAGGTTGGTCACCAGCCCCATGCGGAACAGCGTGGCCGGTGTATCTACCGGCATGGCCCGCGTCTGAAACATCGAGCTACCGCCGGGCTTGACGGCCTGCCAGGCTAGATAAAGCAAATACGCCGCACCCATCAACTTGATGGCGTTGAACGCCAGAGGTACCGCCAGCAACAGCGCCGTCAGCCCCGCGCCCGCTGCACAGATATGCACCACCAGGCCCAGTTGCACTCCGGCCAGTGACACCAGCCCGGCCGTGCGGCCCTGGCACAAGGTGCGCGAGACGCAATACATCATGTTTGGGCCGGGCGTAACCACCATTACCAGAGTAGCCAGCGCAAACAGGACCATGGCCTGAGCGGTGAGCATGTCAAATCCCCTGACTATGGAGCTGCACAGTGCCTTTTGGTGTGTGCAGGGTGGCTACAAGATTGGGCGCGCCTTGTGTGATGCCCACGCCATGCAGGTCAATGGCCTTGTACGCAGCACGTAACAGGTCGGACTGTGGGTGCCAGACAGCCAATTCCTGCAAGCTGACGCCAGACTCTGCCATGTTGTGCGAGGGGTGCACGGCGCCCCATTCAATCAAGGTGGGCAGCGTGCCATTGAACAATCTCTGGCCGTCGTTGCGCACAGTGATTTTCCAGGCCAGCAGGCCGCTCGGCGTCATACGCGAGGCCTCAAGCAGTGGGCCTCGGTCTATTTTCAGTTGTGCCAGCGAGTCCGCGCCCTGACCAGCCTGCGTCATGTTGGCTACAAAGTGAATCAGCCGTGGCCCACTGCTGGCCAGTGTGTGCTGCAGATCTAAATCATCAAGGTCAAACCAGCGTTTGGTGCAATTAACACGGGCGTCAGACGCTCCTGAATTTATAGCAATTATCTCGAAATAAGCCGCTGGATAGTCTACGGACGCCACCTTGAACAGCCGGTTGTGCGTGCCCATCAGCGGGTGCTCGCCGCCCAGTCCGGGGTTGATGCCCAACGTGCTTTCGCACCAGGCAACGCCCTCGGCCAAGCTGGTGGCAGCGATGACCAGGTGATCGACTTGGGTGGACATGGCTTACAAAGTAACGGTGCCGTCAATACAGGTCACAGACTCGCCGCCAACCCACACCTGCCCCGTCGCATCACGCAACAAGGCCACCACCCCGGCACGGCCCAGACACACCCCTTGCGATGCCGTGTAGCGCTCGGCGGCATAGCCCTCGGCCATCAACCATTGCGCCATGCTGGCGTTGAGGCTGCCAGTCACCGGGTCTTCATTGATGCCGATAGACGCTGCAAAAGCGCGTACCTCCAGGTCCGGATTGGCGCTCCCATCAGCTGCGTCGCGGGTAACGACTCGTGCGACATCTCCCGCGACTTCAACCGTAAATGCCTGCGCTTCGCGGTTGGCCCGTCCGATCAGCGGCGGGGTTGGTTCTTTGGCGTAAAAACCAGCCACACCGACCTTGACGTCCAGCCTGACAAGCGCAACGTGATCAGGCCTGAGTTGCAACACCGTTTCAGGGTTGTCGAGCAGCAGGCCAAGCCACACCGGGCCGTTGTCGAGCAGTTGCGCGGCTTGAATTTTCGGCGGTGTCAAGCCCAGAGCAGCAGCGACTTGCGCCAGCAACTCCGGGCTGGGTGCCGTTCGTTTGAGCGGCGGAGCTGCAAAAGCCAGCCGCTGGCCGCCGCCCTCCACCAACTCACGGCGCAACCTGACCAAGCCCTGCTTGCATTCCTGCACGATAAATTCGCTACTTTTAGGCGTCCCCCCGGCTTGCAACCAGCTGTGGCAGCTCCCCAGTGTGGGGTGGCCGGCAAATGGCAGCTCGCCACCTGGTGTGAAGATGCGCACGCGGTAGTCCGCCGTGGGGTCTGTGGGTGGCAGTAAAAACGTGGTCTCTGACAAATTGGTCCACTGCGCAAAGCGCTGCATGGCCGCGTCGTCCATGCCGATGCCATCCAGCACCACGGCGAGCGGGTTACCAAAGTAAGGCGTGGCGGTGAAAACGTCTACCTGTTTAAAGGAGCGAGAGCGCATTTGTACGGCAGATTGCATAGTGGATGACTGGTTGTGTCAATCGTTCAGGAAAGGGCCATGTCGAGCACACCCCGGCTGGTGGGCCGGTCGCGCAGTTCGGCGAACCAGCGTTCAAGGTGGGGGCGTTGTTCACGTAATTGGGGCAAGCCAAACCAGCGATGAACCTCACAGCCCAGCGGAATATCGGCCATCGAGAAATGTTCGCCCAACATGAAGCGACGTTCTGCCAGGTGGGCATCCAGCGTGGTCATCAGCAGCTCGACCGCCACATTCGAATCAGCAATCGCCTTGGCGTTGCGCTGGTCAGCAGGCGTGCGAATCAATTGCCAGAAGCCGGGACGGCTGGCCGGGTTCACGGTGGTTTGCTGCCAATCCATCCAGCGCTCGGCATCAAAGCGTTGCTGCAAATCTGTTGGGTACATTTGGCCCATCGAATGCTTGGCGCATAAATACCGCACGATGACGTTTGACTCCCACAGAACGTAGCCGTCGTCGTCAATCACCGGCACCAGCGCGTTGGCATTGAGCCGCAAATACTCCGGCGTTTTGACGATGCCATGCACGCCGCCCGCCTCGGTGCGTTGAAAGTCCAGCCCCAGCTCCTGCGCTGTCCAGACCACTTTTTTGACATTGATGGAGGTCAGGCGGCCCCAGATCCGCAGGCCGCTCATGCTGTCTGGCCCGGCAGATTGGCTTTCAAAACCTCGGCCAGTGCCGCAATGCCTGTGTGAATCTGATCCACCGAGGCGGTCACAAAGGACAGTCGCAGCGTGTTGGTCTGGGCTGGCCCGCTGTAAAACGCGGCACCGGGCACATAGGCCACGTTGCGGTCAACCGCCTGGGGCAACAGGTCCACCGCGTTCATGCCTTGCGGCAGCTTGACCCATAAAAACATGCCACCATCGGGCGTGTTCCACAGCACGCCGGTGCCTGCCAGATGGGTATTGAGGGCATCCAGCATGGCATCGCGCTGCGCTTTGTACAGCGCCCGAATAGTCGGGACATGGCCGTCCAGAAAACCGGTTTTCAGCACCTCGTACACCATGCGCTGGTTAAAACTAGGCGTGTGCAAATCAGCCGCCTGCTTAGCTTGCAGCAACTTGGGGTAGAGCGATTTGGGTGCGACCAGAAACCCGAGACGCAAGCCCGGTGCCAGTGTCTTGCTGAAACTGCCCATGTAAATGCAACCGTCGGGGTTGCGCGCAGTCAGTGTGGGCGGCGGCGGCGCGTCAAACCACAGGTCGCCGTAGGGGTTGTCTTCAACCATGGGCAGGCCGATGCGGGCGGCCTCCTGGCTGAGCAGCGCGCGTCTGGCTTCGCTCATCGACTGGCCCGTGGGGTTCTGGAAATTCGGCAGCACGTATAAAAACCGTGCGTCAGGCGCCTTTTCGCTCAGGTCAGCTACATCTATGCCTTCTGCATCACTGGCCACACTGACAAACGCTGGCTCCATGGGGGTGAAGGCTTGCAGCGCACCGAGGTAGGTCGGCGTCTCGACAAGGACTTTGGAGTCTTTGTCGATCAGGATTTTGGCGATCAAATCCAGCGCCTGCTGGCTGCCGGTGGTGATCAGCACCTGCGCCGGGTCGATGCTCCAGGGCAGCCCGGCAGCTGTGCTTTGGCGGTTCAAATCGCTGGCGACCCACTCGCGCAGTGGCGCATAGCCTTCACTAGAGGCGTACTGCAGAGCGGCACGGCCGTCGGTGCTCAGCACCGCCTGGCAAGCCGCTGCAAAAGCATCAACCGGAAAGGTTTTGGGTGAAGGCAGCCCGCCCGCAAAGCTGATGATGCCCGACTTTTCAGTGACCTTCAGGATTTCGCGAATCACCGAGGGGTTCATTTTTTCAGCGCGCTGCGCCTGCGTCCATTTCATCGTTTCTCCTAAATATGACCTTATATTGTGGCGGGCCTGCGGGCGTCAGGCGTAGAACGAATCGGCATTTTTTTGCCTATAAAAACGGTGGCAATCACGGCCAGCCCAAAACCGACCGTGACGGCATCCAGGCGTTCGCCCAGCAGGGGTACAGATACCAGCATCGACAAAAACGGTTGCACCAGCTGCACTTGGCTGACGCGTACCGTGCCGCCCAGCGCCAGTCCGCGGTACCACACAAATAAGCCCAGCCACATAGAGAAAACCGCGACATAGGCAAAAGCCCCCCAGGCGGAGGCCTTGATGGGCTCCGCTGGCCAACTCATCCATGCCAGCGGCAGCGTCAGGGGCAAGGAGAACACCAGTGCCCAGCAGATGACATGTTCGGCACGCAGATGTTGCGACAACTTTGCACCATAGCCATAACCTACGGCGGCGCACAACATGGCGGCCAGCAGCAGCACATCCGCCACATGAATACCCAAACCCACACCACCGCCTGACCGCAACATGGCAAACACCACGACCATCGCGCTGCCCGCAGTGGCGCACCACCAAAAACCAGCAGACGGCCGCTGGCGGTGCAGTAGCGCACCTACGGCGGCGGTGGCCAGCGGCAAGACACCAACGATGACACTGGCGTGAACGGCCTCGACATAACGCATTGCCAGTGAGGTAAACAGCGGGAAACCAAAGACAACGCCGCCTGCCGTCATGGCCAGTGCGCCCCAGTGTTGGCGCTGCGGCAACGGTGCGCGTGTGACCAACAGAAAAACGCCTGATAACGCAGCCGCCACCACAGCCCGCCCCATGGCAATGAAAACGCCCGACATTTGTGGTGCTTCAGGCGTGCCCACGGCCAGCCGCGTCATCGGCAGCGTGACTGAAAAAATCACAATAGCCAGCAAGCCCAGCCATAGCCCCTTGGTTATTTGGGTCTTGGACGTTGGTTCGGTGATCATAGAAACAGCATCCATAGCGCCGTGACTACCAGTACCAGCGCCATCAGCCGGTTAAAAACCAGCAGCCGCTGCCCTGAGCCCGCAGGTCCGGCTAGCCAGTCGCGCAGCAGCGCGCCCACCAGCGCGTACGTCAGGTTGCTGACAAAAGCATAAGCCAGCATCACTGGCAGCACCACGGCAAAACGCAAACCGGGGTCAGCGCGCCCGGCGATCCAGCCGCTGACGATGGCCAAGGCCAGCATCCAGGCCTTGATATTGACAAACTGCAGCGCAGCACCTTGCCAGAAAGTGACATTGGCGCGGCTGACAGCCGTCGGGCTTGACGTGCGGCGCTGCGCCAGTTTAAAAGCCAACCAGAGCAGATAGCCCACGCCCACGACCTTGACGACCAGGCCCAGCAGCGGTAAAGCCAACACCAGTCCGCCCAAGCCGACCGTGCAAAGCGTCAGCAGCGCGCCCCAGCCTGCAGGCACCGCACACACAAACGGCATGGCCCGCCGTAAGCCGTAGTTGGCCGCCAATGCGGTAGACAGGGTGGTGTTGGGCCCGGGAGAGAAACTCATCGCGGTTGCCAATACCAGGAGTGCACTAAATTCTTGCCAGTTCATGGTTCTGACTTTATAGTTAAAACCAGCACACCACCAATACAGTTGAATCTACAAACAGCCAATCTGTACTGCTTGTTTTATCAGTACAGATTACCCAGACGAACACCCGAATCAGCACGCCATGTTGGTAAAAACCTCGTCCCAGTCACTGACCGAACAGCTTTGCGCCCGCTTTGTGGAGCGCATTCGTAACCGCTTGCTGGCGCCCGGCGCACGCCTGCCTTCGGTAAGGTTGTGCGCCGAACAGCAAGGCGTGAGTGTGTCTACGGTGGTGGCGGCCTATGACCAGTTGCAGGCCCAAGGCCTGGTGGTGGCGCGTAAAAACAGCGGTTTTTTTGTCCGCGATGACTTATCAAGTCGAGTCGGCAAGGGCGACACCACCCCTGCAAATGAAGCATCAAATACGGCTTTCCGGCAAACAAAACGGGGACTAAGCGCTATTGAAAGCATAGCGCATGACCTCAGCAAACCAGTTGCCTCGGCAACCTCACCCTTGGTCGCCACGCGCCATGCGCCAATAGACGCCACCGCGCTGATTCGCGGCATGTTTCACACGGTCAGCAAAAAGCCTCAACCCGGCATGGGAGTTTTCCCGCCCGATTGGCTGGACACCACCTTCATGCCGACGGCCGTGCGCAAGGTCACCAGCGCCCAGTCGCTGCGTGATTTTTCGTTGCAGTACGGCGAACCGAAAGGCGACACCGGCCTGCGCCGCGCCCTGTCGCAAAAACTGGGCGCCCTCAATGTGCATGCGGTACCGGAGCAAATCATTACCACCGTCGGCGCGACCCATGCGCTGGATATTGTCAGCCGCACGTTGCTGCGCGCCGGTGACTGCGTGATGGTTGAAGAGCCGGGCTGGGCCGTGGAGTTTGCCCGCCTCGACGCCTTGGGCATGCGCATACTGCCGGTGCCCCGATCAGCCGCCGGGCCCGATCTGGAGGTGATGGCCCAGTACTGCAAGCTGCATAACCCCAAGCTGTTTGTCAGCGTCAGCGTGTTTCATAACCCGACGGGTTACTGCCTGAGCCCCGGCAGTGCGCACCGTGTGCTGCAACTGGCCAACGAGCACAATTTTCATATTGTTGAGGACGACACCTACAGCCACTTGGCGCCCGAACACGCCACGCGCCTGTGCGCCCTTGACGGGCTGCAGCGCACCATCTACGTCAGTGGTTTTGCCAAAATCCTGGCCCCCGGCTGGCGTGTTGGCTTCATGGCGGCGCCGCCCGATCTGGTCGAGCGCCTGCTGGACACCAAACTGCTGGCCACCCTGACCACACCTGCCCTGCTGGAAAAAGCGCTCGCCTGGTGCATAGACCAGGGGCAGCTGCGCCGCCACGCCGAACGCATACGCACCCGGCTTGGCCAGGCACGCGCCCGATCCGTCAAACTCGCGCTGGCACATGGCTGCCGTTTCGAGGCCGAACCCGCCGGCCTGTTTGGCTGGGTAAACACCGCCGTAGACACCGATGCACTGGCACAGCGCATGTTAGATGAGGGCTACCTGATTGCGCCCGGCTCATTGTTTCACGCCGTACGCAAGCCCAGCACCTTGATGCGCATCAACTTCACGACCACACAAGAAGCGACTTTTTGGAAAGTATTTGCGCGCCTGCGGGAGGCCATGCGGTAAGCCGGCAACACCTGCTATCGTTAGTTGTTCCCACCCTGATAAACCACACCATCGTTTGGAAAATTCATGACCCATCTAAGCCATATCCTTGCCGCAAGCGCGGTACTCCTCAGCATGGGGGCCCAGGCTGAAGAACGCCTTCCAACAATTCCTTCCGCGCAGTACACGCCGGAACAGGCCCAAGCGGCTGTTGAATTCGAGACGGCACGTAAGGGACCTGTATTTGGCCCCTTTGAGCCCTTGATGCACAGCCCCCAAGTGATGACGCTTTCGCGCTCAATGGGTGACTATTTGCGCTACAAATCGGCGATTGGCAACACCATGAGCGAGCTGGTCATCCTTGTCGTTGCCCGCGAATGGACGCAGGACTTTGAGTGGTGGTACCACTACCCACTGGCCATCAAGGCCGGTATTTCCAAAGACATTGCCGACGCCATTGCTGACGGGCGGCGCCCGGTTGGCATGAGTGCAGATGAGGACATGATTTACAGCTACACCACCGAGCTGGCCAGAAACAAACGTGTGTCCGACATCACTTTTGAGCGCGTCAAAGCGCGCTTCGGGACCAAAGGTGTGGTGGACCTGACAGGCATCGCCGGTTATTACACGTTTTTGGCCATGCAGCTGAATTCAGCGCAGTACAAGATTCCCAAGGGCCAGGTGGGTCTTAAAAGGCTGCCCGAGTAGCGTTGCAAAGCAGCTGACCGGAGGCCGTCACGCGGATGGTAACTTTTCCCGGCGCTGGCCTTGAACGTGAACAACCAGCGCCGCAGTCAGTTGATGAGCGCCCGCTGGCCTGACCCCATCAGCGCGCTTTTTCCGGAAATGGCAATGGCTTGTCTGCCGGAGAGGACTCTTGACCCAAGCTCAACAACATGGCCACAGTGACATAGGTTCCGCTTACCGCAATCAAGTCCACCAGTTGTTGCTCGCCCAGCACCGCTTTGGCACGATTAAACAAGTCGTCACTGATTTCATGTTGCGTACTCATGGCCATTGCGACGTCGTAGACCGCAGCCTCATCAGGCTGCATGTCGCGGGGACGAATATTCGCCTTCAGATCGTCGGCCACAGATGCGGGCAACCCAGCTTTTAATGCGAGGGGGTAGTGGGCATACCACTCAACCTGTGAAGTCCAGAGCCGACCCTGAATCAGAATTGCAAACTCGTTAAGCCTTTTTGGCAACGAAGTTTCAAACCGCAAATAATCCAGCAGCTTTTTCATACGGTCTGCAAAGACCGGGCTGCGCAACATGATGTTGTAAGGACCAGCCAGCCCGATGCTTGAAATGGCGACGATTTCCTGCGCCAGGGCGCGCGATGGGGCGGGTATGTTTTCCATTGTCAGCTGCGGAAAACGCTTTGCCTTGACCTCGTTTGTCGACTGGGCAAGCGCCAGCGTGCTGGTGCTCAAGCACAGCACAGCCGCAACATTTATCAATAAGCGTGAGGTTTTCAGGGTAGCTATTTTTTTCATTGTCTGGCTCCAGTGGTGTGTTAGATTTTTTCTCACGTTGT
Organism: Polaromonas sp.; assembly: GCA_025352405.1. Taxonomy (GTDB): domain Bacteria; phylum Pseudomonadota; class Gammaproteobacteria; order Burkholderiales; family Burkholderiaceae_C; genus Polaromonas. The sequence goes on from JANXTM010000134.1 coordinate 11,817, forward strand.
CTTTGAATCTCTCGGCATTCCTTGACATCTTGGCATCCCTTCGGTGAAGGGTTTGCGGTGAAAGCGTTCCGAGAGCTTTCACAGGATTAAATGCTAATCGTTGCGCTTCAAATCTTCATCAAGAAATTGCTGCACCGCCTGAAACAACTGCATGCGGTTTTTCTCCATGAGAACAGTGTGCGTGCCCTCGCCAATCTCGACAAAGCGCTTGTACGGTGCATTCGTGAGCTTTGCGAAATAGGCATGCAGCATGTAGCTTGGCGTGTCTGCGTCCCATTCAGCGTGCGCCAGCAGTGTGGGGACGCGAATCAAACCCGGGTCATACAGCGGCTTGCCTACGCTCCAGAATTCGCGCCCGTCTTGCACCACGCCGTTCGGTGCCCGCAACACGGGTTGGTCCCTCTTCGCGCCAACCGGGTCACTGGCAATGGTTGCGCTGGCCCAGGCCTCAAACCAGCCAGGAGGTATCAGCGCTTCTTTTTTGTCTTCAGGCACGCCTGTCAGCCAGCGCGCTTTGGCAGACGCCATAGACACTTCGCGATAAGCACCGAGGGCGCTTCCACTGTCTGTCAGTGAGGGGCCAGTAGTGCGCAGCCACTGGGGCGCATACAACACCAGCTTATTGACCTTTTCATTGTTTTGGGCGGTGTACCAACCCATGGTGCTAGTGCCCCACGACCATCCGAGCAAATTGATCTTCTCGACCCCGCGCAGCTTGCGAATGAAATCGACTGCAGCGCCCACGTCTTTCACCGCAGTTGCAGTACGCACGATGGGAGGGTTTTCCATTGCCGGCTTCGACATCTCGGGCGGTCTGGTTGAGCGGCCATAGCCGCGCAAATCGACAAGGTAAACGTCGTACCCACGCTGCGCCATGTAGTCCATCCAGGAAAAGCCGTTCAGCGGCAGGTCAAACGCCGTCTCCGACGGATAAGTTGCCCCGTGAACATAAAGAAGAATTTTCTGCGCCGGGAAATTCGAGACGCCTGCTGCATGCTTGTTGCGCACGTACAGATCAATGCCTGGCTCGCCCGACGGCACCATGTACTCCTGCATCACCAGTGTTGGGGAACGACTAGGGCTGGCACAACCGCTCAGAGCAATTAGCAAAAATGCCATCAATAACTTGGTAAAGTTTTTCATTTTTTGTCTCCTGGATTTTTGATGTTTTTGACGAAAAGGCATTCCTCAACCTCTTTTAAAAGTCTAGCACCGCTTGCTTGGTTATCAATTGGTAGTTTCAGACCGAACCGGCTGACGCAGTAACACCGGCGCGCCTGGTGCGGGGAGCTGCTGGGGCAGATTAGGCGGTCAGCGAGGTACAGAAATTCTTGTTAATTGAAGGCTGCTCCATGACCTGGTTTTCAGGCTCATGCGGTCGGGCCTGTCCAGTAAGATCAAACGGTAGAGGTTTAATTTTCGCGTTTCAAATCAGGAGATGTTCGTGCTGAGTTTTATCAAACGTTTGGTCTTGTTGTCGTTGTGCTGTGTGCCGGTTGCCGTGCTGGCTGCAAGCCCGACCCACTGGGTCACCAGCTGGGCAGCGTCCGTGCAGGGGCCCTACCCGGTGGGCAATCCCTCGGCACAGCCCGATCTCTCATTGGTGTTTCCCTCGCCCGACATCGGTGCGCGAAACCAGTCGTTCCGGTTGATCGTCAAGCCCGCGCTTTGGGGCACTGAAACACGCTTTCGTTTTTCCAACGCCCTGGGTACGCAGCCCGTGACCTTTGACGGCGCATTTGTGGGTCTGCAGTGGTCTGGCTCGGCCGTGCTGCCCGGAACCAACCGCAAGTTCACCTTCGGCGGCAGGGACGCAGTCACGGTTGCCCCGGGCGAATCGATATGGAGTGACGCTGTCGCACTGCCGTTTGTCACCAAGGGCCACGCGCTGCGGGGACGAAAACTCGCAGTGAGTTTTCACGTCGCCGGTAATAGCGGCCCCATGACCTGGCACGCCAAGGCCTTGCAATCGTCCTATGTAACGCTGCCGGGCGCGGGAGCAAAAGGCGCTGAATTGTCAGAAGACGCTTTTCCGTTTGCTACGGCGTCCTGGTACTTTCTCGATGCACTCGATATGTCTGTACCCAAGGGGCTGGGCGCTGTGGTCGCGTTTGGTGATTCGATCACGGACGGCACGGCATCCACCCTGAATGGCGATGACCGCTGGCCTGACGTGCTTGCGCGGCGGCTTGACGGGCGCTGGTCAGTAGTCAACGCTGGTATCGGTGGCAACCAGGTGGTCGGACCAAAAGACTACTCGCCGCAAAAGCCGTTTGCCGGTGGGCCGTCCTCTTTGCAGCGTCTGGATCGCGATGTGCTGTCGCTGTCCGGCGTGAAGGCCGTGATCTGGCTTGAAGGTACCAACGACTTCAGTAAAAACGGCAATGCCGAAGCCGATGCCGTAATAGCCGGCATGCGTGAGGGTGTGGCGCGAATGCGCGCCAAAATTCCGGGTATCAAGGTGATTGGCGCAACACTCACGTCGGCCTTGGGCAGCAACAGCGCCGCGCATGGCTTTGAGCTGCAAGACGACAAGCGCAAGAAGCTCAATGACTTTATTCGCAGCAGTGGCGTTTTTGATGGCGTGGCAGATTTTGACCGCGCCACCACTGACACCCAGACCGGTGGCATGAAGGCAGAATTTGTTCCCGACAACACTGTGGGTGGGCCTGGCGACAGGTTGCACCCGAATCGCTTGGGTTATCAATCGATGGGCATGGCGATTGATCTGGGCCTGTTTGGAAACGCCAAGAAATAAGCGCTCATCTCCAATGAGAGCTTTTCACGCAGCCGTAGCAGCCTTCTGAATTTCTTCGCGGTGTGCTTGCTGGCTGACATGCCGAGCCTGCCGCTCAGCCAGATGGCCACCGGGCTGCTTTCCATTGCTTAACGGCAGAGCGGTTTTTTGCGAAGCCAGCAGTTCACTCAGGCAATGCGGCCTGCCGCGCGCACCGCTGGCGCGGTAATCGGCCAGCAGGGCCAGGCCTGCTTCTCTTTCGGCCAGGCCGCGAGCGGTAGTGAGGTGTTCGTGCAGCAGGTCGACCAGTTTTTCAAGTGCAAACTCATGCGTTTTACCGGTGGTTTGCCAAAGCCAGTCGCTGAAATTCAAGAAGTGGTGAAAGGCCGAACCTGGGGTCAGCAGTAAGTTCAATGCACTCGCAAACCGCCCTGAGTTGGCGACCATTTCCCAGTAACGCGCAAAGCGCTTGACGCGCTGCATGGTAGTGAAGTCCACCGCGCCGGTTTGCAAGACGGTGTAAGGTGTTTGCGGGTCGTAGATCATCGCGTAAGCCGCCGTGTGCCGGGTGATGGGCGTGCCGCGCAGGCGCTTCAAAATACCGAATTGGATTTCGTGCGGGGCGAGCGCAAACAACTTGTCAAAGCCATCAGCAAAGCTTTCAAGTGTTTCACCCGGTAGGCCAAAAATCAGATCGGCATGAACGTGAGCCTGGCTTTTCCCAACCAGCCAGCGCAGGTTGTCGGCGGTTCGGGCTGCGTCTTGTTTACGCGAAATACGCTGCTGCACCTCAGGGTTAAAGCTCTGAATGCCGACTTCAAACTGCAGTGACCCCGCCGGGAATTGCACGATCAATTCTTTCAGACGCTCATGCAGGCTGTCGGGCACGACTTCAAAATGCACGAATAAATCGGGCGAGGGCATGATATGCCCAGCCTCGTCCTTCATGCGGTCCAAAAAGAACTGCAATATGCGCACCGAAAAATCGACCTTCAAATTGAACGTACGGTCTACAAACTTGAAGTTGCGCGCGCCCCGCTGGTAGAGCGTGTCCATCTCGGCCATGAAGACATCAAGCTCAAAAGCCCAGGCGGTTTTGTCAAGCGAGCTCAGGCAAAACTCGCACTTAAACGGGCAGCCGCGTGAGGCTTCAACATACAACAGGCGCTTGGCCAGGTCTTGCGCCGTGTATTCGTCGTAGGGCAAGGCCAACTCGGCCAGTGCCGGTTGCTCGCCTGCAATTACCTTCATCAGCGGCTGGGGACCGTCGAGCAAAGCACGGCACAGTTTGGGAAAACTCACGTCACCCCAGCCGGTCACCACATGGTCAGCCAGGCGGCAAATCTCTTGGCTATCGACCTCAAAACTGACTTCAGGCCCGCCCAGCACCAGCTTGATGTCAGGCCGCAGCGTTTTAAGCAGGCGCACAACCTGCGTGGTCTCAACCACGTTCCAGATATAGACACCCAAGCCGATCACTTTAGGCTCAAGCACCAGGAGTTCTTCAACGATCTGCGTGGGGCGCTGCTGGATGACAAATTCGCGCAGCTGCGTTTGCGCCCGCAGGCCCGCACCGCCATGCACATCCATATTGGCCAGCAGGTAGCGCAGGCCAAGCGAGGCGTGAATGTATTTAGCGTTCAGGGTGGCCAGAACGATGGGGGTTGCGGTGCAAGGCATCGCCGTATTATCGAAGCATGACCGCCGATACGTGTAATAAAACACCTTTGTGCCAGACTAATGTGCATTCGGGTACCAAAGGTCAGTTCAAACTCGCGCCTACCGCCCACCAGGAACTAATGCCCCAACACTTGCTCACACTTCGTACATGAACTTAAAGCGCTTTTTTACTGCCTCACTTTTCACTGCACTGATTGCTATTTTTTTAATAGCTGCCGGGACTGCATTCACAAGCGCTAGAGCACAAAACACCTCCTCAAACCTGTTGGGTACCAGCGGCAGTGAGAAAACCGCCAAAGGCCCAGTGGTGACCACCGACCAGGTACGTGCCGAGTTGCTGGCCTGGGCGCCCGATGGCGTAGGGCCAGGCAAACAGGTATGGCTGGGGCTACAGCTGGCACACCAGCCGGAGTGGCACACCTACTGGAAAAACTCCGGCGACTCGGGTCTGCCCACCATGCTGGAGTGGCAATTGCCAGCTGGCGTCACGGCGGGAGAGATTGCCTGGCCTACGCCCAAAAAAATCCCTATCGGTACGCTGGCCAACTATGGCTACGAAAAAACGGTTCTGCTGCCCGTGCCCGTGACGGTGGCGGAAAACTTCAGTGGTACGCAACTTGATGTCAAACTCAAGGCGGCTTGGCTGGTCTGCCGCAAGGAGTGCATTCCGCAGGAAGGTGACTTTTCGCTGAGCATTCCGGCCAAAAGCTCGACGGCCATCAGCAGCCAGTTGTTTCAGGCTGCATTTGACGCCACGCCAAAACAGCTGGGCGTGGGGACCAGCCAGGTCGAGGTCAGTGATGCAAAAGGCAAGGCGATCAAGGTTTCGCTCAGTGGTTTGCCTGCGTCGCTGCAGGGCAAAACTCTGGCGCTTTTCCCGGAGACGGGCGGCGTGATTGAGCCTGCTGCTGCCTGGCAACAGGCATGGCAAGGCGCGGTGTGGACGGCGCAGGTGCCGCTCTCCGGCCAGCGCACTGAAAGCCCCACCGTGATGCCGCTGGTGGTCGCACTTGATGGTGACGCCACCGGTCGCGCATACCGCATTGATACCCCAGTAAAAGGCGAGTGGCCCAAGGTAGCTGCAGCGGCCACCTTGCCGCCTGCGCTAGAGGCAGCGCTAAAAGCCAATGCCTCCAGCGGGGCTGCACCCCTTCAAGCCAGCGCGCCAGCGATTGGGCTGTGGGCTGCACTGCTGGGGGCCTTGTTGGGCGGCCTGATTTTGAACCTGATGCCGTGCGTGTTCCCGGTGCTGGCCATCAAGGTGGTGAGTTTTGTACACGTTAAGGACCAGGCCAGCCGCGTGACCACCGGGCTGGCCTACACCGCTGGCGTGGTACTGTCATTTTTAGCCCTGGGCGCGTTGCTGCTGGGCTTGCGTGCGGCTGGCGAACAGCTGGGCTGGGGTTTTCAATTGCAAAGCCCTGCGGTGGTGGCGGCGCTGGCCGTGTTGTTCACGCTGATGGGCCTGAACCTTGCGGGCTTGTTTGAGTTTGGCAGTTTTTTGCCCACCCGCGTCGCCAGCTTGCAGGCTAAAAACCCGGCGATTGACTCATTTTTATCCGGCGTGCTGGCCACGGCCATTGCCTCACCTTGTACGGCACCGTTTATGGGGGCGTCGCTCGGCTATGCACTGGGCTTGCCTGCGGTGCAGGCGCTGGCGGTGTTTGGGGCGATTGGCTTGGGTATGGCCCTTCCGTATCTGGCGGCCAGTATGGTGCCCGCAGTAGCGCGCGCCCTGCCCCGCCCTGGCGCATGGATGGTGACCTTCAAACAGTTGATGGCTTTCCCGATGTTTGCCACTGTGGTCTGGCTGGTCTGGGTGTTGGGCCAGCAAAGCGGCATCGATGGCGCGGGCGCGCTGCTGGGCCTGCTGGTGCTGATGGCCTTGACCATCTGGGCGTTGACCCTCAAGGGCCGCACGCGCACGGTGATGGCTGCTTTTTCAATTGCAGCAAGTGCAGCCGCGCTCTGGGCCATAGGGCCCAACATCACCAGACTGCAGGACGCAAGCGTCAGCGCAAGCCAGGTGGCCAGCGGCTGGCAAGCCTGGGAACCGGGCCGCGTCGACCAGCTCAATGCCCAGGGGCAAAGCGTGTTTGTAGACTTCACTGCAGCCTGGTGCGTGACCTGCCAATACAACAAGAAAACCACCCTTAGCAATCCCGCGTTACTGGCAGATATTGAAGCCAAAAAAGTCGCCTTGCTGCGTGCCGACTGGACGCGCCGCGACCCGGCCGTGACAGCTGCCCTCGGGCAACTGGGCCGAAGCGGCGTGCCCGTGTATGTGATTTACAAACCCGGCCGCGCGCCGGTGGTGTTGTCGGAGATTTTGTCCGTTGACGATGTGCGGGCTGAATTAGCCAAGCTGTAGCCGTAATCCCATCCTTTAACTTTACTGGAGCGACATGATGTTGAACCGTAGAACTTTTTCCTCTTCACTTTCTGCTGCGATGCTGGTCGGCACTGGCTTGGGTGCGGTACAGGCGCAATCGAGTGTCATGGCCACTGTAGGCCAGTCGGCACCTGAATTTTCAGCACTGGACACGGCGGGCAAAAGCCACAAGCTCAGTGACTTCAAGGGCAAACTGGTGGTGCTCGAATGGACCAACCCCGGCTGCCCGTTTGTACGCAAACACTACAGCGGCGATTCAGCCGGCAACATGCAAAACCTGCAAAAAGAGTTCACTGGCAAGGGCGTGGTGTGGCTGGCCATCAACTCCACCGAAACTGGCAGCACAGACTACCTGGCACCCGCCAAGCTCGCGGGCTGGATGGGTGAAAAGCAGGCCAGGCCAACAGCCACCCTGATGGACGAATCAGGAAAAATTGGCCAGCTTTACGGCGCCAAAACCACGCCCCACATGTACATCGTCAGCCCGCAGGGCGTGCTGGTTTATGCGGGCGGCATTGACAGTGTTGCATCCAGCCGGGTCGATGACATCAAGACCGCGACCAACTATGTACGCCAGGGCCTCAATGAAGCTTTGGGCGGCAAGGGCATCAGCGTGGCCACCAGCCGGGCCTATGGTTGCTCGGTGAAATACAAAGCATGACTTCCGCGCAACCTGTGGCACCCCTCGCATCTTCACCGCCGATGGTGCCGTCAGAGCGCATGCCTTACATCCTCAACCACTGCCGCACCATTGCAGTGGTGGGCCTGTCGCCGAAGCCGCACCGGGCCAGTTTTGATGTGTCGCGGTACATGCAGGCCGCCGGCTACCGCATCATTCCGGTCAATCCGGTGGTGGCGGATGCCGGGGAGCAGGTGCTGGGTGAAAAAGCCTACGCCACACTGCACGAGGCCGCACTGCACGAGAAGATTGATCTGGTGAACTGCTTTCGCAACAGCGAAGACATTCCGCCCATCGTGGATGAAGCCATAGCCATCGGTGCCAAGGCGGTGTGGATGCAGCTTGGCATTTCGAACCCGGCAGCTGCCGCCAAAGCCGAAGCAGCGGGCTTGCTGGTGGTGCAAGACCACTGCCTGAAAATCGACCACCGGGTGCTGCTGTCGCGCGGCATGCTGAACACAGCAGCTTGAGGATCAGGTTGGCGACGTGCCGCCGTGCGATGTGTGGACAATTAGGATTCGCTGTTTTTAGATCCCCCCTTACATCGGGCCTCCTTTTTTAATGTCACAGCCAGACAACTATCTTCACGAGGTCAGAAGCCAGTACGAGGCCCTGCCCTATCCCCCGTGTAACCCAGAAGATGACCGCAAGCGGATGGTTCTGACCTGGCTAGAAGACCTGCCCATGATCAACCACTACTGTTTTGCCGGACAGCAGTCGTTTCAAAATAATTTCAGGGCGCTGGTAGCTGGTGGCGGGACCGGTGACGCCACCATTTTTCTGGCAGAGCAGCTTAAATCGACCAACGCTGAAGTCGTGCACCTTGACATGAGCCTGGCCAGCATCGACCTGGCACGGCGTCGCGCGGAGATTCGTGGCCTTCACAACATCCGCTGGGTGCATGCGTCGCTGCTAGATCTGCCCACTCTGGGATTGGGCAAGTTTGACTACATCAATTGCAGCGGCGTGCTGCACCACCTGGCCGACCCCGACCTGGGGTTTCGCGCGCTGCTCAGCGTGCTGGCAGACAGCGGGGCGATGGGCTTGATGGTGTATGCCACCACCGGCCGGACCGGCGTGTACCAGATGCAGTCGCTGATGCGGCGAGTCAATGCCTCGCTGGCGGCCGGTTCCCCCGCACCGGGCCGCGCCAGCGACGAGGTACGCAAGATCGCCAACACGCGCGACCTGCTGGCCAGTTTGCCGGCAGGCAACTGGTTCAAGCGCAGCGAAGATCTGCACCAGGACCACCACATGGGCGATGCCGGTGTTTACGACTTGCTGCTGCACTCGCAAGACCGCTCCTACAGCGTCGGCGAGCTGTTTGACTGGCTCGGCGACGGCCCCGCCGGACACCGCCTGCATCTTGAGTTTTCTGACGTGCAGCGCGGCCGTGCACCTTACCTTCCGCGCATGGTGCTGGGCAACAAGCCGCCCGCCATGGCGCAGGCCCTGGAAGCGCTGCCGCGCCGGCAGCAGTACGAAATGGCCGAGATGATGATCGGCAGCATCATCACGCATTCGCTCTATGTGACGCGAAGCGCTGCGTCTACGGCGCCTTACGGCGATGCGCAGTACGTGCCCTTCTTCTTTCACGAGCCGCTGACAGGCGAGATGGCGGCACAGGTGTTTTCCAGCAATCGAGGTCAGCCCTTCCTCCTCAATCACCAGCATTCGGGCATGGCGTTCAAGGTCAACCCCGGCAGGTATGGACCGCACATCCTTCGGCTGATCGATGGCGAGAAAAGCTTCGCGGAGATTTTTGACCAGTTTCGCGCCGACTGGAAAGGCAAGGCCGCAGCGCCCGACAACGCGGTGCTCTTTGCCGACTGCTACGAGGCGCTCAACGCGCTGGACCGCTTGCTGCTCAGGCATCCGGCGGCTGCCAGCGCAGCAAAGACCTGATCACACTAGGCGTCGATCACCTGTCGGGGCGCGGTGCGGGCGGCGTTTGGGGCGTCTGGGCTGTCATCGAGCCCTGCTGGCGGCTGGAGATCGACCACCAGCACGAGTTCGCCACCAAAGCGCCCGATGCCGAGGGCTGTCATGATGTGCTGCTCCTGCGCGGCAGAGGCCATGCGTAAAAAACACAGCGCCTGGCGTTTCCCGACGTGATTGGCCGGCAAAATACTCAACTGCATCACCTTGCCATAGCCGCTGCAAAGAGCGCGCAGCGCGGCATCCAGACCGCGAAGGTCATGGCGAAAATGGAGTTCGGCAAGCTGGTAGCTGGACATGGAGTGTATTGTCTTGGAAAACACCGCCTCATCATCAGGGCTGTCGAGTCCTGCAAAGGCGTGCCAACACCTGCCCGCGCTGTAGGAGAAACTCCTGCACTGGTAAGCAGGGGAAACGTTTGGAAACGGATAAAAATTAATGCTTGCACATTTGCGATCACCGTGGCTTTTTCGATCACCG
>JANXTM010000152.1 GCA_025352405.1 Polaromonas sp.
TGGTAGTGCAACATTCGTTCTGTAATTTCCCGAACCAATGAAACATGACTCTGCGGAAAGTGTTTCCGAATTCGGTTTTGGATATTTTTATATTCGGCCCCTGCCAGGCCGCCGGAGGCCCCCCTGCGGCGAGTGATTGGCAAGGCTTGAGCGACACAGAAAGAATGTATTCACCATGGCCCAACGAACCCAACTTGACGACGTCAACAACCCGCTGCACGAGGCCTATGCCTGTCTGCTTGCCAACGGACTTGACGGTGCTGGCGAAGCCCTGCGCATATTGGTCAACGAAGCGTCGCGCATTGAACGCGCTCAGCATTTGCAGGCCACACCTTACGAGCGATCGGCCCAGCGCGTGGACTACGCCAATGGCTACAAATCCAAGACTGTGCTGACCCGTTTAGGCGATGTTACCTTTGAGGTGCCGCAGGTGCGTTCGGGAGGTTTTTATCCCAGCGCACTGGAGCGAGGCAGTCGTTCGGAACAGGCCATGAATCTGGCCTTGGCAGAGATGTATGTGCAGGGTGTCTCCACCCGTAAAGTCATCACCGTACTGCAAAAGCTGGTGGGGCCGGAAATCAGCATCTCAAGCACGCAAATTAGCCGCTGTACGGCGCTGCTCGATGAGGGACTGCAAGCCTGGCGAACCCGCCCCCTGGATGAGACGCCCTATGTGATTTTGGATGCCCGTTATGAGCGGGTGCGCCACGCCAACCAGGTGGTGGACTGCGCGGTGCTGGTGGCAATTGGCATCACCACCACAGGACACCGCCGGGTACTGGGTGTGTCGGTGGCGCTGTCAGAGGCCGAGGTGCACTGGAGGGCCTTTTTGGACAGCCTGATTCAGCGCGGCTTGCGCGGGGTCAAGTACATCGCCAGCGATGACCACGCGGGCCTTAAAGCGGCCCGCAAAGCGATGTTCCCTGGTGTGCCGTGGCAGCGCTGCCAGTTTCACCTGCAACACAACGCGCAGGGCTATGTATCCAAGCTCGATCAGCGTACACCGGTGGCCAGGCAGATACGCGCAATCTTCAACGCTGGCGATGCCCATGAGGCCCAGCGCCTGCTTAACGTAGCGATCAAGGACTGGCAGGTGAGTCACCCTAAACTAGCCGCGTGGGGCGAGATCAATCTGCCAGAGGGATTTGCCGTGTTTGGCCTGCCTGACGCACATCGCGTGCGCATGCGAACCACAAACGGTTTAGAGCGCTTGAACAAGGAGCTCAAGCGGCGAACCCGTGTGGCCACGCTGTTTCCAAACACCGATAGCTGCCAACGATTGGTCAGTGCCTTGCTAGCCGAACAAGATGAGGAGTGGATGACCGCAAAAATCTACCTGAACATGAGACCCTGACCCGACGCTACCGCGCAACAACCCCAGAACCAAAATCGAAATTTACAGAAAAAAAGTTGCTTTATCTTCATTTTTTTCGCCATTTTTCTGTCACGATACAAAGTCATTCAAGTGTCATCAAGCAAAAACTCGGTGCCGAATTTGCAGGCACTGCGGCACTGCGGCGCTGCTGTGTGCCGTGGTGGGCTCGGGCATCATGGCCGAGCGCTTGGCGGGCGGGAATAACGCCGTCGCGCTTCTGGCGAATACGCTGGCCGCAGTGTTTTCGCTCTTCGTTTTGATTGAGATTTTTGATCCCACCAGTGAGGCACATTTCAACCCATTGGTGACGCTTGCGGCTTTATTTTCGGAGAAAAAACAAGCCGAATCGTCCGAAAACAATGCACAAGCAGCTACTTTTTTGATAGCGGCTCAGTTGATAGGTGCCGTCGTTGGAACCTGGCTGGCGCACGCCATGTTTGGTTTGGATTTGCTGCAAACCAGTCAAAAATTGCGCGGCGGTTTAGACCAGTGGATCGCCGAGGCGGTGGCCACTGGTGGACTGATTTTTGTGATCTTGCGCTCACCACCCAGCAAGGTCAGCTTGCTGGTGGCCTGCTACACCGGTGCGGCCTACTGGTTCACGGCCAGCACCTCGTTTGCCAACCCAGCTGCGGTGCTGGGACGCTTGTTGAGCGACAGCTTTGCCGGTATTGCCCCCGCCAGTGCACCCGGGTTTGTGTTGGCACAGTGCCTGGGTGCGTTGGTCGGTGTCTGGCTCTCGAATCGATTTGACTAACCCGTGATCGCTTTGACCAGGCGCTGGGCGCAAGCCTTGGCCTGCCGTGCGTCGCGCGCCTCCACCATCACGCGCACAACCGGCTCGGTGCCGCTGGCACGGATGAGCAGTCGTCCGCTGTCGCCCAGTTCCGCCTCAACGGCTTTGATCTCGTCCGCGAGTCTGGCGTTGGTCTTCCAATCCTGACCGGGTTGCAAACGCACGTTGATCAGGGTTTGAGGGAACAGCGTTACATCGACCAGCAACTCCGCCAAAGATTTCTTGCTGCTCACGCAAGCCTGTAGCACTTGCAAGGCGCTGATCAGGCCGTCACCCGTGCTGTGCTTGTCCAGCGCCAGCAAATGCCCTGAGCCTTCGCCGCCGAGAATCCAACGATTTTTCTCCAACTCCTCCAACACATAACGGTCGCCCACCTTGGCGCGCACGAACTTCACGCCTCTGTCTTTGAGGGCCACTTCAATCGCCATATTGGTCATGAGTGTGCCGACCACGCCCTCTACGGTATCGAGCCACTCGCCGCCGGGACGTGAAATGCTTTCAAGGCGTGCCATCACCATCAGGTAAAGCAGTTCATCACCGTTATAGAGTCGCCCCGCATCATCCACCATGAGCAAGCGATCGGCGTCCCCATCCAGCGACACGCCAAAGTCAGCTCGGTGAAGCTTGACCGCGTCCACCAAAGCCTGGGGGTGCGTTGCACCCACGTTGTCGTTGATGTTCAGACCATCGGGTGAGCAGGCAATGGGCACCACCTCGGCCCCCAATTCATGGAACACCATGGGCGCGATTTGATATGCCGCGCCATTGGCACCGTCCACTACGATGCGCAAGCCTTTGAGCGTGAGGGCAGTAGGAAAGGTGCTCTTGCAAAACTCAATGTAGCGACCCGCAGCATCGTCCAGCCGACGTGTCCTGCCCAAGTGAGCAGAGTCAACCCACACCGGGGCATCTTCAAGGACGTTTTCTACTTCTTCTTCCCAAGCATCAGACAATTTGGCGCCCTGCGCGTTGAAAAATTTGATGCCGTTGTCGGGAAAGGCATTGTGGCTGGCGCTGATCACCACACCCAAAGAAGCACGCTGTGCACGTGTCAGGTAAGCCACGCCGGGCGTGGGCAGTGGCCCGAGTAAAACCACATCAACCCCGGCCGAGTTAAAGCCGGATTCCAACGCGCTTTCCAGCATGTAGCCCGAAATGCGGGTGTCTTTGCCAATCAGCACCGTGGGCCGCGCTTCGGTGCGCTTCAAAACTCGCCCGACCGCGTGGGCCAGTCGCAGCACAAAATCAGGGGTGATGGGGGCTTGACCGACTGTGCCGCGAATGCCGTCTGTACCAAAGTATTTTCTGCTCAT
>JANXTM010000166.1 GCA_025352405.1 Polaromonas sp.
AAAAGCAGCCGAAGCTGCTGCTGCTCACCCAGGACGAGCTGATGCGCCACGAGGCCGCCGGCATCACGACGCAGGCTTTTCCCAAGATGCTGCGGCTGGGCGGCGTCGATTGCATGACGACGTACCTGCACGAACCCGGTGATGCGCGCGACGGCGTCACGGTCGAGGTGCCGATCTTTGCGCTGAACCAGGTGAATGAAGAGCGCTGCGAATGGCTGGTGCCGGGCATGCTGAAGGACAAGATCCAGGCGCTGATCAAGACGCTGCACCAGCGCCCGCGTTCGCGGCTGGTGCCGCTACCCGACACCGCCGCCCGCATCGCAGCCGATTTGATGGCGCCCGAGAAGTTTGGCGCCGGGCCGCTGACCGACGCGGTCTTGAAATGGGTTCGCGATGCGACCGCGCTTGACGTCAAGCGGGCCGACTTCAAGCTCGACATGCTCCCGGCGCACCTGTTCATGAATTTTCGCGTTGTTGACGAGCATGGCCGGCAACTTGGCGCGGGCCGCAACCCGGGCGCGCTCAAAGGCGAGCTGGGTTCACAGGCGCGGGGCGCTTTTCAGGCGCTCGCCGGTTTGAAGGCGCGCGCCGCCGGCGATCTGTCGGATTCAGCATCAAATCGGCCTTCCGCGCAAGAAGGACGGCCGCGAGTAGATCCTGAAACAATAGCAAAGATAATGCAGCCGGCTGCGGTGAAGACGCCCGAGCGCTACACCGGCTGGAGCTTCGGCGAGCTGCCCGAACTGATGGAAATCCGCAAGGGCAACCAGACCTTGATTGGCTTCCCGGCGCTGATTGACTTGGGCGATGCCGTCACTGTTGAGGTTTTTGATGAGCCAGAGATGGCATTGGCCAAGCACCATGCTGGCCTGCGGAGGCTGTTCTCATTGCAGATCAAGGATGCTGTCAAGTACCTTGAAAAAAACCTGCCAGACTTGCAGAAAACGGCCACGGCCTTCATGTTGGTCGGTCGTGCTGCGGACAACTCGGGGGGCGGCACGCTAGAAGAGTTACGCACGCAGATCATTGAAGTTGCCCTTGACCGAGCCTTTTTGCTCGACCCTCTGCCCACGTCAGAGGCTGAATTCAAGCAGCGGGTTGAAGATGGCCGTGGCCGCCTGACACTGATTGCCAGTGAAGTGGCCCGCATGGCCGCTGGTATCTTGCTGGAGTTTGCTACAGCGCAGCGCAAGATAAAAGACACTAAAAATGCTGCGGAAGCGGCTCTGGACGCAGCGCAGCAGTTGCAGCGGCTGGTACCAAAGCGGTTTTTGACTGCCACTCCCTACACCCAACTCCAGCACTTTCCACGCTACCTCAAGGCCATCACCGCAAGGCTTGAAAAGTGGCGCGTTGACCCGGCCCGTGACGCGGCCCGCATGGCTGAATTGAAACCCCAGGAACAGCGCTACTGGCGGTTGGTGGCCGAGCGCAAGGGCGCCACAGACGCGCGCATGCAGGAGTTCCGCTGGTTGCTTGAAGAACTGCGTGTGAGCTTTTTTGCGCAGGAGCTGCGCACACCGCAGCCGGTGAGCATCAAACGGCTGGAGAAGGCCTGGGCGCAACTGAATAGCTGATAACTTACCAGATATGCCACCAACGCGTTGATGGTGGCTTCCTCCAAAGGTTGATGTGCTTATAAAGCCTTTTTAACAAGGCTTTAATCTACTTCTCACATAGCGCTAATCATTTTTGCGCGCTTGGCGTCATACTCACTTTTCGTAAGCACGCCTTTGTCAAACAGTGCTTTTAACTCGGTCAGATTTTTCTCATTTCTGGCGGCTTTTGTGCTGAACGTGTCGGACTCCGAGGATGTATCGCCACATTTCTTTTGCGCAGACAGGCTAGTCAGGTGAATTTTTCTGCTGTCAGCGGCAGCGATGGCTTCATTCGCATTGGAGTAAGTGCCGATCATGGCGGGCCAAAAAAAGATAACTGCAGCTACATTGGTGCCAGTCATACCTTTTTCTTTTTGCGCATCGCTTCTGAATCGATCAGCGTCAGCTAATTCGGAGTTAATTTGGGTGCACGTCATGGACGAGTCAGTTGTTTTAACTGCCTGGACTACGTGTGGCGTTGCGCAGCCGGTCATTAGTCCGCTGGTGGCGAGTAGCACCACTATTGCAAGCTTGGTTTTCATTGTTGAGTTCTCCCTTGGGTTACAAAATCCTACGGAAGAGTCATATGGCAATATTTTTCTACAACCTGATACAACACCCCCTTGTTTTCCCTACCCACCGGCGCAGGTTCGAGGCGGAGGTTTCCCATTCGGGGCAAGGGGGTGCGCGCGCAGTCACACCGCATAGGCAAAAAAATGCCGACGGTTGATACCAACCGCCGGCATTTTTTTTAAAACAGTTCGCGACTGTTTTTAGATACGTCCCATGAGCAACAACACCACCAGGATCACAACCACCAGACCCAAACCGCCACTGGGACCATAGCCCCAGCTGCGGCTGTGTCCCCAGGTGGGCAATGCGCCGACAAGAATCAGGATGAGAACGATCAGAAGAATGAGCGAGAGAGACATTAAATTACTCCTTGTTACGTCATCCTATTTTTGCCCGCTGTAAAGCAAAATTGAGCAAGAACAAGGCGTGTCTGGCTGTCAGCCAATGCGGACACTGCAATGGCTTGTGGCCTAAAGTTTTGCCAGTCGCGTCAGTGCTGCTTTGAGGGTGTCGTCTTTTTTGGCAAAACAAAAACGCACCACACGCTGATCAAAACCGTTGCCATAAAACGCTGACAGCGGAATCGCCGCCACACCAATCTCGCTGGTCAGCCATGTGCAGAACTCAGCCTCGTTCAGGTCACTGACATCGGAAATATCGACGCACTGGAAGTAGCTGCCTTCGCTCGGCAGCAGCTTGAAGCGGGTGTTAGCCAGTCCCGCACGGAACAGGTCACGTTTACGCTGGTAAAAAGCCGGCAAGCCAAGGTAAGCCTGCTCGTTGGTCATATAGCTGGCCAGACCATACTGGACCGGTGTGTTGACCGTGAACACATTGAACTGGTGGACTTTGCGAAACTCGGTTGTGAGCGCGGCGGGAGCTGCAACAAAGCCGACTTTCCAGCCGGTGACATGGTAGGTTTTGCCGAAGCTGCTGACAATGAATGCGCGTGCTGCCAAGCCTGGGAAGCGAGTGGCACTTTGATGAATGTGCCCCTTGTCGGCATCAAACACCATGTGTTCGTAGACTTCATCGCTGATGAGGAGTACGTCGGTGGGGGTCAAAATTTCCTGCAGCTTGAGCATGTCGGCTTCAGTCCAGACGGTAGCGCTGGGGTTGTGCGGGGAGTTCACCACAATGGCCCGTGTGCTGGGCGTGATGGCGCCAGCTATTTTGTCAAAGTCAGGGCGGAAGGTGCCGGGCGTCAAGGGCACGCGCACGACCACGCCGCCGGCCAGTTCGATATTGGGCACATAGCTGTCGTAGCAGGGCTCAAGTACGATAACTTCATCGCCCGGGTGCACAACAGCCAATATAGCCGTGATGATGGCCTGGGTGGCACCGGCCGTCACGGTAAGTTCGGTGTCGGCGTTGTAAGCGCGGCCATGCAGCTTCAGCAATTTGGCAGAGATCGCTTCCCGCAGAACTGGCACGCCGGCCATGGGAGGGTACTGGTTAAGGCCCCGGGTCATGGCTTTGGTGACGGCATTTACAAGTTGCGGGTCGCACTCAAAATCAGGAAACCCCTGGCCTAGGTTAACCGCACTTTTTTCGAGGGCCAGGGTAGACATTACGGTAAAGATGGTGGTGCCTACAGCGGGCAATTTGCTCCGCAGTGCTGGCGTGCGTTCAATCACGGTGTTCATGCTTGCTATAACCTGTTTATTTATACACTTGGGAAATTTGATTTCAGACGTCGTAGTCAGTGATCTGGCCAGACATGACTTTTTCAATCAGGCTGCGGGTTAGCTTGTCACTGAGAAGTTCAGTGAATTTAAAGACAAAATTACGTAAATACGCGCTTCTCTTAAAAGCCACGCGGGCTACGTTCACGCCAAACAGCGAGCCGGCGGGTATGGCGATCAGATCGCCGTTGGTGCCATCGTCACGAATAGCCATTTCAGCCACAATGCCTACGCCCAAACCAAGCCTGACGTAGGTCTTGATCACGTCAGAGTCAATGGCCTCCAGCGCGATACGTGGCATCAGACGTCTTGCGGCAAAAGCCTGGTCTATTTTGGTGCGGCCCGTAAAAGACGGGTGGTAGGTGATCAGGGGTTCGGCTGCCAGGTCTTCCAGCGTGATGTTGGCTTTGGTCGCCAGTGGATGCGCTGCGGGCAGAACCAGCATGTGCTGCCATTCATAGCAGGGCAGGGTGACGAGTTCGGGGTAGTGGGTCAGGGATTCGGTGGCAATACCGATTTCAGCGATTTCATCAATTACCATTTTGGCTACTTGATCGGGTGAGCCTTGGTGCAGGCTGACGTTGACTTTTGGAAAGGCCTCACGCAACTGGGCCACTGGCAACGGCAGCACATAACGAGCTTGAGTATGCGTGGTGGCTATCGACAGGGTGCCGGTGTCCTGGGCTGAATACTGCTCGCCAATCCGCCGCAAATTGCCCACTTCGCGCATGATGATCTCTACGCTTTTGAGAACGTGTTCCCCGGGTTCAGTGACGCGTTTGAGGCGTTTGCCATGGCGTGCAAAAATTTCAACACCAAGTTCTTCTTCCAGCTCAATAATGGCTTTGGATACGCCTGGCTGGGAGGTATGCAGTGCCCTGGCGGTTTCAGTCAGATTGAGATTGCGGCGCACAGCTTCTTGTACGAAGCGAAATTGATGAAGGTTCATATCAAATTTAAGCTAATTTATTGCTTCATTATGCATTTTTGATTTCTTATTTTTCACCTTTCCCGCAACGGCCAGGTGCAGCAGATGTTGCCGCCAAACCAAAATTAAGCCAAAGCGAGGTCGGCCATCAGGGCAATCAATGCAGGGCTTTCACCGGCTGTGGCCATCAGTTCAACGCTGACTTCAGGGTGACTTGCCCTGATTTGCGCAACCAGCATTGGCAGGTCTTCACGCGCATGTTTTCCGACACCAAGAAACAAGGGAAATATTCTTAAATGACGGCAGCCCGCGGCTACAAAATCGTGGGCCGCATCTGGCAACGTTGGCTCGCACAGCTCGAGGTAGGCACAACGCACCAGGGCATCCTGCTGACGCGCGCGTATGGTGGTCGCCACGGCTTCGATAGGTGTGCGCCACAAGGGATCACGAGAACCATGGGCAAACAAAATAACGCCCACGGTTGGAGCAGGTGTGATGGAGAAAAGGGTTGTCGGTGTTGAAAAAGTCATGGCTGCTGAAAAAGAGAGGGGTATTTGTCGGGAAATCAACGCCTGAGGACCAGCCAGCCAAAGGCGCCTAGCGACACGGCCATGTACAGCATGCCCGGCGCCGCAGCCGCCAGCCATGGTTGCCAGCTGCGCAGATTGCCAATATAGCCAAACACGTTGTTAAGCAAAAAGAAACTGATGCCTATCATCACGCCCGCAAAAACGTAAGTAGTGATGCCGCCAGACCGAAAATGCAGGTAGGCAAAAGGCAGCGCCAGCATCACCATCACCACACAACTGAGGGGATAAAAAACCTTCTTCCAGAACTCGATCTCGTAGCGCTGGGCTGTTTGGCCATTGGCGTCGAGGTGGCGGATGTAATTGAAAAGATCAATGGTGCTCATGCGTTCCGGCTTGAGAAGTGCCACAGACACCATTTCTTCCGAGATTTCTGTGGGCCAGCGCAGGGTGGGCGTTTCGTTGCGGTTGACCTGGACAGCCTTGGTGCTTTGACTGGGTTTATCGCCATTATCAGGCCGAAGGTTGAATTCGGAACGAGTCACTTTCATTAACAGCCAGGAGTCGTCGCGGCCAAAGCTGGCCGATGCGGCCTGGGTGGTGGATATCAACAGCCCCTTGTTGTTAAATTCAAAAATCCTGACGCCCTGCATTTCGCTTTTGGATGAAAGAGTTTTGACATTGGTCACATAGGTGTTGTAGGCCTGCTTTTCTTTCAACCAGGCACCGGTTTGACCCACGGTGATATTTCCCTGGTAGCGCGCTTTGAGCAACTGCGCCGCACGCTCGCTGGCAGGTGCTACATAGTCGCCGACCGCGAAGCTGATGACCACGAAAAAAGCACCCAGACTGAGAAGCAGCTTCAGGGCGCGCCACGGGTCAAGGCCACTGGTGCGCAAAATCGTGTACTCCGAACTCTGCGCCAGTCTTGCCATCACGAAAATCGTGCCTATCAGCACCGAAATGGGTAGCAACTCATAGAGATGGTTGGGTATCAACAAGCCCACATACAGCAGGGCATGCTTGACATGGTACGTGTCCATGGCCAGCGAAGCGGCATTGGTGGCTGCAGGCGACACCGTGTTTTTACCGAGGTATTGCAGCTCATCGACCACATCAAAGAAAAAGAACAATGCCAAAAAACCCAGTGCCACCAGGGCAATGGCAGCCAGGACTTCGCCATAAATCAGGCGGCGTATGGTTTTCATGCGGCGATCCGGGTGCGGTCTGGCAGGCTTGGGTGGCCGCGTGCGGGGCGCAACGCTGTTTTCAAGGTCCAGTTAGCGTTGCGTTTTACCAGCCATGCAAGTGCCACCAACAATACGCCGCCGTGGGTCAATAAGAAGAAGTTGCCGAAATTGACCAAACCTGAAGATATCCAGCTTTGTCCAAGATTGATCAGGTTGTTGTAGACCACGAAAGCCAGCACCGCGAACGTCAGATTCAGGCTTCGGCCACCGCGCGGGTTAACGCTAGCCATCGCAACAGCAAGCACAACAAAATTGAGCGGTGCCAGCGCCAAGCCGAGCCGCCATGCCAATTCTCCGAGGTTATTGCGAACAGGCGTGCGGATCAGCGAGAGCGTAGACTGTAATTTG
The DNA here is from genome assembly GCA_025352405.1 of Polaromonas sp. GTDB lineage: Bacteria > Pseudomonadota > Gammaproteobacteria > Burkholderiales > Burkholderiaceae_C > Polaromonas. The sequence goes on from JANXTM010000166.1 coordinate 6,910, forward strand.
GTATCGGTGGTGTCGGTCGAGGGCGGGGCGGCGTTTGCCGTGTTGCTACCGTATTCTTCAAATTCACTGATTTTGACGGCCGATTTGCCGACCTGGCTTTCAAGCCGTTGGCCATTGCGTAGAAGTAACACCTGAGCACCATCGATATTCTCAAGCTGACCGGAACGCGCTGTAGTGATGGCGCTCTTGCCATTTTCGTTTGATGCGATGAACACATTGCTGCTCGATTTCTGTCCTTTGGCGCCATCACGGTCGATGAAAAATACCCGGTTGCCGTTGGCTGATTCCTGAAACTGGCCGGCAGCAACGCGGTCCAGATCACCGCGGCTTTCATAACGCTCCCGCATTTCTTGGGTTTGCTGGTTGGTCCAAGGCCAGACAAAGATCGACAACAATGCAATGATCAGCAGTACAGGCCAGGAAAAACGGAACATCGGCTTCAAAAACGTTGACAGACCTTGACCGCTGGTGAACCATACGACCATCTCGCTGTCACGATACATGCGCGACAGGGTGCCGACCATGGCAATGAACAGTGACAAGGTCAAGATGGTGGGCAGTCGCCCCAATGCCGAATAGGCCATCAGCAACATGACATCCTGCGGATTGATGTACCCGCGGGATGCCTGACCCAGGGTCCGGATCAGTACGATGGTCATCACGATGGTGATCAACACCACCAGCGTAGCCCCAAAGCTACGAGCCAGCTCTCTGCGAATTGAAGATTGGAATAACATTGACTAATTGAGCGTTTGTGTGCGCTGGAGCGTTTTGCCGCGCCGCAGGCCATTTGCGCATTCACTTTATTTTATTTTTTGATTGGTCAGACCCTGAATTATGGACTTCGAACTCAAAACATTGACCCGCGCGCGTATTTGTACTGAAAAATGCGACGCCCTGGTGCTGCTTATTCCACAAAACGCCGGCGAGCTCGGTGGCAGTGATGATCCCGTATCGCAACTGGCGGCGTTGGCCATCAAGTCGGGTGACTTTGAGGGCAAGGCCGGGAAATTGCTGGCAGCTTATCGCCCGCACGGTGTGGCAGCGATCCGTTTGGTGCTGGCAGGTGTTGGCGATGGCAGTCCGAAAAACATTCGGGCTGCGGTTCTGGCCGCTATCGGTTCTCTCAAAAACGGCAATGCGAAACGTGTCGTTGTCGATCTCAGTGCGCTGGGTGTACTTGGAAGCGAAATTATGCGTACGGCGGTGGTTGCCTGCGGGGATGCCGTTTATGTTTACAACACCACCAAGCCAAAGGCAACGCCTTCAGCTGTCGAACGCGTCATGATGGCGGTGCCATCTGCCACTGCCCTGAGCGCTGCTGCTGCCGGTTTCAGCAAGGGCGTTGGACTTGCCAAGGGCATCGCATTGGCGAAAGAGTGGGCCAACCGGCCCGCTAACTATGCCACGCCTACTTTACTGGCGGGGGCGGCAAAAGATCTTGGCAAACTCCCCGGCATCAAGGTTGAAATTTTAGGCCCGAAAGAAGTCGCAAAGCTAGGCATGGGATCTTTCATGGCAGTAGCACAAGGCTCCGAAGAACCCCTGCGTTTTATCGTGCTTCGCTATGACGGTGCGGGCAAAAATGCGGCGCCGGTGGTGCTCGTGGGCAAAGGCATTACCTTTGACACCGGCGGTATTTCCATCAAGCCAGCCGCGGAAATGGATGAAATGAAGTTTGATATGTGCGGCGCGGCCAGTGTATTGGGCACCTTTCGGACACTTGCTGAGCTGAAGCCCGCCATAAACGTTATAGGTTTGATCCCGGCTTGCGAAAACATGCCGGACGGCCGTGCCATCAAACCCGGCGACGTCGTCACCAGCATGAGCGGGCAGACTATTGAAATTCTCAATACCGATGCAGAAGGCCGGTTAGTGTTGTGCGATGCGCTAACCTATGCTGAACGCTTCAAACCGGTCGCCGTGGTGGACATTGCCACTCTGACTGGGGCATGTGTCGTTGCACTCGGCGGCGTGCGCAGCGGTCTGTTCGCCAGTGATGACACGCTGGCCAACGCCCTAATGGACGCTGGCGAGTCATCGCTTGATTTGTGCTGGCGTTTGCCGCTTGACGATGACTATGCAGAAGGACTCAAAACCAATTTTGCCGATGTCGCCAACGTGGCCGGACGTGCCGGTGGGGCTGTCACAGCCGCCAAATTTCTGCAGCGTTTCACGGCAAAGTTTGCCTGGGCGCACCTAGACATTGCGGGTACCGCCTGGAAGGGCGGTGCAGCCAAGGGCGCCACTGGCCGGCCAGTGGCCTTGCTGGTAGATTACTTGCTCGGTCAGGCTGCGCTTGCCGGTGGTGTCCAAAACAGCAAACCAGCCGTCAAATCCCGAGGGTCCAAAACCAGGGTATCGGCGAAACCATCAGTCGCATGACCGACATCGCCTTTCATTTCAACGTACCTGACAAGCTGAGCTACAGCTGCCGGTTACTGCGCAAGGCTTATCTGAGCGGCGCGCAGTTGGTAGTGACGGGCGCACCAGAGATGCTGGCGGAACTGGACCAATTGCTCTGGACTTTTTCTGCTTTGGAGTTTGTGCCGCATTACAGGATGACCACGGCGGCCAAAAGCGATACGGCACACGGAAAAACCTTGGCAGCAACGCCTGTTTTGCTGGTCGAGTCGCTCAGGGATTGTGCACACCATGGCGTGCTGGTAAATTTAGATTCGGATATTCCGGACCAATTTGAACGCTTTGATCGCTTTATCGAGGTCGTGACCACATTGGATGTGGACCGCTTGGCCGCGCGTCACCGCTGGAAGCATTACGCCGACAGGGGTTATGCGCTGAAACGACATGACCTCGCAGTGGCAGGAGATAGTGCGTGAACGGTGCACCCACGCCACCGCGCTTTGTTCCCACCCTTACGGAAGTGGTGCAACACGACTGGGCATCTGCTTTGCCAGAAGCAACATTACTGCAGGATGCCTTAATGCCGGGCTCTGTCCAATCTCCTCATCAACTTGAAGATCAGGTACTGCACCGTGTCATGCAGCGCGTGGATCTGGTGCTTGAGAGGCGGCTGCTTGAGGCGGTAAGCCAACTTGTCCTGACGCATACCCAAGCCTTGGCACCACGCCTGCGCGAGGAAATTGAACTGGTTGTGCGGGAGTCGGTCAGCCAGGCCATTGCGCACGAACTGCCACTGTCAACTGCAGGTGATTGATTGGTCACGCGATGTGCAACTGCGTACATTAGGCAATCTATTTCCCGGGTAAACCCGCTTATCGAAAACACCCTAGGGACGTTGCTAATGGTGCGGGCGCAAAAATTGCGATATGTTCTGTCCCGTTGAGCAAAAAATTTGTTCTCAACCTTCAACGGTAATTTCCTAATCGGAGTGTTTTTTATGCAAATGAAATTAAAACTGACGGTCGTAGCTGCTCTCGCTACTTTGGCTGGTGTGGCATCGGCACAGGACATGGTCGTCAAAATCGGTCACGTTGCGCCACTTTCAGGCTCACAGGCGCACTATGGCAAAGATAATGAAAACGGCGTGCGCATGGCCATTGAAGACTTGAACACCCAAAACATCGTCATTGGGGGGAAAAAAGTCAAATTCGAGATCGTCGCTGAAGATGACGCTGCTGATCCAAAACAGGGCACGGCTGCTGCACAAAAACTGTGCGACTCCAAAGTCGCTGGCGTGGTTGGTCACCTGAATTCCGGCACCACCATCCCTGCATCCAAGGTTTACAACGACTGCGGTATTCCCCACATCACGGGCGCTGCAACCAACCCCAACCTCACCAAGCCTGGCTACAAAACCACCTACCGCATCATTGCAAATGACAACGCCCTCGGCGCTGGTCTGGCTTTCTATGCTTCGGATGCTCTGAAACTGAAAACCGTCGCCATCATTGATGACCGCACGGCTTACGGTCAAGGCGTTGCTGAAGTATTCAAAAGAACTGCGCTGGCCAAAGGCATGACCGTGGTTGACGAGCAGTTCACCACCGACAAGGCAACCGATTTCATGGCTATTTTGACAGCTGTCAAAGCCAAAAATCCGGACGCTATATTCTTCGGCGGTATGGACCCGCAAGCTGGCCCGATGCTTCGCCAGATGGAACAGCTTGGCATGAGCAACGTCAAGTACTTTGGCGGTGACGGCATCTGCACGGCTGAAATTGCCAAGCTGGCTGCTGGTGCCAAGACCATTGGTAACGTGGTTTGCGCTGAAGGTGGTGCATCACTGGCCAAAATGCCAGGCGGCGACGCCTGGATGAAGCGCTACGAAGCCAAATTCCCCAAGCAGTTCCAGGTGTACAGCCCGTACACTTATGATGCTACGTTTGTTCTGGTCGACGCAATGAAGCGCGCCAATTCGACCGATCCAAAGGTTTACACCCCGGAGCTGATGAAAACTAGCTTTAAAGGTGTGACCACCACGATCAGCTTTGAGCCTAACGGCGAGTTGAAAAACCCGGCCATCACCTTGTACGTCTACAAAGACGGCAAAAAATCAGCTTTGAACTAAAAGCTGCAAACCGCTAAACTTCACATGTCAGCGGCCAAAAAAAAGCCACCTAACGGTGGCTTTTTTTATGGATCTTGCGACCCTTGAAATTATTGGATTTCAACCTCTAATTTTGGCGGAAAAGGCGTCCCCATACCTACCGTTCAGACCAGTTCACTTTCGTCCTGTTTGTTGATGTAAGCCATTGATTTAATTGAACTAAATAATTAAGCAGTTCAATCTCGTTCAAACCACTTCATCCCTGACCCTGGTTTTTGCGGGTACATTTGTGGGTACCTACAAGTGTTCCGCCATGCCCAAATTAGCCTTCGCCACCGACCGCCAGTTGCGCTCTGCCAAGCCGCGCGATCGTGACTACCGCATTGGATGTGGTGGCCAGTTGTACCTTCGAATCACGCCCACCGGGTTCAAATACTGGCAGACTCGTTTCTACAAATCCAATGGCAAGGAAAGCCTGCACCAGTTTGCCAGCTATCCCCAGACCAGTCTTCTTGAAGCCAGAGCCCAGTTGGCGCTTGTGTTGCCGCAATTGCTGGCTGGACGTCCAGCACCTGCAATTGCTATTCGCCAGGCTGAACGAGCAGCTTTAACCTTTGACGATTGCGCGGCCAAGTACATTGAAGCCAAGCGTCATGAATGGAAGAACGCCAAACATGCCCAGCAGTGGCAGAACACCCTGAGCCAGTACGCCAGTCCGGTGTTCGGGGATAGATCGATTGCTTCTTTGACCCGTGAGGACGTGTTGCGCTGCCTGGAGCCTATCTGGCTTACGCGCAATGAGACGGCTTCCCGCCTGAGAGGACGCATTGAGTCTGTAGTGGATTGGGCCAAAGCCAAAAATTTGTATGCGGGTGACAACCCAGCGACCTGGAAAGGGGGACTGCAGAATCTGCTGGCCGCACCTTCGAAGACACAGAAGGTGGTTAACCATCCTTCCCTGCCCTACGCGCAGTTGCCAGACTTTTTCAGGAAGCTTCAGTCCATGCCCGGTGTGAGTGCGGTGGCACTACAGTTCTTGATTCTGACGGCGGGCAGGACCAATGAGGTGATGGGGGCTACTTGGGCTGAAATGTCCAGACTGCCCAAGTCTGAGTCTTCTGAAGACAAGCTGGCCCACGCAATCTGGACCATTCCCCAGGCGCGCATGAAGGGGGGCAAGGAACACCGGGTTCCGCTGTCTGGCGCGGCGGTCAAGGTACTGGAGACATGTCGGCGCGCCGGACCTTATGTTTTCAGCAATGCCATTTCAGGCGACAAGCCCATGAGCAACATGGCCCTTGCCATGCTGCTGCGGCGTGCCATCACTGATCCCAAAGCAGACCCTATCACCGTGCATGGCTTCCGGTCAACGTTTAGAAACTGGGCGGCCGAGCAGACCAGCTATCCCCGAGAGGTGTGTGAGCATGCGTTGGCGCACCAGCTGCCGGACAAGGTGGAAGCGGCTTACCTGCGATCTGATCTTTTGGACAAGCGGCGCGCCTTGATGCAGGACTGGGCGGGGTTTTGTTTGGGGGCATCCGGAGCCAATGG
>JANXTM010000235.1 GCA_025352405.1 Polaromonas sp.
GTGGCGCAAAAACACGCTCAACCCGGAGTCAAACGTACAGTTTGGCGAGGGCGGTGCCGGCACCTTTTCAGATGGCAAGCTCTGGAGCCAGATCAAGGACCCGCGTCATCTGGGCCGCAAGGTCATGCAGGAGTTTGTCAAGGCTGGCGCGCCTGAAGAGATTTTGCTGGTCAGCAAGCCGCACATTGGCACTTTCAAGCTGGTGAAAGTAGTCGAACACATGCGCGAGCAGATCATCGCCCTGGGCGGCGAAGTGCGCTTTGAGCAACGGCTGAGCGACATGCGGATTGAGGACGGGCACCTGCGCGGCTTGACGGTAGAGAATCTGCATGACTCCACCAGCTACGAGTTGCGCGCCGACCACGTTGTGCTGGCACTGGGCCACAGCGCACGCGACACCGTGGCCATGCTGCACAGCCGCGGTGTGTACATGGAGGCCAAACCCTTCTCCATTGGCTTTCGTATCGAGCACCCGCAGGGGCTGATTGACCGAGCCCGCTTGGGCCAGCACGCCGGACATCCGCTGCTGGGCGCGGCCGACTACAAACTGGTGCACCACGCACTGAACGGGCAAGGCAAGGGGCGCAGCGTCTACAGCTTTTGCATGTGCCCGGGCGGTACGGTGGTGGCCGCTACATCTGAGGTCGGCCGGGTGGTGACCAACGGCATGAGCCAATACTCGCGTAACGAGCGCAATGCCAACGCCGGCATTGTGGTCGGTATCACGCCGGCGGACTATCCTGACGGACCGCTGGCGGGTATTGAATTCCAGCGGCAGCTGGAGTCCCATGCCTATATTTTGGGTGGCAGCAACTATGCGGCGCCTGGCCAGCTGGTGGGCGACTTTGTGGCCGGCAAGCCCTCCACGGCGCTGGGCAGCGTGGAGCCCTCCTACAAACCCGGCGTGCTGCTCGGCGACCTGGCCAGCGCCCTGCCCGGCTATGCGATTGCGGCCATACGTGAAGCGATTCCGGTCTTCGGCCAAAAAATCCGCGGCTTTGACATGCACGATGCCGTATTGACCGGCGTTGAGACCAGAACCTCATCGCCGATCAGAACCACGCGCGGTGAAGATTTTCAAAGTCTCAACGTCAAGGGCCTTTACCCGGCTGGCGAAGGGGCCAGCTACGCAGGTGGCATTTTGTCGGCCGGCGTGGACGGCATTGAAGTAGCTGAAGCCGTCGCGCGCAACCTGGTCAAGCAGCCAACCATCGCCGTCCCGCGATAATGGTTGGCATCAACTCCCCCCAATCAAAGACAAGACAAGAACTGATGACCGAAGCACTCCAAGCCACCCCCGACAACGGGCACGTCGCCCCCGCCAGAAAGCAGCCTGCGCCAAGACAACAAACGCCGCGCAAGGCGAATCCGGTTCTTGAACGCCTGTTTGAGCTTTACCCCGCTTTGTTTGGCGCGCAGTTTCTGCCGCTCAAGCTGGGCGTGTACAAAGACTTGCTGGCCCTGCACCCCGAGGAGTTTAAGCCTGAAGAACTGAAAGTGGCGATGGGCCTGCATGCCCGCTCGATGCGCTACCTGGAGGCCGTGGCCGCCGGCAACCAGCGCCATGACCTGGACGGCAAGCCAGTAGAGCCGGTCGCGCCCGAGCACGTCCACCATGCCATGCTGGAGGTGTTCAGACGGCACCAGGGCCGCACGCGGGATGACCTGCGCCCTCGTTTGCGCATGCGCCTGATGGACGCCATTGAAGCCTCTGGCCTGAGCAGTGAGGCCTATGCAGCTCTGGTGCGCGTGCAGGACGAGGTCACCAATGCCTTGCTGGACGACGCCGTGGCCGAGTTGGGACGCGAAGCCGCCAAGCGCGAGGCGTTGATGCGGGCCTTCACCGCCAGCGGACGGACTGAAGCCGAGTTTGCCGACATGTACGGCATGAACCCAATGCAAGTCACGGTCATACTAGCCCGCGTACGGCTCGACCAGCGCGTTGTGGAAACGCCTGCAAGCAACACGGCCGAGCAAGACAGCACGCCGGCATCTGCAGAAATTTAAAACTCATTTTCTTATGGGCCAAAAAGGCCTGTACCGCAGCAAATACGGGCGCCTATTGCTATTAAATAAATAGCAATAAGGCGCCCCTTGCCTTTGGCTTCCCGGTCGTTTGCGCTATACCTGCCCGGGCTGCGCGTTTTGCAGGGCTGCAATACGCTCTTCAATCGGTGGGTGGGTTGAAAACAGCTTGCCGATACCACCGGTAATGCCCATCGCCTGTACCGATTTGGGCAACTCGCCGGGCACCATGCCGCCCAGGCGGGCCAGCGCATTCATCATGGGCTGGGTTCTGCCCATCAGGCGCGCGGCACCAGCATCAGCCCGAAACTCGCGGTGGCGCGAAAACCAGGCCACCACAATGGCGGCGGCAAAACCCAGCACGATATCCAGCACGATGGTGCTGATGTAATAGCCGATGCCGGGGCCAGAGTTGCTGTCGCTGCCTTTGCGCAAAAAGCTGTCAACAGCGTAGCCAATCACGCGGCTCAGAAACACCACAAAGGTATTCATCACACCTTGAATCAAGGCCATGGTGACCATGTCACCGTTGGCAATGTGCGCGACCTCGTGGCCGATCACAGCCTCAATCTCTTCGCGGGTCATGCCCTGCAGCAAACCGGTGGACACAGCCACCAGTGCTGAATTTTTAAACGCGCCGGTGGCAAATGCGTTCGGTTCGCCGTCAAAAATACCAACTTCGGGCATGCCGATTTGCGCCTTGTCGGCCAGCTTGCGCACGGTCTCGACAATCCAGGCTTCGTCCGCGTTTTGCGGCTCATTAATGATGCGCACACCGGCGCTCCACTTGGCCACCGGCTTGCTGATCAGCAGCGAAATAATCGCGCCGCCAAAGCCAATGACCAGTGCAAAGCCAAGCAGCATGCCCAGATTCAGGCCCTGCGGCGTCAAAAAGCGGTTAACGCCCAGCAAGCTGGCCACAACACCCAGCACCAGCACCACAGCCAGATTGGTCAATACAAATAAAAAAATACGTTTCATGGAATCTCCGTGTCGGCATTGTTCACAAACAACACTCAATAAATCATTAAATAGGGGATCAGCATCCCAAATCAAGGGACGGCAAAAACGGTTGCTGTTAGCTTTTTTACTATTTTCTACGCGCGCGGACGAAAAACACGAATGTCCTCGTAAAAACAAGGGTTCTCGTTGTCCGGCCACCAGCCGGGCACACCCAGTACCGGCAGGGGCACAAACGGTTTGCCCGCCAGCTTTTCCGCCCGCAGGTCGGCGGCCACCCAGGCATCCAGGCCGGCTATTGAATCCATAGCGGGTTGTGCTTGATAAATATGGGCGGTGATGGGTTTACGAGGCTGCACCAGTTTTTCCAGCAAGGCATGGCCGAACAGCACCAGCTGGGCTTCAGCCCACAGTGGCCGCAGGTCAACAAACAGTCGACGCCAATCCCGCGCCAGCAAGGCATCCCACAGGGGTTGCGGCGCGCGTAGAAAGGCTGCGTTTTCATCAAACAGCGTGAGTGCGTCGCGCACCGGACCGCGCACCTTTTGCACCCCGGCCACAGCCAGTTGTGCCGCCTGAAGTTGGTTGAGTTTTTTCTTGGTTTGCGGAAATGTCAGCCAGCACAGGCCATTGAAAAAATCGTGCAGGTTGTCTCGGGTGGGCACGCTGCGGGTCTCAAAAATAAACTGTTCGTAGGCTTGGCCCTCAGGCAAGGAAGATTGCGCGACAAACCGCACAGGGGCCTGCCCGGAAGCGTTCAGCGCGTCGGCTGTTGTGCAGCCTGTTGCCAGCGGCGCCAGGCCAGCACATGCGGCATAGGGCAACAACCACGGTCGCTGCCAGTCGATCGCTGCTGCAGCCGTTGGCTGGGGACGCAGCGCTGGCTGCAAATTCAAACCAGCCGCCAGGCCAGCGCTTCACCCGACCGCAGCGGCTTGAGCAGCGCCTCACCAAACGCAAAACTCTCGGGCGGGGTCCAGCTTTCTTTTTTCAGCGTGATGCGGCCCTGGTTGCGCGGCAGGCCGTAAAAGTCAGCGCCGTTGAAGCTGGCAAAACCTTCCAGCTGGTGTAATGCACCAGCGGCATCAAAGGCCTCCGCATACAGCTCCATGGCCGCATGCGCGGTGTAGCAGCCGGCACAGCCAGTGGCGTGCTCCTTTAGATGGGCGGGATGGGGCGCACTGTCAGTACCCAGAAAGAAACGGGGGGTGTCGCTGACCGCCGCTTCAACGAGGGCCAGACGATGCGTCTCGCGCTTGAGCACCGGCAAACAGTAGTAGTGCGGACGAATGCCGCCCGTAAAAATGGCGTTGCGGTTGTACAGCAAGTGGTGCGCGGTGATGGTGGCTGCGGTAAATGCACCAGCATCACGCACGTAATGTGCAGCTTCTTTGGTGGTGATGTGTTCGAACACGATTTTGAGTTCCGGGAAATCACGCCGCAAGGGAATCAGCTGGGTGTCGATAAACACCGCTTCACGATCGAACAGGTCAATGTCTGGCGAGGTGACTTCGCCATGCACCAGCAGCAACAAGCCCGCCTTTTGCATGGCCTCCAGCGTTTTGTAGGTCTTGCGCAGGTCGGTCACGCCGGCATCGCTGTTGGTGGTGGCACCCGCCGGGTACAGTTTGGCGGCCACCACGCCAGCGTCTTTGGCGCGTTTGACCTCCTCGGGCGGCAGGTTGTCCGTCAGGTACAAAGTCATCAGCGGCTCAAACGCCACCCCCTCGGGTACAGCCGCCTGGATACGGCTTTTATAGGCCAGGGCAAGCGCTGCAGTCGTCACCGGCGGACGCAGGTTGGGCATGATGATGGCCCGGCCAAACTGTGCGGCCGTGTGGGGCACCACAGTCTGCAACGCCTCGCCATCGCGCACGTGCAGGTGCCAGTCGTCCGGGCGGGTGATGGTGAGCGTTGTGGCGGGCGAAGTGCTGGGGGAGTTCAAAGCTGAAGTCATGCACCGGATTGTCGCATTCGGCGCTTGCCCAAGCCGCTGGTCTTGTTCGTCAGCCAGAGTGTCTGCACGCGTGGTACTGACAGTGCTGGCAGTCCTCGCATAAGCTTGCGCCATGACCTTAAAACAACTTGAAGCGTTCTATTGGGCCACCACACTTGGCACCTTTGCCATAGCGGCGGAGCGTTTGCATGTCACGCAATCTTCACTCTCCAAGCGCATTGCAGAACTGGAAGGCAACATCGGCCACGCCCTGTTCGACCGGTCGGGCCAGCGTGCTGTGCTGACCGCAGCGGGTGAGGCCTTGTTGCCCCAGGCGCAACAAATGCTTGCCCTGGAGCAAACCATACGCCAGGGCCTTGAAGTTGAGGGAACCCTGCGCGGTCCTTGCCGACTGGGCATCAGCGAGCTCACTGCGACCACCTGGTTTCCGGCACTGGTGCGGCGGATTCATACCGAGCACCCCGGTGTCGAGCTGAAGCCGCAAGTGGGCCTTGGAAAAAGCATGGAGCGTCTGGTCGAACGGGGTGAACTGGACTTTGCCGTCGTCACAGGCGACGTCGCTACCGCATCGGTGGCTTCACAAACGGTCGCCAAGGTGGAGTTTGCGTGGATGGCCGCACCGACGCGTCTGCGCAAGGGCACACTGTTGCACGCAGAGCTGTTGAAACATCACCCGGTGATCCTGTCCACCAGCGACTCCGGCCTGACGGGTGCGCTGCGCACCTGGACAGCCGCGCATGGCGTGCAGATGCGCGAAGTGGTCGCCTGCAACAGCCTGACCGCCATTCTGGCCATGACCGTGGCCGGCGTTGGCATCAGCTTTTTACCAAAACGCTACGTCGCACCGCTGATCAGGCGCCAGTTGCTGGTTGCGCTGCGCAGTGATCCGCCGCTGCCGCGTCCGGAGTACCACTTTATATGGCGGCAGGACGACACGCGCCGTCTTGTGGCAGTCATGAAGCATCTGGTCACCGAGGAAGTGGACTTCAGTGCCGGGAATCCGCTATGGGCCATTTAACAACGCATCATTTATTCAGTCGTATTTCGACTTAAAAGACTTGAATAAATATCGCTTTCTCTCTTTGCGACTTGCTTCTAAGCTCAAGCCCACTGACGTGAAGGAGACAACAATATGAAAAAATTATGGTGGTGCGGTGTGGGTCTGTTGGTGGCCAGCCTGGCCGGTATGGTCCCGGTACATGCAGCCTGGCCCAGCGATGCGCCGATTGAAGTGGTGGTGGGCTTTGCCCCTGGCGGAACGACTGATGTGATGGTGCGCGTGCTCGCACCCTACATTGCCAGGCAACTGGGCGACAACGCAAACCTTATTATCGTTAACCGCCCCGGGGCCTCGGGAGAAATTGGTGTGGCTCAGGTCAAGCGTGCCAAGGCGGACGGCTACACCGTCGGCATTGTCAACTTGCCGGGTTATTTCTTTGTGCCGATGCACCGCAAGGCGTCCTACAGCACCAAAGACCTTACGCTGGTTGCCCGTGTCGTCAGCGACCCGACTGTCATGGTTGCACGCAAGGACAGCAAGCTGACTGACATGACGCAAGTGATGGCCCGGCTCAAGGCCTCACCATCCTCGCTGTCGGCGGGCCACAACGGCATTGGGACCAACGGCCACCTGGCCATGGCACGGCTGGAAAAAGCGGCGCAGATCCACTTCAATGCCATTCCGTACAACGGCAGTGCGCAGCAAAAAACCGCCCTCGCGGGCAACCAGCTCGACATCGCCTTTCTGGCGGCCTCGGAAGTGCCCGACCCCGACAACGAGGCAACGCCGGTGCGCTTGGTGGCGCAGTTCACTAAAAACAAGGTCGCGCGTTTGAACTCGGTCCCAACGACTTACGAACTCGGTCTGCCTGAAGAAATGACCGCCGAGCGGGGCTTTGCAGCGCCCAATGGCGTGCCTCCGCAAATTTTGGCACGCCTGCAAAGCGCGATCGAAGCGGCCATGAAAAATCCGGACTACATCAAGGCGGCCCGCAACGATGCGCCGTTCTTGTCCTACCTGGGCGGCTCTGACTGGGACCGCCAGCTCGAACAAGACCGCAAGAGCTACGAAGAAATCGCCCGCACCTTACCCAAAGACTGATTTATGCCAGGACCCCTTTCCCATTTGCGTGTGCTGGACCTGTCGCGTGTGCTGGCGGGCCCCTGGGCCAGCCAAAACCTCGCTGACCTCGGCGCTGAAGTCCTGAAGATCGAGCGCCCCAAAGGCGGCGACGACACCCGCGCCTGGGGCCCGCCATTCCTCAAGGATGGCGATGGCACAGACACCCTTGAAACCGCCTATTTCCTGTGTGCCAACCGCGGCAAAAAGTCCATCACACTGGACATCGCTTCCCAACAAGGCCAGGATATCGTGCGCTCGCTGGTCACGCAGTGCGACGTGCTGATTGAAAACTTCAAAACTGGCGATCTGCAACGCTACGGCTTGTCATACGCGGATTTGAAGGCCATCAACCCGAACCTGGTCTATTGCTCGATCACCGGCTTCGGCCAGGACGGTCCGTTTAAATCCCAGGCTGGTTATGACTTCATGATTCAGGGCACGGGCGGCCTGATGAGCATCACCGGCGACCCCGACGACATGCCAGGCGGCGGCCCCAAGAAAGTCGGTGTGCCGGTGGCGGACCTCATGACCGGCATGTATGCCACTGTCGCCATCCTGGCGGCATTGATGCGGCGAGACCGTGAGGGCGGCGGCGAACACATCGACATGGCGTTGCTCGACTGCCAGGTCGCCATGCTGTCGAACCAGGGCCAAAACCATCTTATTTCCGGTGTTGTGCCGCGCCGGTACGGCAACGCGCATCCCAATGTCGTGCCCTACCAGGCTTTTCCGACAGCCAATGGCCACATCATCATCGCGATTGGCAACGACGCCCAATTCAGTAAATTTTGTGCGGCCGCTGGCCAGGCTTGGCTGGCGCAAGACGTACGTTTTTTAAGCAACGCCGACCGTGTGCGCAACCGCGATGCGCTGATCCCCGAAATGGCGCGCCTCGCCAAGCAGCGCGGCACTGAGGAATGGTTGCGCACACTGGGCGCAATAGGCGTTCCTTGCGGGCCGATCAACGACATGGCCCAGACCTTTGCGCACCCACAGGTTCAGCACCGCGACATGAAAATTGAGCTGGATCACCCGGCATCTGGCAAGGTGCCCTTGATTGCCAACCCGATACGCTTCACCGAACACCCGCTGGTCTACAGCCGCCCGCCGCCGATACTCGGACAACATACCGACGAGGTACTCGCCGATTTGCTGGGTCTTGACGAGGCGGGAATCGCCGCGCTACGCGACGCAAAAATTATCTAACCATGCTCGCCAAATCATTCCAACCCTGTCGCCTGCCGCCGCAAGCCGAGGCGCTGCGCCACGAGATTCGAGACTTTCTGGATACTGCGCTGGCAGACTATCCCCGGGCTGACCGGGCCTACTCATGGATGGGTTTTGACGCTACCTTCACGCGCCAGCTGGCAGCGCGCGGCTGGATCGGCATGACCTGGCCAAAGCGCTATGGCGGCGGCGAGCAGAGCGCGTTTGCGCGCTATGTTCTGGTCGAAGAATTGCTGGCCGCTGGTGCGCCGGTACTGGCGCACTGGACGGCCGACCGGCAAAGCGGCCCCCTGCTTTTAAACTACGGCACCGAGTCGCAGAAAATGCGCTTCCTGCCGCCGATTTGCCGCGGCGAGTCTTACTTTTGTATCGGCATGAGCGAGCCCGACTCAGGGTCTGACCTGGCCGCGACGCGCACACGCGGCACGCGCGTGGACGGTGGCTGGCGTGTTGACGGCACCAAGCTCTGGACCACCAACGCCCACCGCTGCCATTACATGATTGCGCTGGTGCGGACCAGCGCTGGCTCGGAACGCCAGCAAGGCCTGTCACAGCTGATCATTGACCTGAAGGCGCCTGGCGTTACCGTCCGCCCCATCATGGATTTGGCCGGTGAGGCCCACTTCAACGAGGTCGTGTTTGACAACGCTTTTGTCCCGGACGACCAGCTTATTGGCGCGGAAGGCAATGGCTGGCAGCAGGTGATGTCAGAACTTGCCTATGAGCGCAGCGGCCCCGAGCGCTACCTGAGCAGCGTCGCATTGCTCAGTGAACTGCTGCGGGTGGCAGGGCGCCTGCCTGGATCGCAGGTGGAGGCAGCAGTGGGCCGCATGGTGGCCCACATTGTTGTGTTGCGGCAAATGTCTTTGTCGATTGCCGGAAAACTCGAGAATCAGGAAAACCCGGTGATTGAGGCGGCTTGCGTCAAGGACCTGGGTACCGAATTTGAGCAGCTGATGCCCGAGCTGGCGCATGCGCTGCTGGACCTGCAACCAACGCTGCAGGCAGCCGGTGACTATGAGCGCGTGCTGGCCTACGTGACCCAGGTCGCCCCCTCATTTTCTCTGCGCGGCGGCACACGTGAAATTATTCGCGGCATCATTGCCCGCGGTCTCGGTTTAAGGTAGCACGGCATGCGCGATATTCTTGAACACAGCATCCAGCGCCTGCTGGCTGACCACGTGACGCCGGCATTGCTGCGCGAGAGCGAAAAAGGAACGCCGGCAACGGCACTCTGGCAGCTGATTGAAGAGCTCGGCCTTCCCCACGCGCTGGTCCGCGAATCGGCTGGTGGCTCGGGGCTGGCCTGGTCGGACGTGTATCCGCTGGTCATGGCATGTGGCCAGCACGGCCTACCGCTGCCCTTGCCAGAGACGATGCTGACGGCATGGCTGCTGGACCAGACCGGCCTGGCCGTGCCCAGCGGCGCCTTGAGCATTGTCGACAGCACCGGCGGAGCGGGCGTGCAGGCCACGCACACCCCGCAGGGCTGGCGGCTTGACGGCGTGCTGCCGCTGGTGCCATGGGGCCGCTACGCAAGGCACGTGGTGCTGGAAGTGCGCGTTGACGGCATCCTCCATCTGGCGTTGGTGGACACGGCGGGACTGCCACGTCGGGACGACTTGAACCTGGCGCGCGAACCGCGTGACAGCATCGACTTGCAAGCCGCCCCCGCCGTTGCCCTGGCGCCGGTGCCGCGGGCGCTGGGCGAATCACCCATCCGGTTGTATGGCGCGATGCTGCGCTGCGCCCAGATGGCCGGCGCCATGGAGCGGCTGGTGCAGCAAAGCATTCAATACGCCGGCGACCGCAGCCAGTTTGGCAAGGCGATTGGCAAGTTCCAGGCAATTCAACAACAGCTTGCCGTTTTGGGCTGCGAGTCAGCGGCGACGGCAGCGGGTGCGGCTTTTGCTTTTGACCAGGCCGGCCAGGCAACGGCATCGTTTGCCATCGCTGCGGCGAAGGCCCGCTCGAGCGAAGCGGCCGGCAAGGCGGCGTCGATTGCACATGCCGTACACGGCGCGATTGGTTTTACCTACGAGCACAGTCTGCATTTCATGACCCGCCGCTTGTGGTCCTGGCGCAGCGAGTTTGGTCACCACGGCTGGTGGTCGCGCCGGATTGGTGCAGCCATCTGCACCAGCGGGCAACCGTTCTGGCGCTGCGTCACGGACGGACATATCGACATCTTCCCCTCCACCCCCTCGCCTGCGGAGACCCCATGAGCAATTTTTTAGACTACGAAGAACAGGACGGCATCGTGACCCTCACGATGAACCGGCCCGACGAGCGCAACGCACTTTCGGAAGAGCCGCAGATGCTTGAATTTGTCACTGTCTGCGAACGCCTCAAACGCGACACCCGCGTGCGGGTCGTGATCCTGACAGGTGCTGGTTCGGCTTTTTCGGCCGGGGGCAATATCAAACACATGCGCGACAAAAAAAGTTTTTCGGCTGGCTCGCCGGTGCAGATCCGTGATGCCTACCGTAACGGCATCCAGCAGATCCCGCTGGCGCTTTACGAACTTGACGTGCCGACCATTGCAGCCGTGAACGGTCCGGCAATCGGCGCGGGCATGGACCTGTCCTGCATGTGCGATGTACGGATTGCCTCTGACCGTGCCAAATTTGCGAGCAGTTTTGTCAAACTTGGAATTGTGCCCGCAGATGGCGGCGCCTGGCTGCTGTCGCGCACGATTGGCCCGTCCAAGGCGTTGGAGATGATGTTGACCGGCGAGACAATTGACGCCGAGGCCGCCCGCGCGATCGGCTTGGTAACTAAAGTCGTCCCGCACGACAACCTAATGGACGAGGCCATGGCCTTTGCCCGCAAAATAGCGGCCCACCCGCCTTTGACGCTGCGCCTTAGCAAGCGGCTGCTGCGCGAGAGCCAGCACGTCAGCCTGGCCACGTCACTGGAAATCGCGGCGGCCTACCAGGCCCTGGCGCACTATACCCAGGACCATGACGAGGCCGTCGCGGCCTTTCTGGAAAAAAGGTCGCCAGCGTTCACCGGTCAATAAACAGCCATTAATCACGATTTTTGCCAGGCCATCCGACGCATTCCATGCACGCGGATGACGCCCAAGGGGACGAACACCCTGTGCGCAAACATGTTCAAAACCAGTTCCCGCTTTCCATCAACAACAAATGAGGAGATAACGTGCAAGTTCCACAACCATCCACCACCGGGGAGACAGATGCCAGTCTGATGGCCTTCTACCGCGACATGAACCCGCCAGAACGGCGAACTTTCTGGGCCTGCTTTTCCGGCTGGGCCATGGACGGCATGGATTTCATGATTTATCCGTTGGTCATTGGCACCATCATTGCCATGTGGCAGGTACAGCGCGGCGATGCGGGCCTCGCGGTCACGCTGACGCTGCTGGCGTCGGCGTTTGGTGGCTGGTTTGCAGGCTACATTTCGGACCGCATCGGTCGTGTCCGCACGCTGCAAATCACGATTTTATGGTTTTCATTTTTTAGCGTGGTGTCGGCTTTTGCCCAGAACTTCAACCAGCTAATGGTGGCGCGGGCGCTGCTGGGGTTTGGTTTCGGCGGTGAATGGGCGGTCGGCGCCGTGCTGATGGGCGAAACCATTCGCGCGCAATACCGCGGCCGCGCGGTCGGCTGCGTCCAGTCTGGCTGGGCCATCGGCTGGGGCCTGGCGGTGTTGGGGCAGGCAATACTTTTTACCGCCTTGCCGCCGGAGGACGCCTGGCGTGCGATGTTTCTGGTGGGCGGGCTGCCCGCGCTGCTGGTGTTTTATCTCCGCCGGCATGTCGAAGAGCCACCGATTGCTGTCCAGGAGCGCACGCGGCGGCTGGCCAGCGGTGAAAAACCGGTTTCAATCCTCGAAATATTTTCACCTGGAATGCTGCGCACAACCTTGCTGGCATCGCTGTTCACCACTGGCTGCCAGGGTGGCTACTACGCGGTCATGACCTGGCTGCCAACCTTTCTGAAGACCGATCGTAAATTGACGGTCGTGGGCTCCACCGGGTATTTGTCGCTGCTGATTTTGGGTAGCTTTGTCGGCTACCTTGTGGGGGCCTGGCTTGCAGACCGGATTGGGCGACGCAAGCTCTTCATCAGCTTTTCAATTGGCGCCATCATCATGATCCTGATGTACACCCAGATGGAAATCAGCAACCAGACCATGCTTTTTCTGGGATTTCCACTCGGATTTTTCGCAAGTGGCTATTTGTCGGGCATGGGCGCATTTTTAACGGAATTGTTTCCAACCCATTTACGCGGATCCGGCCAGGGGTTTACCTACAATTTTGGCCGCGGCATTGGCGCACTGTTTCCTGCCTTGGTAGGGTATACCTCGGCTCAAATGTCACTTTCTTCTGCCATTGCCCTGTTTGCAGTGGCGGCGTACAGCTTGCTGTTAATCACCGCCTTGTTTCTTCCAGAAACACGCGGCCGCGTCCTGAATGCGCAATCATGATGACTCAAAACACGCCCTTGCCCTCTGCGCCAGCCTGCCCCGGGCCAGACCCTACCCCCAGAGGGCCGCGGAGTTTTCAAATGCCACACGGCGCGGTGGACACCCACGCACATGTCATCGGTTTGCCGCCTGATTTCCCGCTGGAAGAAGGTCGCTCCTACACCGCTCCGGCGGCAACGCCAGCGTCCTACCTTCACATGCTGGACGCAACCGGAATGACCTATGGCGTGCTGGTTCAAGTCAGCGTACACGGCGTAGACAACCGGCTTCTGCTGCAAACACTCAGGGCGCAGCCTGACCGACTGCGCGGCATTGCAGTAATGCCGCTGGGTTTGCCTCAGCGCGCATATGAAGATGCACGCAGCGCAGGGGTTGTCGGGCTTCGCCTGAACGTCCTGTATGGCGGCGGGATTGGCTTTGACATGCTGGAAGGCTATGGCGCACTGGCCAAAGAGATGGGCTGGCACCTGCAGTTCATTGTCGATACACGCGACTTGCCCGCGCTGGCGCCGCGCATTGCACGTTTGCCGGTCCCATTCGTCATCGACCACATGGGGCATTTTCCTACCGCTGAAGTGAGTCCCGATGATGCGTCTTTTCAGACCCTGGTCTCCCTGGTACGCGACGGTGGATGGGTCAAGCTGTCGGGTGCCTATCGCCTGTCACACCAGCCACCACCCTACGAAGAGACCATCGCCCACGCGCAACGGCTTGTTGAAGCTGCCCCAGACCGCTGCGTCTGGGGTTCAGACTGGCCACACGTGGCCAACTGGGGCACGATGCCCAATGTCGGCGACCTCCTTGACACGCTGGCACTATGGGTTCCGAGCGCAGTGCAGCGCAACGATATTTTGGTGAAAAATCCGGGGCGTTTATACGGCTTCGACAAGTTGTAGCCATTCATCTGGCCAGATGAAATAGGAACCGTTTGCCGTGCGCTTACCCAAGGGTTTTTACAAGCGCAGGGCGAACGGAAACTGATACTCATTAAGCCGGACCAAAAACCTCACGCGGCAACCCGCCAGGCTGGCGGCAAGCATGCCCCGGTTGACTCTCAGGTACTCCAGGTTCGGGAAACCCAACCCCAGTCAATGCGCCAAAATTTTATTGAGGAAATCTTTGGTGCGTGGCTGGCGGTTCTCGGGGTGACTGAAAAACTCGTCTTTCGAGCAGTCCTCCAGGATCTTGCCGCCCACATCCATGAAAATCACTCGGCTGCCAACTTTTTTGGCAAAACCCATCTCGTGGGTCACCACCAACATGGTCATGCCTTCGTCGGCCAGGCCCATCATGCAGTCGAGCACTTCACCGACCATTTCAGGGTCCAGCGCAGACGTTGGCTCATCAAACAGCATGGCGATGGGGTCCATGCTCAGGGCACGGGCAATCGCCACCCGCTGCTGCTGGCCGCCCGACAGCTGACCAGGGAATTTGTCTTTGTGGGCCATCAGGCCGACGCGCTCAAGGTACTTGAGGCCGTGCGTTTTAGCTTCGTCCGGCTTGCGGCCCAGAACCTTCATCTGGGCCAGCGTCAGGTTTTCAGTCACGCTCAGGTGTGGAAAAAGCTCAAAATTCTGAAACACCATACCGACCCTGGAACGCAGTTTGGGCAAATCCGTTTTGGGGTCATGCACGGCCTGGCCATCTACAAAAATTTGACCTTTTTGAAAAGGCTCCAGCGCATTGATGGTTTTGATCAGCGTAGACTTACCCGAGCCGGAAGGCCCGCAGACCACCACCACTTCGCCTTTTTTGATACTCGTGGTGCAGTTGTTCAGCACCTGCACAGTGCCGTACCACTTGGACACTTCTTTCATCTGAATCATCGACATTGTTTTCTCCAAAATTTACCTGTTTGTATCGGGCAAACCAACGGCCTTACCGAATGATTGCAATCTTGTTTTGCAGACGCTTGACCAGAAAAGACAGGCTGAAGCACATCACAAAATAAACGACGGCGGCCAGCAGGTAAGCTTCTTCAGGACGTCCATAAATCTTGCCTGCGGTACTGAAACCCTTGAGCAGGTCGTAAGCACCAATCGCATACACCAGCGAGGTATCCTGAAACAAAATAATGGTTTGCGTTAGCAAGATGGGCACCATGTTGCGAAAGGCTTGCGGCAGGATGATCAACTTCATGTTTTGGGCGTAGGTCATGCCCAAGGCCTGACCAGCGTTGACCTGGCCGCGCGAGATGGACTGGATGCCCGCCCGCATAATCTCGCTGAAATAAGCCGCTTCGAACGCTACAAAAGTGATGATGGCCGAGATCTCAGCGCGGTAATTACTGCCCCCCGGAATCATCGCGTAAAACGCCGCCGGCACAAGTAAAAAGAACCACAAAATTACCATGACCAGCGGAACAGATCGCATACCGTTGACGTAAATGGTCGCAGGTACAGTCAGGATTTTTTTTCCAGACAGGCGCATCAGGGCCAGGATTGTGCCCAAAATAATACCGCCTATGGTGGCTACAACCGTCAGTTGAATACTGAAGATAAAGCCCTTGATGACGAACTTGGAAATGATGTCCCAGCTCAAAAAACTCAGGTCAAGTCCAAACATTTCAGTGCCCTCCGCCAGAAGCGCCGGCCATCACATAGCCAGGTATCTGAAGTTTCTTTTCAACCAGCGCCATGGCCCGGTTGACGGCAAATGCCGACACCGCGTACAGAACCGTCACTGCCAGATAAATTTCAATACCGCGAGAGGTTTCCTCCTGTGCCTGCATTGCAAACATGGTGAGTTCTGCAATCGACACCGCAAATGCCACAGAAGAGTTTTTAAGCAAACTCATTGACTCGCTCGTCAAGGGCGGAATAATAATGCGAATCGCCATGGGCAAAATCACATAGCGGTAAGTTTGCGCCGTGGTGAAACCCATGGCCATGCCAGCGTAACGCTGGCCGCGCGGCAGGGCTTGAATACCGGCCCGAACCTGCTCTGCAATACGTGCCGAGGTAAAAAATCCAAGGGCGAACACCACTAGAACGAAGCTGGGGAGCTGCTTCATTGGGGGGAAAATTTTCGGCACCACAAAGTACCAGATAAAGATCTGCACCAGTAGCGGTATGTTGCGGAATAGCTCAACCCAGGCATTGGCCAGACGCGTCAGCCAGGGGCTGTTGGGCAAGGTACGCAGCGTGCCAAACAGCGCGCCAATGACCATGGCTACAACCCATGACGCACCGGCCACCGCCAGCGTCCAGCCCCAGGCGTCGAACATCCATTGAAGGTAAGTCCGGCCGCTGCCATCGTCATTTAAAAATACTTTCCAATCCCAGGTCATGGTAGCTCTCGTTTATTGTTGGTGATGTGCTTGCTTGATGTCGGCATGGCGTGGGGAATGCAGTGTGCTGCATGACCGACAGACGCATGCACCCAAAATTGCGACTCGGCCTGCAATGCCTCCTTCTGGCGGTTCAACCCGCGTCTTTCAACAGCGGTTTACAGCTCAGCTCTCGATAGCGGGGTTAAAACGTTACTCTGCATAGTCGGCTTTATTTCTGGACGTAAGACTCTGTCGGATTGTCGTTTGGATTGTCCCAGGCAGCGCGGGTACTTGCGCTCAAAGCCAAGCCTAATTTAGTATTTTTTGGAGGAATCGGCTGCAGGAACCATTTGGTCCAGAGCTTGTTCATCTCGCCGGATTTGATCATGGACTTAACGGTGTCGTCAGCCAGACGCTTGAGCAGCGGGTCATCCTTGCGAATCATGATTGCGATAGGTTCAACGCTCAGCACCTCGCCAACGATTTTGAAGTCAGCCGGATTTTTGGCGGTCGCAATGTTGCCAGCCAGGATGGAGCCGTCCATGACGAAGGCATCAGCACGGCCAGATTCGAGCAGCAGGAAACTGTCAGCGTGGTCCTTACCAAAAACTTCCTTGAACTCAACACCAGTAGCGCGTTTGTTCTTGCGCAGGGTCTGCACGGACGTCGAGCCGGTGGTAGTGGCCACATTCTTGCCGCTGAGCTGGGCGATCGATGTGATGCCTGAGTTGGCTTTGACGGCCATGCGAACTTCTTCGACGAATGTGGTGACTACAAAAGCCACGTCCTTCTGGCGCGCAGCATTGTTGGTGGTGGAGCCACACTCGATGTCTACTGTGCCGTTTTGTACCAGGGGAATCCGGTTTTGTGAGGTCACCGCTTGGTACTTCACTTCCAGCTTACGCTCTGCTGCTTTTTCAAGGCCAGCCAGAATGCGCTGGCAGATTTCGACGTGGTACCCGGTGTACTCATTGTTGCCAAGGGTATAGGACAGCGCGCCAGATGACTCGCGAACACCCACCGTGACAACGCCAGAAGCCTTGACTTTTGACAGAGTATCGGCAAACGAAGTACCAGAAGCGAGCAGGACAAAGAACAAAGCGATCAACTTGAGTTTCATGAAATTTCCTGTAGTGAAAAAAGGCGATGAAAGAACAACAGATAGTTAAAATTTTTTGTTAGTGAACACTATTCTAAAGAGTCAGCAGTCGGTAAATCCGGATGTTTACCCGCGCCTTTAGGCAAGACCAGTCCAGTGTGAAGGGCCATTGATGATTCGGCAGAAGGCAAAATAAAACCAGCTCCCCGGTCTGGTGCAAGCAATCCTGTTCAAGTTTTACCAGCCATCTCAAGCAGTCTTCATGCCAGTTGGCGATGACCTCTCGCAAAATTCAAACGTCTTGAACTAAAGGTTGCAGCCGAAAAAATCTCTATACTGTTTCAGCGAATCGTCACGCATTTTTGTAACGACCTGGGCTTGCTATCTGGACGACCCTTTACTGGCGGCAAGGGTGCTGAGTTCAACTGCAGATTCGCCCACAGGGCCTGAGCATGGCTCTTGACGGCTTCATGTGATGTGGGCCGTTCGCGGTAAACGCGTATTTCCATGGTCATATCCAGCTGGTCACCGGCACTTACGAGCTTTTTCGCACGCAGCTCTTTTTTGACCGCGCTGTAGGGTAAAAAAGCGATACCATGCCCCTCCAGCGCCATCGCCTTCAAGCCCTCGGCCATATCGGTTTCATAGACCCGGTCAAGGTGAATGGCGATACTGGACTGCTTCAAAATCAAATCAACTACACGGCCCAGATAAGCTCCGGGCGCATAGCCCAAGTAGGGCAAAGGCTGGCCTGCACGGCCAGGCAGTTTGAATTCAGGTGCGCCAGTAGCGTCAGGCTTGACATAGGGCGACAGCACTTCCTTCCCCAGCGTGACCATCTCATAACGGTTGGGATCGAGTTGAAAAGGCTGTGAATCGTGATGGTAGGCAATCAGCAAATCGCAGCTGCCTTCCACCAGCCGCAGCACGGCATCATGAACATTGAGCGCAATCAAGCGGCTTTTGATGGGGCCAAACTTCTCACGCAGACTGCTAACCCAAGCTGGGAAAAACGTGAACGCCAGGGTGTGCGGTACCGCGAACTCGATGACGTCTTTCCCGGCCGAGGTGTGGCCCCTGAGCATGGCGCGCGTGGACTGCAGGCTTTGCAACACCTCAAGCGACTGACTGTAGAGCGTCTCGCCCGCCGGTGTAAGCCGCGTGGGGTAGGAGCTGCGATCCACCAGATCGGTGCCAGCCCAGGCCTCCAGCGCCTGAATGCGACGTGAAAAAGCTGGCTGCGTGACGTGTCGCAGCTGGGCAGAACGACTGAAACTGCGGGTTTCAGCCAGGCTGACGAAATCTTCTAACCATTTGGTTTCCATGCGTTGATTATGCGAGTTGGGCGTTCATCCGGAGCTACGGGGAATCCCACATAAAGCGCGGAAAAGCTGGCGCGTCGGCCATGCCCCAACGCACGGAATAACCTTATTTGCTATTAATTAAATAGCGCATTGCCCCCGTATTTGCTGCCGCAGAGCCATTTTTCGCTCCTGACTATTCAGCGCTTTGCTGCAACGTCCACATCCGGGCGTATTTTTGGCCCAGCGCAAGCAGTTCGGTGTGGGTGCCCCGCTCGGCAATACGGCCAGCGTCCATCACCAGGATTTCATGGGCATCAACTACTGTGGACAGCCGATGGGCAATCACCAGCGTGGTCTTGTTTTGCGCAGCGGTACGCAGCTCGGCCTGAATGGCGCGCTCGTTGGCCGAGTCCAGTGCGGATGTGGCTTCGTCAAAAATCACGACTGGCGGGTTTTTAAGCAGTGTTCGGGCAATCGCCACGCGCTGCTTTTCGCCGCCTGACAGCTTGAGCCCGCGCTCACCCACCATGGTGCCGTAACCTAGCGGGGTGGCACTGATGAAGTCATGGATGCGGGCGGCTTTGGCGGCCCCTTCAACTTCTTGATGGGTCGCTCCGGGTTTGCCATAGGCGATGTTGTATTCGACCGTGTCATTGAACAGCACGGTGTCTTGCGGCACGATGCCAATGGCTTGCCGCACGCTGGCCTGGGTAACGGTTTTGATGTCTTGCCCGGCAATAGTGATGCGGCCCTGCTGAACGTCATAAAACCGAAACAGCAGCCGCGCCAGCGTGGACTTGCCCGCGCCCGACGAGCCCACCACCGCCACGGTTTTACCGGGCGGAATTTCAAAACTCACGTTCTTCAAAATAGGCCGTGCGGCTTCGTAGGAAAAACTGACGTTTTCAAAATGCACAGCGGGCGACGCCGTGATCTGGATCGGCAGTGCAGACGGGTCATCGGCTATCTCGCGGTCTTTCTCCATCAGCGTGAACATCTTGTCGAGGTCAGTCAGGCTTTGCTTGATCTCGCGGTAAATCACGCCCAGAAACCCAAGTGGAATGTAGAGCTGGATCATGAAAGCGTTGACCATGACCAGATCGCCCAGCGTCATGCGCCCGTCCACCACGCCCTGCGTGGCACGCCACAGCATGGCCACCAGCCCGATAGCAATGATCAGTTGCTGGCCGGTATTGAGCAGGCTCAGGGTGCGCTGGCTTTTTATGGCGGCGCGCCGGTAGCGCTCCAGGTTCTCGTCATAGCGCCGGGCTTCAAAATCCTCGTTATTGAAGTACTTGACCGTCTCGTAATTGAGCAGCGAATCAATCGCACGGCTGTGGGCCGATGAGTCCAACTCGTTCATCTGCTTGCGGAACTGGGTACGCCACTCGGTCACAGTCACGGTGAAGGTGATGTAGCAGGCCAGGGCCGCCAGCGTGATCCATGCAAACCAGACATCAAACTTGACGGCCAGAATGCTCAGCACCAGCCCCACCTCGATCAGCGTGGGGATGATGCTGTAAAGCGAATACGAAATCAGCGAGTGCACGCCGCGCGTACCGCGCTCAATGTCGCGCGTCATGCCGCCGGTCTGGCGCTCCAGGTGAAAACGCAGGCTGAGCGCGTGCAGGTGCCTGAAAACCTGCAATGAAATCTTGCGCGATGCCCCCTCGGTAGCCTTCGCAAACACCAGCTCGCGCAGTTCCGTGAACAGCGACGTTGACAGGCGCAGCAAGCCGTAGCCCAGCAAAAGCGCCGCAGGCACCACCAGCACGGCCTGCACATCGCCGGCCTTCAAGTTCATGGCGTCCACCAGGTTTTTGAGCAGCAGCGGCACACCCACATTGCCCAGCTTGGCACAGACCATGAAGCTCAAGGCCGCCAGCACACGCCACTTGTAGTCCCACAGGTAGGGGAACAGGCGCTTCAGGGTGTCCAGATCAGACCGGACGGGAAGTTGCGGCACGGCTGCCCCTGGAGCAAGTGGCATGGCAGGGGAAGAATCAGCACTGGAAGCACGGGAGCGCATAAGAGACAATCATGGTGGTTGTTTTAAATTTCTTTGCAGATTGTGCCTATGTCCCCTGAATCAAGCGCTCACTCAACTACTGCCTCAATGCCCGCCGCAGCCCGCGCTGCGGCCCACGTGACACCCCACACCACCACCCCCCTGTCTGCGCCAGTGGTCGCCTTGCCCACCGACAAGGAACTGGTGCTCAAGGTCATTCCCATGCCCGCCGACTGCAATGCCAACGGCGATATTTTTGGCGGCTGGGTGATGGCACAGGTGGATCTGGCGGGCTCGGTTGTCCCTGCACGCCATGTGGATGGCCGCATGGCGACGGTTGCCGTCAACCAGTTCATCTTCAAGCAGCCGGTTCGGGTAGGCGATATTTTGAGTTTTTTTGCCGAAGTTACCCGCATCGGCAACACTTCCATCACCGTGCAGGTTGAGGTGTATGCCGAGCGTTTTCGCAGCCAGAAGCGCTATGTCAAAGTCACCGAGGCCAGTTTGACCTATGTGGCGATTGACGATTTTGGCAAGCCGCGCAAGATAGTGCAAACGCCAGCGGCGTCGCCAACTCAGGACACAATGTAAACGCCGTTGCCCGTGGCCAGCAGTTTGCCGTCGCTGCCAAAAAATTCCATGCGAGTATTGGCAATGCGGGAACCCACGCGAATGACCTCGGCACGAAGCTCGAACCGATCACTGATACCCGGACGCAAATAGTCAATCCGCAAGTCTATGGTGCCCAGCCTAGCAAAGCGCAGGGCGTGCTGCGCAAAGCTCTCACGGGGGTAGCGGGCGCACAGGGCCGCTGTGACCGCAATGCCGCCAGTAGTGTCCAGCGCGGCACTGATCACACCGCCGTGCAGGCGGCCTTCACTGAAGTTGCCCACCAGGTCAGGCCGCATGGCCAGACTGGCATGCACATGGGTGGCGCTTACCGAAGTCAACTTTAGACCCAGCAGTTTATTGAAGGCGATTTTTTCTTCGAAAACATCCCGCAACCGGCTGCTCAGCTCTTCTTCAAATTCAGCGCCACTATCAAGCGCACCCAACAGGTTGTGATCGATCATTTTTTGAAGCCAGCCTAAAACACAGTAGGCGCTACAAAAATCCGATGGAAATCCACGGTATCGCGGCGACGATGATGGTACCCACCAGCAACGCCAGCATGTAGCCCACAATCGGCCCGATACCTTCGTCGGGATTCACGCGTCCGATGGCGCAGGCGGCGTAGTACCCGACCCCCAGCGGCGGTGCAAACAGCCCGAGGCCCATTGACAAAATGACCACCATGGCGTAATGCACATCATGAATGCCCAAAGCACGGGCAATCGGAAACAGCAAGGGGCCAAACAGCACGATGGCCGGAATCCCCTCCAGTACCGATCCCATCACCACAAACGCCAGGATAGACACCGCCATAAACATGGGCGCGCCACCCGGCAGCCCGGCCATGCTTTCGGCTAGCAGGCGCGAAAAGCCGGACTGCGTGAGCCCCCAGGCCATCGCCGTTGCAGTACCAATAATGAGCAAAATAGCGCCCGATAGCGACGCCGTGTCCACCAGCATTGGAATAATTCTTTTCAAGCTGAACTGGCGATAAATCAGCAAACCGGCCAGCACGGAGTACGCAATGCCGATGGTCGAAACCTCTGTTGCCGTGGCAACCCCTTCAATCACCGCCGCACGGATGACGAATGGCAGCGCCAGCGCCGGCAACGCAATCAAGAAAAGCTGGCCAATTTCGCGCCAGGGCGTGCGACTGACACCGCTTAAATCCTCACCCCGGTTGCGGTACCAGACCACCAGACACAGCATAAAGCCCAACACCAAGGCTGGCAGCAGGCCGCCCGTGAACAAGGCTGCAATCGAAATACCGGTGACCGAACCAATGGTGATGAGCACCAGGCTGGGCGGTACTGTTTCGGTTTGCGCGCCGGTAGCGGACAGCAAGGCTACCAACTCACCCGGTTTGGAACCGCGTTTTTTCATCTCGGGGAACAAGGCGGGTGCAATGGCCGCCATGTCAGCCGCCTTGGAGCCTGAAATGCCCGACACCAAGTACATTGCACCGACTAAAACATAGGACAGACCGCCCTTGACATGTCCGAGCAGGCTGGCCAGAAACGCAATCATTGCGCGCGCCATGCCGGTCATCTCGATCAGCAGACCCAGGAACACAAACAGCGGCACCGCCAACAAAATCAGGTGCGACATGCCTTCGTCCATGCGCCCCACAATGGCTGGTAGCGGCGTGGACGTGCTCAGTGCCAAATAGCCAAAAGTAGCCAAGCCAAACGCAAACGCGATCGGAATGCCCGCAAAAACGCATCCGCCAGCCACCAGTACAAAAAAGACCAGCAAGTTAAGGCGTCCAAGTCCTTCGAACAAAGGTGTAGCCAACCAGAAGGCACCGGCAATCACTGAAACCATGGCCACTGCTTGCAACGACTGCAGCAGGCTGGCCGAACGCAGTAAGCGCAACACCGAAAAGACCCCCATCAGTGCGATACCCACGGGTAAAGCAGCGGCACGCCAAAGGTTGGATATTTCAAGCGCGGGCGTGGTGATGGCTTTTTCATCGGCCGCGTATTCCCATGCTGGCCAGGCCACCATGGCGAGAAATGCCAGGCAGGCGGCAATGCTCACCAGCTCCAGCAACGCACGGCGATGCAACCCAGCCTTGCTGACCAGAGCCGTCATGCGCATGTGTTCGCCGCGTCGCAAAGCGATCACGGAGCCCAGCATGGCCAGCCACAAAAACAAAATCGAAGCCAACTCATCAGACCACAGCAAGGGTTTGTGCAGTACGTAACGTGACACCACGCCGGCAAACAAAACCGCAATGTCGGCCAGCACCAAAAGCGCGGCCGGCATCTCCACCAGCCAGCCCAGTACGGCGTCCAGCCGGGTCAACCAGGGTGGCCCGCCCGTGCCGTTGCCAAGCCCGGTGTGGGGGTCCATGGCTGCGCGCGGGCCGTCGCTCACAGTAGTTTACCGGTGTACTTTTCCAGGATAGCCCAGGATTCGTCACCGAATTTTTTATGCCATTCTGCATAGAAACCGGCCGAACGCAGTTTGGCCCGGAAAGCGTCTGCCTCTGTGTTGTTGAAGGTCATCCCCTTGCTCTTGAGTTCTGCCTGCAAACCGTCGTTGAGTTTCTTGACGTCAGCGCGCTCGTTCAGGCCCGCAGCATTTACATTACGCGTCACAATTTCCTGCAGATCGGCAGGCATGCGTTCAAACGACTTTTTATTGCCCAGGAACCAGAAGCCGTCCCACATGTGGTTGGTGATGGAGCAAAACTTTTGCACCTCATTGAGCTTGGCTGTGGCAATGATGGCCAGCGGGTTTTCCTGTGCATCGACAATTTTGGTTTGCAGCGAGGAATACACCTCGGCAAAATTGATGGTCGCAGGCGAGGCTTCAAACGCCTTGAACATCGAAACCCAAAATGGGCTCGGTGGTGTCCGAATTTTCAGGCCTTTGAGGTCATCCGGAGTGGCAATGGGCTTGCTACCCGTGGTTATCTGGCGGTAACCGTTGTCCCATATTTTGTCAAATGCAAAGAGGCTCGAAGAAGCTGCAATTTGTTTGCGCACATAGGCACCAAGATCACCGTCCATCGCAGCCCAGACCTGGCTGTAGTCCTTGAAGGCGAAACCAACACCGCTGATTTGCGCCGCTGGCACCAGGGTTCCAAGAATTAGCGGCGACAGGGTGAAAAAATCCAGCGCGCCAGAGCGTACTTGCGACAGCATGTCGGTGTCGTTGCCGAGCTGGTTGTTCGGGTAAACCTGAAAGTCAATACGACCTTTGGATTCAGCGTTGATCTTTGCAGCCATCTCGTTGGCTCGCGTGTTCATAGGGTGGGTGATCGGGAGGTTGTTGCCGTACTTCACGGTGAACAGGGCTTTTTGAGCGAAGGCATTCCCAACGGAAAGTACGGGAAGCGCCAAGGCGCTGGCGCCCCCGAGCAGGTGGCGTCGTGTGAGGGTCATGGTGTGTCTCCTGGTTTTAGTGGTTAATTGCGAATCGGCAGCGAAACGAAAACGAAATTTGATTTTAGGGGTTGGCAGTTAGGCGGTCTGTCAAACCGACGTCCGCAAGCCGGTCAGCAGCTCAAGGCGGCGCAAATACTCGGCGCGAATATCTTTTTTCACCAGTTTGCCGTAAGCACTTTTCGGCACGGACGGCCAAAACGCGATGCTGCGCGGCCATTTGTACTTGGCAAGCAGTGGCTCCAGATGCGCAAGCACCTGATCGGGCACGATGGCGGCCATGGGGTCTCGCGCCACCAGTACGGCCACGCCAAGCTCTCCCCACTGTGGATCTGGCACGCCGAACACCACCGCTTCAGCGATTCCGGGCATGGTCAGCAAAGCCTCCTCAATCTCGCGGGGGTAAACGTTAGAACCGCCAGAAATATACATGTCGGAAGAACGCCCGGTGATCGTGACAAAGCCGCGTTCGTCCACCACACCCAGGTCACCCGTATGAAACCAGCCACCGCGAAACGCCTGCTCGTTGGCCTGCGGGTTGTCCCAGTAGCCAGCGAACACAGCCGGGCCGCGCGTGCATAACTCGCCCTGTACGCCGGCCGCTACCGGTTGGCATTGATCATCCAGTGCGGCCACCTCCATGCCACTGCGTGCCGTGCCGCAAGACCCGAGCAGGGCGCCGCTGCTTTCAACATGCTCCTCGGTGCGCAGCACGGTGATGTTGCCAGTGACCTCGCCCAGCCCGAAATACTGAACAATCACCGGGCCAAGCGCTGCCAGCGCGCGCTGCTGGTCGGCCTTGTACATCGGCGCGCCCGCGTAGATCACCTGCTTCAAGCTGGAATGGTCAAACCGCAGGGCAGCCGGGTCTTCTGCCAGCCTTTTAAGAATGGTTGGGACCGTGAAAATGTTGCTTACGCGGTGTTTTTCAATGGTTGCAAATGCTGCTTCGCAGTCCAAGCTATCGCCCCGCAACAGCACACTGGCTGCACCGCGCGCCACATTGACCAGCGCATGAATGCCAGCGCCATGCGACAGCGGTGCCACCACTAGCGAGCAGTCGTCGTGTCGAAGACCCGGCAACAAATCTGCCAGGTGGTTGGTCACTACAAAAGCCATTTGCCCGTGCGTCAGCACAGCCGCCTTGGGCCGACCGGTGGTGCCGGATGTAAAAAAGAACCACAAGGGGTGGTGGTACGTGACCCCGGCGCTCACGAAAGGCACCCCATGGGTGGCGACGATCTCGGCGTAATCGGCCTGATCCGTCATTAAAACCTGCTGCAGGGCCGGTGACGCAGCCTTAGCAGCCACCAGATGCGCCTCAAAAGCGGCCTGCGTGAGCATCACAACGGCACCACTCGACTTCGCGAGGTAGGCCACTTCAAGCGGAGTCAGCCGGTAGTTGACGGGCACCCACACCGCGCCCAACTTGAAGGCGACCCAGGCTGACTCGAACAACGGCAAACCATTGGTCAACTGCACCAGAATACGGTCACCCGGGCAAATGCCAAGCGCCTTCAGGTGGTGCGCCAGTGCATCGACCCTGGCGTTGATGGCAGCCCAGCTACAGGTCAGGTCACCCTGAATAAAGCCGGGCAGATCTGGGTATTTGCGTGCGGTCTGGGTCAGCAGATCACCCAGATTCATGACCTGCTGTAAACCCCTGGGCATTTCTGGCATGTGCAGAATTTTTGGCAAGCTGGTCGCCACTACGCTCATACCGAGCGTTCCAGAATGCTGGCGTAGTTCGCCACGGCGACACCGCCCATATTGAAGACCCCCGCAAGCTTTGCCCCCGCGAGCTGCATGTCACCCGCCTCGCCCACCAGTTGCATGGCGGCCAGCACATGCTGGGATACCCCGGTAGCACCAATCGGGTGGCCTTTGGCTTTCAGTCCACCAGACAAATTGATAGGCAACCGTCCCCCGCGTTCGGTCTGGCCTTCCCGGATGATAGCTGCGCCCTGGCCCGGTGCGGCAAGTCCCATGGCTTCAACTTCAAGCAATTCGGCGATGGTGAAACAGTCATGCGTTTCCACCAGCGACAAATCATCCAGCGTGCAACCCGCTTGCGCAAACGCGCGTTGCCAGGCCTGCTGGGCACCTTCGAGCCGCAAGATGTCGCGGCGTGACACCGGCAGGTAATCATTGACCTGCTTGGCAGCCCTGAACTGCACGGCGCGCCGAAAACTGCCGCTTTTCAGCGCTTTGTCACTGCACAACACCAACGCGGCAGCACCGTCTGTCACCATGGAGCAGTCGGTGCGGCGCAGCGGCCCGGCCACGATCGGATTTTTATCACTCACCGTATTGCAAAACTCAAAGCCCAGGTCGCGCCGGACATGCGCATATGGGTTGGCTACGGCGTTGTGGTGGTTTTTGGCAGCAATGCGCGCCAGTGCATCACTGGCATCGCCATAAGCGTCAAAATATTTTTGTGCAATGCCGGCAAAGACGCCGGCAAAACCAGCGCTTGATGTTTCTTCCTTGACATAAGCGCACTTGAGCAGCACATCGCCTACTTCAGATGTGGGCAGGCCATTCATACGTTCGTAGCCGACCACCAGCACCACGTCAGCATCGCCCGAGCGAATCGCCTGCATGCCTGCATAAATGGCAGCAGAGCCCGTGGCACAGGCGTTCTCAACCCGCAGAGCGGGCTTGAAGCGCAGCCCGGGCTGGGCGTTCATGGCAAGCGATGACGGGAAGTCCTGCTTGACAAAACCGCCATTGAAAGTACCCATCACCACAGAATCTACCTGCTCTGCCACCAGCCCGGCATCTGACAGCGCATCACGTACGGCGTCGGCAATCAAAACCTCTGAATCAAGCTGGTCAAATTTACCAAATTTAGAATGCGCCCAGCCCACAATGTGGACAGGAGCCAGATTACCTGACACCATAAATATTCCTTTTGAGGTCTAGCATGTGAACCATCTCAAGTTCGTAACCGTTCGGAGATCACCGGCAACCCGTTGATATTAAGGTTGATAAGATTTACAAGACACGGAGTCAACACCAAAAAACAAACAAACAGGTTCACTATATGAACATACCGACAAGGGTTTTCACCAATCCGGGGGCTGACCAGGTAAACCCTAAAATCTTTTAATGGACAAAGATGCACCTCCTCCGGCTACGCGCGAAGTAGCGGGTGCCCAGACATTGCGGCGTGGCCTGTCAGTGTTGCGCCTGCTGACGCGTACCGGCCCTGCCGGTTTGCGCATGGGTGACATTGGACGTCGCCTGGATTTCAACAAATCCACCGCCATCCGGCTGACGCGCACCTTGGTGGACGAAGGCTTTGTATTGCACGACCGCTCATCGGGTAACTATCGCCTGGGCCCTGAGGCGTTTGCAGTGGGTCTGGCCGCCGAACCAAGCTACGAGTTGCAGCGCTTGTCGGCGGCTACATTGCGCATGCTGGCCATGGAGTCGGGAGACACCGTGTTTTTCACCGTGTTGCATGGCTACGAAAGCATTTGCCTGTCGCGCAACGAGGGGGATTTTCCCATTCGCAACCAGCTCATCAAGCCTGGTGACCGCTGGCCGCTGGGTGTGGGTGCCGGTGCATGCGCGATACTTGCCGCGCTCTCGGACACTGAGGTTGACGACGTGCTGGCCCGTAATGCGGCTCTGCGCGCCGAAAGCTTCGCACGCTGCACCGACGAAGCTATCCAGCAGCTGATTCGCGACACCCGTGACAAGGGTTATTGCGTGCAACCTGGCCTGATCATTGAAGGCAGCTGGGCGGTTGGCGTGCCGGTGTTCGACATCAACAACCGACCAGTGGCATCTATCAGTATTGCAGCCATTGAGAGCCGACTGGGTGCTAGCCGTAGTGCAACCCTGGGCAACCGCTTGATGCAAGCTAGCCGCGAGTTGACGGCCTTGCAGGGTGAAGTAGTTGCACAAGACACCTGATATTTTCTTGACCAGTACGACGCGTTTTTTAACGTAATTTTGGCAGGTAGCGAATCATCTCAAGTACCGCAGGCGAATCGTCTTCGCTGCGCCAGGCCACACCAGTCTCGACCAGCGTGCGGTCACCTCGCAGGGGTCGGTACACGACGCCCTCGCGGTGCATGACCTCAACGCAGGCCGGCACCAGCGCCACACCAATGCCGCCTGAGACCAGGCTCACGATGGTGTGCATTTGCCGGGCCGGAAAAATGCGCGGGCTAAAGCCATGCCGCATGCAGGTACTGACCACCATGTCGAACATCATGGGCCCGAAATGGCGCTCAAAAGTCAGGAACTGCTCGTCCGCAAGCCGCTCAAGCGGTATGCGGGCCAACCCGGCCAGCCGATGGTGCTCCGGCAGGACAACGATCAATGGGTCGCGGTTGGTGGCCTGGTAGGTTAATGTAGATGGCAGCAGGGGAGAGGCAAAAATGCACCCCACATCCAGCACGCCAGACTCCAGATCGCCAAGCATCTGGTCGGTGGTGGACTCATGCAGGGAAATGCGTACATCGGGGAAATCACCGGTAAAGCGGCGCAGCACCTTGGGCAAAAAAGAATAGGCCGCAACACTGATAAAACCGATCGACAAAGACCCGCCGTGCCCATGCGCCACGCTGCGCGCGTGTTGCCGCATCGACTCAATGCGCGCCAGTACGGCCCGGGCATCCCGGAGCGCCTCAACACCACCAGAGGTCAGCTGGATGCTGCGAGACGTGCGGTCAAATAGGCGCAAACCAAGCTCGGTCTCAAGCTCCTTGATGGCAAGGCTGACGGGTGGCTGTGAAAGATTCAGGCGGCTGGCCGCACGGCCAAAATGAAGCTCTTCTGCAACCGCAACAAGACAACGAAGATGACGCAATTCCATTCATCTGAATTTTAAATCAATCTATACAAAAATAATACTTTTACAAATAATGCGAATTGCCTAGACTTCGCGGCAGCCATAACCCACGGCTTGAGCGATCCTCTTGTCGGATTAACTAGGCTACTACGTTGTGCCAAAAGCATGCAGGAGACATTCACAATGACCATGCCCCTCACTTCACTGCGGCCCAACAGGCCGCGCACTCTGGTCCACCCGGGGCCTTTTGACCCGGTACGTATTCGCAGCATGCAAGCCGCTGGAGCCCGACATGTCCG
This sequence comes from Polaromonas sp., assembly GCA_025352405.1. Taxonomy (GTDB): domain Bacteria; phylum Pseudomonadota; class Gammaproteobacteria; order Burkholderiales; family Burkholderiaceae_C; genus Polaromonas. The sequence goes on from JANXTM010000235.1 coordinate 29,536, forward strand.
GTTACGGCTGCAGCCTGGTCGAACCTTGTTTGACGCATTGGTTGAACCTCTGCTTGCCATGGGCATCAGGAATGCTTCGACCACCATCTTGGGAGGTGTGTTCACCCAGCTGCAATATTGTGTGGCGCCGCCTGATCCATCTGGCAAGGCCGTCGCGGCTTATACCCAGCCCAATAGCGCCGGTAAATGCTGCATGATTTTCGGCAACGCCACGTTGGGAAAGCATGCAGACGGCGCGCCGCTGGTGCATTGCCACGCGGTCGTTCTTACCGAGGCCGGGCTACTCAAGGGCGGCCATATTCTGACTACGCATTGCACGGTTGGCGCAGAGCCGATTTCGGTGCTGGTCACCTCGCTGGACGGCTTCGAGTTGCGGGTGGTCTATGACGCTGAAACCAATATCTCCATGTTTCAACCAATTGCGGAGTCTCACGATGCGTGACGCAGTCCATATCGAAACCGGCCACATGGGCCGTATCGCCTATGCCCGCATAGCGCCCAATGAAGACCTCGTACTCGGGGTTGAGAAACTTTGTTTGCGGGAAGGATTCAGGAACGCTTTTGTGCGCGGTGCACTGGGCAGCCTGGTCGATGCGTGTCTGGCCCGGCAAGACGATACCTGGCAACAGATCAAGGGGCCTGCGGTTGAAATTGTGAGCATCGCAGGCGAGGTACGCGAGCAAGATGATGGCAGCCTGACGGCCCGCCTTTCTGGCGTTGTGGCAGACACCGAAGGCAACGTCCATGGCGGCGTCTTCGTGGCTGGCTTCAATCCGATCTGCATTACTTTTGAGGTGACACTGGAAGAGTGGCTACCAGTCAGCACTTAATGATTCATTTTTACACCTGCTTTTATTTTTACCCTTAATTTTTTGGAGCACTTCATGACTTTTATTGACGCATCAAGTCCTGTGGCGGTAGTCACCGGTGGCGCGCGCGGCATAGGTCTGGCCGTTGGTCAGTGGTTTTTGGCCCATGGTCACCGCATCGCCCTTCTGGACGTCGACAGCGACACGCTGGCCCGCACAGCCACCACACTCAACCAGCCCGGCCAGGTGATCACCGTGCACTGCGATGTGTCTGACCCGCAGCAGGTGCAAGATGCCGTGAACAAGGTAGAAGCCACTTTTGGCCGGATTGATGCTTTGGTCAACAACGCCGGCGTGGCGGTGTTCAAACCGATTGGCGACACCACGTTTGCTGAGTGGCGTCACGTGTTGTCCACCAACCTTGATGGCGC
>JANXTM010000198.1 GCA_025352405.1 Polaromonas sp.
GCCAGCGTCTGCACCGCACCCTTGGCGGCCGAATAATGGGGGCCACCCAAGATGCCACCGCCGCGCTGCGCCGCAACCGAGCCGATGCAGACGATATTTCCAGTCCTGCGCTGGCGAAAGTGTGGGACCACCGCACGGGACATGTTGTAAGCGCCGCGCACACTGACGTCCATCACCATGTCGTAGTCATCCTGGGTGCTGTCCATCAGGCGGTGTGACTGACTGACGCCAGCGTTGTTCACCAGTACGTCGATTCGGCCAAGCGCGGTGATGATTTGCAGTACTACTGTCTGGCATGCAGACTCATCCCGTACATCGCACGCATATCCAAGGTGACCTGGCCCGATGGCATGTGCAGCGCTCTGCGCAGCCACACCGTCAAGGTCCAGAATAACCACGTGCGCGCCCTCGGCGGCAAAGCGCTGCGCAGTCGCCCAGCCGATTCCCAGCTGGGATGCACCGCCAGTGATGACGGCTACTTTGTCTTTTAGCAACACAGTTTTTCTCCAGTTTTTTTAAGTATTTGAGGCGGCGGATGGGCGCGGCTAAATGCCGGGCGCGCCAGCCGACAAAAAGCCACCGTCGACCGGCATCACGATTCCGGAAACGTAAGACGCTTCGTCTGACGCCAGGTACAGCACCGCCGAGGCCACCTCTGCCGTGGTGCCATACCGGCGCATAGGAATGGCGCTCGAATATTCTTGTCGGAACTTCTCCGTGTGCAGGACCCGGGTCATCGGCGTGTCGACTGGCCCGGGCGCCACCGCATTCACAGTGATTCCAAATTCCGCCAGTTCGACGGCCATCTGCCGGGTCAAACTGATCACTGCTCCCTTGGACGTTCCATAGGCCGTTCTCCCCCGGCCAACGGCGCGCATGCCCGCGACCGATGCAATATTGACGATGCGGCCCCAGTTATTTTTTACCATCAGCGTTGCAGCATGCTGACTGCACAGAAACGTGCCCGTCACGTTGACATTGATTGTTTTGACAAAGTCGTCGAGCGGAAACTCCAGGAACGGAAAAACCTTTGCAATGCCAGCGCAGTTCACCAGAACGTCGCAGCGGCCATAGGTTTTGGTAATGGTGGAGAAAGCGGCCGCGACGGATTCGGCTTTTGAAACGTCCATCACCAGCGGTACAGCCTGCTTGCCTTTGCTTTTTAGCCTGTTGGCCGTGTCTTCGCCGGCGGCGCCATCAAGGTCCGAGACAACCACCAAATAACCGGCGTCTGCAAGTCGTTCGGACACCTCGGCCCCGATGCCCATCGCGCCTCCCGTTACCAACGCGATGCGCGTGTCTTTGTTTTTTTCTGTAGTCATGTTCAAGCCTTGTATTGAAGCTGCACTGTCAGCGTTTGCAGCCAACGGTTATTCAAGAAATCCGATGGAAATCCATGGAACCAGCGCCACGACCACCAGCCCGACAAACAATGCCGCCAAATAGGCCAGGATAGGACGAATGCCTTCGTCGGGGTTGACCCGCCCGATGGCGCAGGCCGCGTAGTAGCCCACACCAAACGGCGGCGCAAACAAACCAATGCCCATCGACAAAATGACCACCATGGCATAGTGAACTTCGTGGATGCCCACCGTCTTTGCGATGGGAAACAGCAGCGGGCCGAAGAGCACGATCGCTGGTATGCCTTCCAGCACACTGCCCAAAATAATGAAGGCGACGATCGACAAGGCCATGAATGTTGCGGCGCCGCCTGGCAAGCCGGTCATCGCTTCGCTCAGTGCGCGCGAAAAACCAGACTGTGTGAGCCCCCAAGCCATGGCGGTGGCCGCTCCGATGATCAGCAAAATCGAGCCGGAAAGACTGGCGGTGTCGACCATCATCGGGTAGAGCCGTTTCCAGTCAAACCGTCTGTAGATCAACAAGCCAGCAATGCAAGCGTAGGCAATCCCGACCGTGGACACTTCCGTGGCCGTGGCAACTCCCTCAATCACGGCGGCCCGGATGATAAACGGCAGCGCAACGGCCGGTGCGGCAATGACCAGTGTTTTGCCGACATGGTGCCAGGTGGCCCGCCGCACGCCGCTGACATCCTCATGCCGGTACCGCGCCCACACCACCACCATGAGCGTTGCTGCCAGTACCAGTCCCGGCAACAGCCCACCTGTGAACAAAGCCGCAATCGACACGCCCGTCACAGATCCAATCGTGATCAACACAATGCTCGGAGGAATCGTTTCCGTCTGCGCGCCGGTAGCAGAAAGCAAGGCCACCAGATCACCTTCCTTGACGCCACGCGCTTTCATTTCCGGGAAAAGTACCGGCGCCACAGCCGCCATGTCTGCAGCCTTGGAGCCGGAAATTCCCGACACCAGGTACATGGCGCCCACCAGAACATAGTGCAGCCCACCTCTGACATGCCCCAGCAAGCTGGCTAAAAAAGCCACCATGGCGCGCGCCATGCCGGTCATCTCGATCAGCTGGCCAAGGAAGACAAAAAGCGGCACTGATAAAAGAATTAAATGGCTCACGCCCTCGTCCATGCGGCCAACAACGATGAGGACCGGCGTGGTTGTTGTCAACACAACATAGCCGAGCGTCGCCAACCCGAATGCAAAGGCGATGGGAATCCCTGCAAAGACGCTTGCAGCCACGATGACCACAAAAAAGATGATGAGGTTCAAGTTGCCCAGTTGACGAAAAACCGGCTGCAGCAGCCACATCAGGGCGATCAGACCGCAGATGGTGGCCACTGCAGCACCCAGCACCCGAAGGTTGGCCACCTGCAGCAAATGCAAAATGGCAAACAAACCCATCGCACCAAAGCCGACGGCCATCGCCGAGACCCGCCAGGCGTTGGAAATCTCCAGGGCGGGCGTGAGAATAATTGCCTCTTCCACTGCATAGTGAAAAGCATGGGGAAAGATGATCACCAGGAATGCCAGCGCCCCAGCTGTTGCAACCACATCCAGATAAGCCCTGGCGGACGGGCTGACCTTGCTGACCACTGCCGTCATGCGCATGTGTTCCCCGCGCTGAAAGGCAATCGCTGACCCGAGCATCGCTAGCCAGAGAAACATCATGGAGGCCAGTTCGTCTGACCAGATCAGGGGATGGTGAAAAAAGTAGCGTCCAACGACACCGGCAAACAACACCGCGACTTCGGCCGCCACCAGCAGGGCTGCGGGAACGGCAAGTACCTTCGCGATCAATTGCTCGGCTTTGCGCGCCCAGACGGCGACGGGCGTGGTAGACGGCGGCGCCCCATTGGCCGCCAGATGTGCGTTTGCCATGGATCAGCCCAGTTTACCGGTGTGCTTTTCAAGCAGAGCCCACGCTTCTTCGCCGTATTTTTTACGCCATTCGGCATAGAACCCCGATTTCACAAGCGTTTCGCGGAATGCACCGAGTTTTGGATCGTTGAACGTCAGGCCCTTACTGGTCAACTCGGCACGCAGTGAGGCGTTGAGCTTGACCCCGTCGGCGCGCATGTCGAGTGCGGCGCGGTTCAGGTTTCTGGCAATCACCGGGCGCACATCTTCAGGGATACGCTCCCAAACCTTCTGATTGGTCATGCACCACCAGCCATCCCACATATGGTTTGTCATCGAGCAATACTTTTGCACTTCGTAGAGCTTTGCAATCGAGATGATGGCGAGGGGGTTTTCCTGACCATCCACCACCTTGGTCTGCAGCGACGAATAAGTCTCTGCAAAACTGATGGATGCAGGCGCCGCACCCAGGTTTTTAAACAGCGATGTCCACAGCGGGCTCACCGGCACGCGCAGCTTCAAACCTTTCAGGTCTTCTGGCGTATTGATCGGCCGCACACTGGTGGTGACCTGTCGAAAACCAGAACTCCAGATGGTGTCCATGGCCAACAGGCCGACTTTGGGAAACTGCGCACGCAAGAATTTTCCGAGTTCGCCGTCGAGAGCGTTGTGCACGGTTTCCTCGTTGGGCCAAGCAAATCCGATGCCCCACATGGACGATATGGGAACCAGTTGTGACAAGACGTTGACCCCGGAAACGGTGAAAAATTCCAGTCCGCCAGCGCGTAGCTGCGACAGCATATCGGAGTCATTGCCCAACTGGTTGTTGGGAAAAACCTGAAGAGACACGCGACCGCTGGTTTCCTTGGCAATGCGCTCGGCTGCTTCATTGGCGCGGACGTTCAGCGGGTGGCCCGCAGGCACATTGGTTCCAAAACGGTAGGTCAGGTCGGCCGCATGAGCCGGCCGGGCACGCAAAAGCGCAGGCGCTCCCACGACAGCGATACCACTTAGCACGGCCTGTCGGCGATTGATTGTCTGCATGTCTTGTCTCCTGTATTGATAACTATTAAGTGGGCTTCAGTTGCTGCCCTGCCGCGCTTTGACAAAATAATCTGCTTCGCCCATCTGCCCACCTTTTAGTGCAATCTGTAGCTGGTTCAAATGCGGCTGTTGTGAAATGACGCTGCAAAGGGGCGCACCCGGGGCCAGCCGGGCTTCGATTTCCAAGGCATCGGGAGCGAGGACCTGCGTGATCTGGCTGGAGGTGTCGCCACCAGACAATAACAAACGTTTCAGGGGGACCAACTGAAGAATTTTTTGAACGATTAGACCCAGCCGGTACCCCAATAACCGGCCGCCGGCGTGCCGCGCCTGCTCTCGGGAGTTACCCTGTGCAACGAGGAGGTCCACTAGCGCTGCAATGCGTGCATCTTTCGGTCCGCGAGCGGTGTGCAGCATCAAACTCTCGCCCCGTGCCAACCTTTCGATCACTTCGGCTACCAGTTTTTCTGATGCCGTTGCCCATTGGGCGTCGTCAACCAGTGCGCGGGCATCAATCGATACCTCGACAAAACCGGCTGCAATGGCGGCATCAATCTGTAGCGCGCTTAACGCAGACGCACTGCCAGAGATAGCCAATACCTGATCAACCGCTGCGAAGGTGTCGTAGCGCCGCGTTGACGCTTGTACTTGCCGGGTCTCACGCCACCATTGCGTCATCGCATATTCGACGCCCGACGAGCCGACGACAAAGGCCGGACCATGGTGAAGTGCATGTCCCTCCAGTAGCCGCCCGACCGTTGTCAAGTGCTCCGGTGTCGTGCTGTCAAATAACAGCGCATCCATCCCGTTGGTCTGCGCCTCTTGCGCCAGGCGTGCTGTTGCGGAAGGCGGCAGGCCGAAGTTGGGCAACTCGAATTTCCCAATTACAAGCGCGGTTTGTAAGCCCAGGTGTTTGGTCAGATCACTTTCAAGCGACGGCGTGACGGGATGCACGCGCATGATCGGGTGCCTGTCGATTCGGTAGGTTTTTCCATCGGTTCCAGACCGGGCAAACAGGTTTCCGAAAGCACAGAAGCGGGACAGCGACGGAGTTCCCGCGACGATGGGTATGCACACCGGACCGAACGTTTGCCGTGCGATCTCGAGGACACGCCCAATGCTGCCAATCGAGGGTGAACTGTCAAAGGTGGAGCAAACTTTGTAGTGGATGAGTGGCGGAGCCAGCTCGGCCAGGGCTTTGAAGATGGGCGGCAGCGCGACGGCCATCTCGGACGGTGACATGGCGCGACTGTCGCCAGCGATGCCAATTGCATCGAAACCACCCAGCGCCTGCAGGGTTTCGGCGGTCGGTACTTTGAGGAACAGCGCACATCGCAGGCCCGCAAAGGCCAGCACCTCCAGCGCATCGGTCGAGCCGGTGAAGTCGTCCCCATAAAAAGCCAGGCGGAGTGGGCCTGCTGGCGTGAGATTTCCCATGGTTCAGGCCCCACCAAACTGTGTCAGGGCGCCGCGCAGCGCTGGATGGTTACGGGCGAACGTCTCAAGCCCTATACCTTGCACCGCCGCCTCCCACCCTTCACGCATGCTGGCAACGCCGGCTGCGATGCCGCCCGGATGGCCGATGATGCCGCCCCCGGCCAAATGCATCAGGTCGACCGAGCCCAATTTGGAGAACAAATCCGGTGCCTGTCCTGCCCACTGACCGGAAGAAAATACCGGCATCACCGGTTGAACGCCCGCAAACGGCTTAAGGCATGCCCGTGCCGAATCGATCACGGAGTCGTCGGGTTCCCAAAATTTGCTACGGATGCCGTTGACATGCATGTGGTCAATGCCAGCCAGCCGCCAGACCTTCTGGTAGGCAGCAAAGGAAAACCCAAGTTGTGGATGGCGCGTCAGCGCGCCCCAACCGTTGCGGTGTGCATGGATGGGCAGCTGGGCGTGTTTGCGAAGGTGTTCCACGGCGCTGAAGCCGACCCAGTTTGCACTCACCATGACACAGCTGCCGCCTGCTGCGAGCACCGCGTCATGGCGTTGCAACATCTCGTCCATGCTGCCCGAAATATTGAACGCGTACATCGGCATGCGGCCGATGCGGTCCGCGTGTTTGAGCAGGACGGGCATCACCGCCGCCAGCCTGGTTGCAAACGGTGCATAGGGCGGGTCCGCAAGAAGTTCGTCGTCCTTGATGAAGTCAATGTCTGCCGCGCACAGAGAATTCACCATGGCTGCGGTTTGTACGGCGGTCAGGCCGATGCTCGGCTTGATGATGGTGCCAATCATCGGCCGGCCATGTACCCCGGCCAGCGTGCGCGTGCCAGCAATACCAAACTGCGGCCCTAAAAATTGGGATGCGTAGGCGTCTGGCATGTCAATGTCAAGAAGCCGCAAACCCGTAATTTCCCCAAGCTCAAAAAGATTTCCTGCAACGGTGGCCAATACGGATGAGATATTGGCGCCGACGTTATCAATTGGAAAGGCAATCTCGATTTCGGCGCGATTGAAAGCGCCCGTGTGTTGACGACGTTCAACAAAGGCGCTGTGCAGCGTGGGCGTGCGCACGGGCGGCAAATGGTCGATGCGGGTAACGCGGGCGCGAGAGCGCGCCTTCAGCGCCTCCGTTTCACCAGGCAACGCCATAAAAGTCCCGCTCGATTGCTCTCCCGCTATCGTTTCCGCCGCTTTCTCAATCGCGACCGGAGTCTCAACAAAGTAGCGGGCCGTGAATTCTGCACGTTTTGGCGTCGTTAAGGGTGAAATATCTGTCATGTGATTTTGAGGGCTACCCGGCCGTTTTTTGAATTTGTTTGAGATGATCGGGCTGTCTTGTTGCGTGGCAAGAATATGATTTCATCACTGGCTACGCAAGCGATATGATTTCAGGCTAATGTGCAGAAACCTCACACAAGGGTCGGGGAAACCCGATGACGAACGGTGCCGCGTCCGATAAAAAAAGCTTTAACGTTGCCACACGAAAGACCTAAAAACAGGCCAGCGTCCCGTCCATCACTCAATGCGCTTCGGGCATTTGAAGCGACCGCGCGGTTGCGCAGTTTTACGGCTGCGGCAGTGGAACTGTCAGTCACTCACGGTGCAATCAGCAGACAAGTCCGGTCGCTGGAAGATGCTGTGGGCGTTCAACTGCTCAGGCGCAATGCGCACGCCACCGAAGCAACGGTGCAAGGCAGCCGACTGGCCGAAGGGCTTTCGTCCGCTTTTAACTTGATTCGATCAAGCCTGGATCAGATCAAGCCGGGACCTCTGACCTTGTCATGCTCCGAGTCCATCATGATGTACTGGCTACTGCCGAGAATTTCCCGCTTTCAGCTGGCTCATCCGGAAATTGACCTGCGCTTCAACATGAGTCATGGACCCATTGACTTCGCGCGGGACAACATCGGCATCGCCATCAGGCTGTCCAGCATTGAAGCACCAAAAGATGCATTGGTGACTGACGTCGTCGACGAATGGGTGGGTCCGGTTTGCTCGGCTGCGTACTTGCAATCGCATCGGCTGCAGTCGATTACGGACCTGCCGGGCAGTCGCCTGTTGACTTCGAAAACCCGGCCGTCATCGTGGACTGAGTGGCTTAAAGCGAGCGGACAAAGTGCCGCCAGCCTGCATGCCGCCGATGCTTTCGAGCACTTTTATCTGTTGATTCAAGCTGCAAAATGTAGTTTGGGAGTTGTGAATGTGCCTTGGCTGCTGGTGCAGGATGATCTCCGAGCCGGCACGCTGGTCGCACCGTTTGGTTTTGTGCGAGGACCCAACAGACTGGTCCTTTGGCTTGATCCTCATGTCGGCTCCAGCCCGGAGGTCTATGCATTGGAGCAGTGGCTGATTGGTGAACTCAGAGATGCCAGCGATTTGCAGTAATTTTTTCTCCTCGTCAGGATTCAAAACAAAGCTGGTTACGCAGCGTTTGTCTGATTGGCCTTGACCGACGGAGGATGCAGGGGCCTCTTAGCCTGTCGTTTGGTCAATTCGTAGCTTTCGAAAACTATCGGGCGACACGTTAGCCCAAGCGTGAAACGCCCGAATGAAACTTTTCTCGTTCTGAAACCCCGAAGCTGCCGCCACCTGCTTGATGGGTTTTGCTGTCCTCAGCAACAAATCCTTGGCTCGTTCAAAGCGTGTTTCGTCCTTGAGCTGTTGCAGCGACGCGCCTTCATCCCGAAGCTGCCGGTGCAGCGAACGGGGTGACATGTGCAGCGTTGCCGATAAAGTTACCGCATTGTGTGAGGCAAGTGCCGGGTTTCCTAGCGCTTGGCGAACCTGCTGCACCAGCAACTTGTCCCGCCGGTACTGCAGAACTGTCAGGGGCAGGGCGCGCTGCAGCATGTGCTGCAAAGCCTTTTCATCACGGCGCAGGTGCAGGGCGAGGTAGCGGGCATCAAACCTGATTTCAGCCTGCGTTGCATTGAACTGCAGCGGGCACTGAAAAAGTAGTGGGTAAGCGTCCGCATGCGGCGGTGCATTGAACGGAAAGCGCGCGCCTTGCAGCTGGATGCGCGAGTCCACGTACCAACACGCCACGCCGTGAATATTGCGCAACACGTGGACCACGCCGAACTCGCCAACTTTGCTGAAGTTGCCCGGCATTTTTTCCTCAACCGTGATGGCCGCGTTGTGGCCGGATGTGGACACACGCAGCACGATGTCGTCTACCAGCAGCGCATGGTGGCGGCACCAGCGCTTGAGGGCTATGCCAAGATTGGGCGACGTAATAGACGCCCGGGCCAGCATGCCATAGCTACCCCAGGGCAGCCTGCGAGAGAAGGCGCCCAGTGCTTCGTCGTCCAGCGCCTGCATGGCCGCGCCTGACAGTATTTCCATTTGCCGGGCGGTGATGTGACCTGTGAGTTTGTCTAGCTGGGTTGGCGTGATCTGTGCCAGTTTTAGGGCATCAAGCGGGCTTTGGCCATAGCGTTTGTAAGCTTCAACAATGCGCTTGGCAAAGGCCATGGGCGTTGCGGCGGCAGGTGCGTTGGTCTGGGTTGGCGTGGCGCGCAGTGACATACCAGGAGTTTCCTGTAGATTGGCGCGATTTGCAACCTGATTGACAACTACGGCATGGCGGGTTTTCGCTAATCTTGCGGATTCGCGCTAGATTGACGTTATGGTGTGGTTTTGGGCTGGCTTTGACAGATCCAGCTCGAACGGTGGGAGCAACCCCATCCACAAACGCGCAGATTGCCATCAGGAGACACATGTCCGTTCTCGAAACCAAACTCAACGCCCGTTCGGCCGACTTTCAGACCAATGCCGCTGCCATGCGTGCGCTGGTAGATGATCTGGCCGAAAAGGTTGCCAAATCAGCTACGGGTGGGGGCGTAGTGGCCCGTGCCAAACACGTTGCGCGGGGCAAGTTGCTGCCGCGTGAGCGTGTGCAAATGCTTCTGGACCCAGGTACGCCGTTTCTTGAGCTCTCGCCGCTGGCCGGCTACGCCATGTACCCTGACCGTGACGGCACCGACAGCGCGCCGTGCGCAGGTGTCATCACGGGCATTGGCCGCATCAGTGGCATTGACTGCCTGGTGGTGTGCAACGACGCAACGGTGAAGGGTGGTACCTACTACCCCATGACGGTTAAAAAGCACCTGCGCGCGCAAGAGGTTGCGCAGCAAAACAACCTGCCTTGCGTCTACTTGGTGGACTCGGGCGGGGCCAACCTGCCAAACCAGGACGATGTGTTTCCGGACCGTGACCATTTCGGGCGCATCTTTTACAACCAGGCGCAAATGAGCTCGCTGGGTATTGGACAAATCGCGGTGGTGATGGGTAGTTGCACCGCAGGCGGTGCATACATGCCCGCCATGAGCGACGAGACCATCATTGTTAAAAACCAGGGCACGATTTTCCTGGGGGGGCCGCCGCTGGTCAAGGCGGCGATTGGTGAAATCGTCTCTGCTGAGGACTTGGGTGGTGGCGATGTGCACACCCGGCTTTCAGGCGTGGCTGACCACCTGGCGCAAAACGATGCGCACGCACTGGCACTGGCTCGCCAGGCGGTTGCCAGCCTGAACCGCAAAAAGAATATCCAGCAGGTCTTGCGCACACCCGAACCGCCATTGCACAGCCCCGAGGAGCTATATGGCGTAATTCCCGTGGATACACGCAAGCCCTATGACGTGCATGAGGTCATTACCCGCATCGTGGACGGCAGTGAGTTTCATGAGTTCAAGGCGCGCTACGGCACCACGCTGGTCTGCGGTTTTGCCCACATTGAAGGCATGCCGGTGGGCATCATTGCCAACAACGGGATCCTGTTTTCAGAAAGCGCACAAAAGGGCGCGCACTTTATCGAGCTTTGCTGCCAGCGCAAGGTACCTTTAATATTTTTGCAGAACATCACCGGCTTTATGGTGGGGCGAAAATACGAAAGCGAAGGCATTGCGCGCCACGGTGCCAAGCTGGTCACAGCGGTGGCTACGGCCAGTGTGCCCAAATTCACCGTCATCATTGGCGGCAGTTACGGTGCAGGCAACTATGGCATGTGTGGCCGTGCATATTCACCGCGATTTTTGTGGATGTGGCCGAATGCACGCATCTGCGTCATGGGCGGCGAGCAGGCGGCCAGTGTGCTGGCGATCGTCAAGCGAGATGGTATTGAAGGGCGTGGCGGCATCTGGAGCGCTGAAGAAGAGGCTGCCTTCAAACAGCCGGTGCTCGACCAGTTTGCCCACCAGTCGCATCCCTACTACTCAAGCGCCCGCCTTTGGGACGACGGCGTGATTGACCCGGCAGATACGCGCCGCATGCTGGCGCTGGGGCTTTCTGCGGCCATGAACCAGCCGATTGGCGAGCCGAAGTTCGGTGTGTTCCGGATGTAAAGCGTGCCTTCAACCATTAGAAATGACACAGACCCATGGACAACATCTTTATTACCCCCGAACACGTGCTGCTGCGCGACCAGGTGGCGCGTTTTATTGCGCGCGAGGTCGAGCCCTTTGCCACCCAATGGGAAGAGGACGGCTGCGTGCCGCGTGACGTGCTGCGCCGCATGGGCGAAGCGGGTTTATTTGGCCTGATGTATGACGCTGAACATGGCGGCAGCGAGGCCGATGCGCTGACCAACCTGGTGTTTGCCGAGGCGCTGTCGCAGTCCACGTTTGGCGGCTTCATCATCACGGTGCTGGTACACACCGACATGGCCAGTCCGCATTTGTTTCATGCGGGCAATGCGGCGCAAAAGGCCAAATACCTGCCCGATGTAATCGCTGGCAAAAAGATCACGGCGGTGGGCATCAGCGAGCCGGGCGCAGGCTCTGATGTGGCGGGCATACGCACTTCGGCAAAACTTGTAAAAGGCAGTAACGGTAGTGATGGCGATGAATGGGTCATCAACGGTACCAAGATGTTCATCACCAACGGCGTGCACGCAGACCTGTATTTTGTGGCGGCCAAGACCGGTCCAGGCAAGCGTGACATGTCGATGTTCATTGTCGAAAAAGGTGCGCCTGGTTTTACCGTGGGCCGTGCTTTGAGAAAAACCGGCTGGCTGTCGTCTGACACCGCGGAGCTGATTTTTGACAACGTACGCATTCCGGCCGGGAACCTGCTGGGTGAAGAAGGCAAGGGCTTTTATTCGGTCATGAAAAACTTTCAGACCGAGCGCATTGCACTGGGCGCCATGGCGGTGGGTCACTGCACCCGTGCGCTTGAAATGACGCTTGACTACGTGCGCCAGCGCCAAGCCTTTGGCGGCACGCTGTGGGACCAGCAAACCATTCGCCAGCGCATCTCCATGCTGGATGCCAAGACCCGTGCAGCGCGCCAGTTCATGTACCACTGCGCTTGGGCCGTCACGCAAAAGCGCGATATCGTGCAAGAGGTGTCCATGCTCAAGGCGCTGACAGGCGAGCTGGTCAATGAGGTGCTGCTGACCTGTCAGCAGTTCCACGGCGGCATGGGTTACATGCGCGAAACCGCCATTGAACGCCTCTGGCGTGATGCACGCGTGCTGGGCATCGGCGGCGGCGCGACCGAGGTCATGCTTGAAGAAGTTGCCAAACGCTATTGATCACACCACACCACATGCATAAGCCATGAAACATTTATTGATACAGGTCATCGACAAGGTGGCCACCGTCACGCTCAACCGTCCTGATGTGCGCAATGCCTTCAACGACGAAGTCATAGTTGAAATGACCACAGCTTTTAACGCGCTGGGTGCCAGGGCCGATGTGCGCTGCATTGTGCTGGCGGCCAGTGGCACGGCGTTTTGTGCAGGCGCAGACCTGAACTGGATGCGCAGCATGGCCGACTACAGCCGCGAGCAAAACCTGGCCGATGCGGGCCGTCTTGCAGCCATGATGCATGCTGTCTATGTCTGCCCCAAGCCTACCATTGCGCGCATTCAGGGGGACGTGTATGCCGGCGGTACGGGGCTGGTGGCTGCCTGCGATATTGCAGTCTCCAGCGACGCTGCGCATTACTGCCTCAGCGAGACCCGGCTGGGCCTGGTCCCGTCGACCATTAGCCCGTATGTCATCCGAGCCATGGGCGCGCGCGCCGCACATCGCTATTTTCTGAGCGCTGAACGCTTCACTGCAGCAGAGGCATGGCGGATTGGTTTTGTGCATGAGGTGGTGACTGCTGCTGAACTGGATGGTAAGGTAGCTGAAGTGGTGCATTCCCTGGTCAACGCCGGGCCTGAAGCCGTCAAGGCCTGCAAAAAGCTGGTGCAAGATGTGGTGGGTAAAGACATCACCCCAGAGCTGGTGCAGATGACAGTCGCCAGCATTGCCGATGTACGCGTTAGCCCTGAAGGGCGAGAGGGGCTGCAATCGTTTTTAGAAAAACGAAAACCTAATTGGTTGCCAAAGTTGGATGCCTGATGCCAAGCCTTGATACCGCTCAACTTGTTGCCCTGGCTGGCGCGCTTGGCTGGGCCAGTGGCATACGCCTTTACCTGGTGGTGTTGCTGACCGGCCTGGCTGGCTTTATGGGCTGGGTTAATTTGCCGCAGGGCTTGCATTTTCTGGCCAATCCGGTGGTGCTGGGGGCAAGTGGTTTCATGGTCTTCATTGAATTTTTTGCAGACAAAATCCCGGGGCTTGATTCATTGTGGGACGTGGTGCACAGTGTGATCCGTGTCCCCGCAGGCGCGGCACTGGCAGCCAGTGTTTTTAGTGCGGACAGCAGTGCGATGGCTTTGGTGGCGGCGTTGTTGGGCGGCTCGTTAGCGGCAACAAGTTTTACGGCCAAGGCAACCAGCAGGGCGGCCATCAACACGTCGCCAGAACCTTTTACCAATGTCGGCGCGTCCCTGCTTGAAGACGGCCTGGTGCCACTTGGCCTTTGGGCGGCGGTGGCGCATCCGTTTATTTTTATAGCGGCGCTAGCTGTGTTGCTGGTGCTCAGCATTTGGTTGATACGTGTTTGCTGGCGTTTCTTGCGGCTTCTGTTTAGCCGGGTCACGCGTATTTTTAGTGGCAAACCCGACCCCGGCGTGTCGCCCGCTTTTAACCTGAAGTCACCTTTTTCAAAAAACGAACATGTTTAAAAAAATACTGATTGCCAACAGAGGCGAGATCGCTTGTCGGGTAGCGGCTACAGCGCGTCGCATGGCCATCAAAACGGTCGCGGTCTACTCCGACGCAGACGCCAGCGCCAAGCACGTCGGCTTTTGTGATGAAGCCGTTTACATCGGCGTGAATGGATCAAGTGCCCCCAAAGACAGTTACCTGCGCTGGGAGCGCATCATTGAAGCGGCGAAGGCCACAGGCGCACAGGCGATCCACCCAGGCTATGGCTTTTTGAGTGAAAACGAAGAATTCGCGCAGGCCTGCGCTGATGCCGGGCTGGTCTTTATTGGCCCGCCACCGTCGGCCATCAAGGCCATGGGTTTAAAAGCCGAGTCCAAGCAGCTCATGGAAAAAGCCGGCGTACCGCTGGTGCCCGGCTACCACGGCAGTGATCAGAACCCTGACTTGCTCAAGCGCGAAGCTGACCGGATTGGCTACCCGGTGTTGATCAAGGCCAGCGCGGGTGGCGGTGGCAAGGGCATGCGTACGGTTGAAAAGGCAGAAGACTTTGACGCAGCACTTGCATCCTGCAAACGCGAAGCTATCAACAGCTTTGGCAACGATAACGTGCTGGTTGAAAAATACGCGCTGCGCCCACGCCACATTGAAATCCAGGTGTTTGGTGACACGCACGGCAACTACGTTTACCTGTTCGAGCGGGACTGCTCGGTGCAGCGCCGCCACCAAAAGGTATTGGAAGAAGCGCCCGCACCCGGCATGACCGAGGCGATGCGCAAAGAGATGGGCGAAGCAGCTGTAGCCGCAGCACGAGCGGTCAACTATGTGGGTGCGGGCACGGTTGAATTTATTGTGGAGGGGTTAGACGGCGACATGGAAGGCCGTTCCGCCGACAGGCCGCTCTTAGGCGGAACAGCTCCCTCGGGGGGCAGCGTATCACGCGAAGCGAAAAGCGTGGGGGTCAACTTTTACTTCATGGAGATGAATACACGCTTGCAGGTTGAGCATCCGGTGACCGAAGCTATTACCGGCCTTGATTTGGTTGAATGGCAGCTGCTGGTTGCAAGTGGTGAAAAGCTGCCGCTGGCGCAAGATGCGCTGCGTATCCACGGGCACGCCATTGAGGCGCGCATTTGCGCCGAAAGCCCCGACAACAACTTTCTGCCCGCCACCGGCACCCTGCATGTTTACGACAAGCCCGATTGCACCAGTTTTGAAAGAGGCACGGTACGCATCGACGATGGGGTGCGGGCGGGCGACACGATTTCACCGTTTTACGATTCGATGGTGGCTAAACTCATTGTGCACGGCAAGACGCGTGAAGAAGCGCTGGCCCGGCTTGACGAGGCGCTGGCCCAAACCCGCATTGTCGGGCTCAACACCAATGTGCAGTTCCTGCGTCATGTGGTGCGCAGCCCATCGTTTGCCCAGGCCAACCTGGACACTGCATTGATTCCGCGAGAAAGCGCCGTGCTGTTCCGGCAGGAGCCGGTTGGCCTTGTCATGGCGGCTGCCAGCGCCATTGCAAAAACCCTGCTCAATGAGCATTCTGCTGAAGGTGTTGACCCGTTTAGCCGCCGAGATGGCTGGCGCTCGCACGGGGTCAACGTGCGGCGTTTCGAGTTTGACTTTCAGGGTGAAGTCGCCAAAGCGGAACTGACCTACTTGCACGACGGCGCGCTGCAAGTGGCATTGGGCGATGTGTCCGGGCGGCTGGTTTTTTCGCCAACGCCGCAGGGCATCGACATCCAGTTTGCCGG
>JANXTM010000098.1 GCA_025352405.1 Polaromonas sp.
TTTTTCTTTTCTGATGGTGCCCGTTCGTGGTTGCTGCCGTGCTCATGGTCCGGCGATTCAAGTTTTTTTGCACAGTAAATGCTATTCTGGTTACCCCATGAACAAAGCCTTTACCAAAGAAACCGATACGGATGATGACGAATTGGTTATCCCGTCTGCCCCGGTTACAGGTAAAAATTACATCACGCCAGAGGGCTACGGACGTCTTCGTGCAGAGCTTCTGGAGTTGATTGATGAAGAACGCCCCAAGGTCGTTGAAATTGTTCATTGGGCTGCCAGCAATGGGGACCGGTCTGAAAACGGTGACTACATCTACGGAAAAAAGCGTTTGCGCGAGATTGACCGGCGCATACGGTTTTTGACCCAGCGACTGGAAATCGCCGAAATCACAGATCCTTCAGTGCACTTTGGTGAAGACCAGGTATTTTTCGGTGCCACAGTGACCTACGTGGATGACGCAGCGATAAAACGCAAAATCACTATTTTGGGTGTCGATGAGGCCGATACATTACAGGGGCAGATTAGCTGGGTATCACCTGTGGCAAGGGCTTTACTCAAATCGAGGGTAGGCGATGAAGTGAGTCTTGTCACACCCCTTGGGTCTCAGCTGCTTGAGGTGATGCAGGTCAGCTATCCGCAACCATCGTAATCATTGCGACCGAGTGCGGTACGTAAAGCCTGCCTGTCAGGTGCCTGGCTTTGCGCGCTGTACCCGCAGCACCGACGGCGTTCGCTTCACGCTGCGCAGTACGGATGCCAGGTGCACCCTGTCGCGCACTGCAACACCAAATCGCAGGTCTGTGGCATCTTGCGCCCGTTCCTGGCCCATGTTGACATGTGTAATATCTGCCTCAGCGCTGGCCAGTGCCATTGCTACTCTGGCCAAAACCCCTTTGCCGTTGGACACGGTGACCAGCAGGCTGGTTTCAAAAGCACGCACCGGCTCGTCGGACCAGTCGACCGCGATAAACCGCTCGCTGTCTCGATGCTGAAGCCGCTTAGCTACGGCGCACTCGTCAGTATGTACCACCAGTCCTTCGCCGCGCCCCAAATAGCCTAAAACGGCATCGCCGGGAATGGGTCTGCAGCATGTTGCAAACTGCACGGATGCACCTTCGCTTCCGTCAAGTAACAACGCGCCCTGTGAAACAGATTCGTGCGCCGTGTAACGTTCACGGCTCATCAATAGTGCGTCGGGTTTTTCTCCGGTTTCGGCGAGTAACGCAACGATACGTTTGGCCACCATACTGGCAATGCGCTTACCCAGGCCGACATCCGTAAGTAAGTCTGCGCGAGACCGATTACCACTAAAGCGCAGGATCTTCTCCCATATTGCACGGTCTGGCCCGGTATCTTCAGGCAGGCGCTGTATGCCTTCTGCGCGGAGCGCTTGGGTCAGCATTTTCTCCCCCAGTTCCTGGGATTCGGTCAGTGCCATGGTCTTGAGATAATGCCGAATTTTTGATCTGGCCTTGCCTGTCCGTACAAAACCCAGCCATGCGGGATTGGGGTTAGCCACCGAAGCGGTGATGATCTCGATCACATCACCATTGTGTAGTTCTGAGCGAAGCGGCACTTGCTCGCCATTGATTTTTGCCGACACGGCCCGGTGGCCGATATCACTGTGGATGGCGTAGGCAAAGTCGACAATCGTTGCGCCACGCGGCATTGCCATGATCTGGCTTTTCGGGGTGAAGACGTAAACTGCCTCGGGAAACAAATCAATTTTGACGTGGTCCCAAAATTCGGCTGCATCGCGCGTCTCGTGCTGGATATCCAACAGCGACTGAAGCCATTGCGTACCCAGACGCTGGGATGCATCGCTATCAGGATCGTTGGCTTTGTAGAGCCAATGCGCTGCGACACCAGACTCTGCCACCACATGCATCGCCTCGGTACGCATCTGGAATTCAATATTGGTTCCAAATGGCCCTACCAAGGTGGTGTGCAGCGATTGGTAGCCGTTGATTTTTGGAATCGCAATGTAGTCTTTGAATTTTCCGGGCAGTGGTTTGTATTGCTGGTGCAGCACACCCATGGCGGTGTAGCAGACGCTCAAGCTGTCAACAATCACCCTGAAACCATAGATGTCCGTCACTTGCGCAAAAGACAGATGCTTCTCGTCCATCTTGCGATAAATAGAGTAAAGCGTTTTTTCTCGCCCTGAGATGTGCACCGGAATGTCAGAACTCTCAAACGCTGACTCTACTTCAGTAGCCACGCGTTTAATGACATCGCGCCTTCGTCCGCGCGCCTTAAGCAAGGCCTTGGTCAGTACGGCATAGCGCCATGGATGCAGGTGCTGAAAGGACAGATCCTGTAGCTCCCGATAGGTGGAGTTCAATCCCAATCGGTGGGCAATCGGCGCATAAATATCGAGTGTCTCACTTGAGATGCGGGTCCATTTGGTTCGCGGCACATCGCCGAGTGTCCGCATGTTGTGCGTACGGTCTGCGAGCTTGATCAGAATTACGCGAACGTCCCGCGCCATGGCCAGCAACATTTTCCGGAAAGATTCCGCTTGGTTCTCTTCGCGAGTGTTGAACTCAAGCTTTTCAAGTTTTGTCAAGCCGTCTACTAGGTCCGCCACCGATGCGCCAAAGCGCTCAATCAACTCCGGCTTGGTAACACCGCAGTCTTCAATTGCATCATGAAGCAGAGCCGCCATAAGCGCCTGGGCGTCCAGTTTCCATTCTGCGCATTGGCGGGCAACTGCAATCGGGTGGGTGATGTAGGGTTCACCGCTGTTACGTATTTGGCCCAGATGTGCTTCGTCGGCAAAGCGGTAAGCGCGGCGTACATTGTCTATGTCTGCGGCCGTCATGTAGTCCAGTTTTGCCGTAAGCGCAGCGAAGCTGGCAGCTGCAGCGTTGGCCGCAGCAGGTGTTGGTTTGATGGTTAATTTTGGCAAAAGCAATGCGCTCATGCCTCAAATGTATCCCTAGAGGTATAAACCATAAAAAAAAGGCTTTTTCCAGCTGGGATGTGTGCGTTTGGAAAACAAAAAAGCACCGCTGAGCGGTGCTTTTTCAAGGGGCGACAGAAGGTATTAACCGGGCACTTTTTTGAGCATTTCCAGACCAATTTTGCCTTCTGCGATTTCACGCAGTGCGGTAACCGCTGGCTTGTTTTTACTCTCGATTTTGGCCGCATGACCCTGGCTCAGCATGCGGGCACGGTACGTTGCCGCCAGCACTAGCTGAAAACGGTTCGGGATTTTTTCGAGGCAGTCTTCGACGGTAATACGGGCCATGATGATCTCCGGTGATGCTGTGAATGAGCGGTAACTCAAGAAATATGCAGTGCGTCAAACGTGTCTGCACGAGCACGTCGCTGGGCTGAAAACTTGAGCCGCTGAGCGTGAACAATAGTTTTCAGGTCGAAAACTGCGCGCTCAAATAACTCATTAATTATAACGAAGTCGAATTCCCGGGCCTGCGCCATCTCGGCGGCAGCGTTTTTCAGCCGTAATTCAATCACGTCAGGGCTGTCTTCGCCGCGCCGCTGCAGCCGCGAACGCAACTCATCCCAGCTAGGCGGGAGTATAAAAATAAGCACTGCGTTGGCAAAAATCCGCTTGACGTTGATGGCACCTTGGAAGTCGATTTCTAAAATAACATCGGCACCATGCGCTACCCGTTCTTCGATCGCGTGCCGTGAGGTGCCATAACGATGCCCGTGCACCTGAGCCCATTCCAGAAATGAATTGCGCAGCACCATGCCGTCGAATTCTTCGGGGGAGAGAAAAAAGTACTCTCGCCCATGTTTTTCCTGACCTCGTGGTGGCCTGGTCGTGTGTGACACAGCGGGCTGCACGCGCGCGTCAAGCTCCATCAGTGCCTTGACCAGGCTTGACTTGCCAGCCCCGCTCGGCGCCGCTACAACAAACAGATTTCCGGGATAGTCCATGTGAACGTTGGTTTAGTTGCTATCAATTTTAGTTAAATGCCACAGCTCTGGGGCTGCTTCAGGGGTGCTGCACACATCACTCAATGTTTTGCACCTGCTCGCGAATCTGCTCGATCAGCACTTTCATATCTACAGAAATATGTGTGAGTTCCAGCGACGCTGATTTAGAGCCCAGTGTGTTTGCTTCCCGGTGCAGTTCCTGGATTAGAAAATCGAGACGTTTGCCCAATTCACCGCCGCTGTCAAGCAAGCGGTCTATCTCATCAAGATGGGATGCCAAACGCGTGACTTCTTCCGCAACATCAATACGGATGGCAAATGCAGTGGCCTCGGACAGCGCCCTGTCTTGGGCCGCTTCCGGCAACGCTTTGCTGTCGGGTAGCGCCATGGCTTCCTTCCAGCGCTCCAGAAACCGAGTCTTTTGTTGCTCCACCAGTTTGGGTACCAGCGGTACAGCTTGCGCAGACAATGCGCGCAGTTGCGCTGTGCGCTCCAGTAGCATCAGTTTGAGTCTGGCGCCTTCCCGCTCTCTTGCGGATAGCAACTCTTTTAAGGCCTTTTTTGCGAGTTTTGTCAGCTCTTCGCTGTGATCGTGCGGTTTTTTGTCTTCGTTGGTGGCGATCCTGAGGACATCGGCAACGCTGAGCGCAGCCGCATGGGGTAGCCATGATTTGATGCTGTCTTCCAGCGAGCCGAGGCGTTGCAGTGTTGCCGGTGTAGGGGCTTTCAAGCTGCTGGCTGAACTGCTTTCCAATGCAACCCGGATTTCCACCTTGCCGCGCTTGAGCCTGGCCGTTAAAAGCTCGCGCAGGGCGGGCTCGGCCTGGCGCAATTCATCGGGAAGCCGGAACGCCAGGTCCAGAAAGCGGCTGTTGACGGAACGTATTTCCAGGCCCAGCCGGGAATTCCCCTCAGTGCCTGATTCGCTGTCTTGTGCCGAACTGACTGTGTTGGATTGGACGGCCGCGTAGCCCGTCATGCTGTAAACTGACATATGGTAATAAGCTTTTCTTAAAAACAGGGCTGCAGGAGCAAGATTTGGGGGCTGAGGCCCGGTTGCTCATTTCAAATTATGTCAAAGGTCAAGCCAGCACCACTACCGCCCGATACCGTCATAGGCGGCTACCGCGTTGTGCGCAAGCTCTCCGCCGGTGGCTTTGGCGTAGTTTACTTGGCTGTAGACAACGATGGCCAGCAGGTCGCCATCAAAGAGTATTTGCCATCGTCGCTGGCTGGGCGCGCCTCCGGCAAACTGTTGCCCGAGATTCGTCCTGACAAGCTGTCGCTTTACCGGCTTGGCCTCAAAAGCTTTTTTGAAGAGGGGCGTTCACTTGCCCAGATTTCGCATGGTTCAGTGGTGAGTGTGCTGAATTTTTTTCGCGAAAACGAAACCGTCTACATGGTGATGAACTACCTAGAGGGTGGCACCCTGCAGGACTTCATCATCACAGCACGCGAACTTAAAAAGCAAAAGGTATTTCGCGAGTCAACCATTCGTTCCCTCTTTGATGAAATTTTGCGCGGACTGCGTATCGTGCACCAGCACAAGATGTTGCACTTGGACATCAAACCCGCCAATATTTTCATCACTGATGACAACCGCGCTGTGTTGATCGACTTTGGTGCGGCCCGTGAGGTTCTGAGTAAAGAAGGCAACTTCATACGGCCCATGTACACCCCCGGTTTCGCGGCACCCGAGATGTACCGCCGTGATTCGTCCATGGGGCCCTGGACCGATATTTATGCAATTGGCGCGTGTATTTACGCAACGATGCAGGGCTACCCGCCCAATGACGCCCCCCAGCGTCTTGAAAAAGACCGTTTGTCGCTTGCCCTATCCCGTTTGCGCGGCGTGTACTCAGACAACCTGATTGAGGTCGTAGAGTGGTGCATGGCGGTTGATCCACTTTCCCGGCCGCAATCTGTATTTGCGCTGCAAAAAGAGCTGAGCCGTGAAGGTGAGCGTCGCTATACCAAGCTTACCGTGAGCGAAAAAGTACGCCTTCAATTTGACAACATGGTGTCTGAGACTAAAAAAACTGCACGTAAAGCCACCGGCGTTGTGACAAAAATAAAATGAAATTTTCAGTTTTTCAGGTGAGTCGGAAGGGTGGGCGTGAGAAAAACGAAGACCGCATGGGTTACTGCTACACGCGGGAATCGGGTCTTTTCGTACTGGCGGACGGTATGGGCGGGCACCCCGAGGGCGAAGTGGCCGCCCAGCTGGCTTTGCAGACCATTTCTGCGCTTTACCAAAAAGAAGCCCGCCCCGTGCTTGCGGACCCGGCCGAGTTTCTGTCAAGCGCCTTGATGGCTGCGCATCACCAGATCATTCGCTATGCGAGTGAAAAAGGCATGCTGGACACCCCCCGAACCACATTAGTCGCTGCTATTTTGCAGGGCGCCGGTGCCACCTGGGTGCATTGCGGTGATTCGCGGTTATACGTTGTGCGCGACGGCGAGTTGCTGACACGTACCCGCGACCACTCCTACCTAGAGCAGCAAAACGCCGGTGTCGTCAAACTTGAACACATCAACCGCAACATCCTGTTTACCTGTCTCGGCTCACCGACCAAGCCCGTGTTCGACGTGACCAGCCCCGTTGTTTTGCAGCAGGGCGACAAACTATTGCTGTGCTCGGACGGGCTGTGGGGAAGTTTGAGCGATGATGAAATTGTCAGGCATCTTGCCAGTAAAGGTGTGTCTGACGCGGTACCCGATCTGGTCGAAAACGCGTTGCGCGTCGGTGGCGAGCACAGCGACAACGTCACCGTGCTCGCCATGGAGTGGGAAACACCCGACGCTTTTGAATCCACCAGCGGGGTGTCTACGGACAACATCATGGACGGCGTGTTTGCGTCCACCATCCAGGCGGGTGGATTCGATACCGTGGTGGATGATCTTGACGAGGCAACCATAGAGCGGTCGATTGCTGAAATCAACGAGGCCATACGCCGCTCTGCTGCCAGAAAAGCCTGAGACCCTGGTTAAAACCTCCGCTGTGCCGCTCATAGGCCTTCAGCAGCACCACCTTTTTATTTTTATCAGCCCGGCGTTGTTCGCCAGAAAGCTATAGCCGTGACTCCTTCCATGAGCCAGTTTGAAAGAAACGGCGCACGTGCGCCTGACGCCTTGCGCCCTGTGCGTATCACTCGTAATTACACCGCTTATGCCGAGGGCTCGGTGTTGATTGA
>JANXTM010000219.1 GCA_025352405.1 Polaromonas sp.
TGTACAACCCCATGCCCTACGAGGGCGCGCGAGACATGGAGGTGGAGCTGGGCATTGGCCTGC
Organism: Polaromonas sp.; assembly: GCA_025352405.1. GTDB lineage: Bacteria > Pseudomonadota > Gammaproteobacteria > Burkholderiales > Burkholderiaceae_C > Polaromonas. The sequence goes on from JANXTM010000219.1 coordinate 64, forward strand.
GGGAGGCGGGCTACGGCGTCTGGCAGGCGTGAGGACTGCCATTGCAGGGCGCTATTCAAGCGCCGTCACGGTGACACCGCTACCATCGCAAAAACCTTTCAAAATCGCTGCTATTTGCGTGTCCTGTAGCGTGGTCACCAGCTCCAGGAGCTTGTTGTCGCTACCCTTGTGGCTGTCGCTCACCACTACTTTGGCCGCGCTGTCGCTGGCGGTAAACAAGGCGCTGAGTGACGGCTCCAGAGTGCGCATGACCTGATCGCGCTGGGCCAGCGTCCTGTCGGACGACTCAGCATAGTAGAGATCAAAGGAGAAGTTCGTTTTCATAGTCATGACTGCAGTTTGCGCCGTCTCACGTGTCAGGGTTGTCAGACGGTGCCGCCAATGCCACGGATTAAGTAACATCAACGGTTGACCGCCAAACACCGGTTTGGCGCAATATTTCTGAGCCTCAACAATTTTCGGGTCCGCTGGAGTTTGCCGTGAATTTTTACCTTGCCCCATTTTCCCGGCTTGTTCACTTTCGGAGTGGTCGCTTTGCTGTGGTGCTGGGTTTGGCGGCGTGCGCGCTGTTGGCCGGTACCGGTGCGTGGTCGCAGACCGTTCGCGAGCAGCTCGGTTTACTGGGCATGACGCATGAGCGGCTGGGCGCCCAGCTAAAAGATATCCAGCCTGTTCACGCGCCTCGCCGGCTATCGTCCGGGGCTTTGGGTTCCTGGCGGGTCCCCGATACCCTGTGCGAAGGCGTTCATTTTGAGCAGACCCTGTTTTTTGTGCGTCAAAAACTGGTGCAGATGGATCTGATGCCGATAGGAGGTGAGCACCACCTCGCTTCAGATGATCCCGCTTCGGTGGCCAATGCCTACGCCCGCCTGGTGCTGTCCCTGCGTGCCCAGTTTGGCGCCGAGCTGGCGTCCTCTGCTTCTACCCCGGAACTGGTGATGGACACTGCCTCCTGGGTCACTGGCAGTGCCGACGTGGTGCTGTTTCGCTCGGGCAAGCCAGACCACTCGACCTTGCGCCTGGTGATCCGGCAGCGGCAACTGGTCGATGCTGGCGAACTTTGAGCAACCGCGCAACCTGCAAGCGGATTTATCACAAGTCCAAAAAAGACAGCGTTAACATGCCAGGATGACGACATCCTTGACCTCCTCCAAAAAGGCTGTTCGCGCTGCCAGGCCGGGCACTGGCGGGATCACGCTGAGCGATGTGGCCAAACTGGCCGGTGTGTCGGCCATTACCGTTTCACGCGTCCTCAATACCCCGGCTGCCGTGTCGCCAAACACGCTGGCCAGGGTACGCAGCGCCATAGAGCGCAGCGGCTATGTGCCGAATTTAGTGGCGGGCGGCCTGGCGTCCAACCGCAGCCGCCTGGTAGCTGCACTGGTGCCCACGATTGCCGGACCAGTGTTCCAGGAAACCATTCAGGCGCTGACGGATGCGCTTGCAGAAGCTGGTTGCCAGCTCATGCTGGGCCAGAGTGGCTATGGCGGCGCACGTGAGGACGCGCTGCTCGACGCCATCATCGGGCGCAGGCCTGATGGCATTGTGTTGACCGGCATCATGCACTCCGTCGAAGGTCGCAAGCGCTTGCTGGCGTCCGGCATTCCGGTAGTTGAAACCTGGGACATCACACCCACACCAATAGATATGATTGTGGGTTTTTCCCATGAAAAAGTAGGTATTGCTGTTGCAGATTACCTGTACGCACAAGGTTGTCGCAAACCCGGTCTGGTGACGGCTGACGATGCGCGTGCGACGCTGCGCCGGGCCAGTTTTGAACGGCGCTTTGCCGAGCTGGGCGTGCGTGAAATTCCGGTATGCGCTGTACCAGCACCTTCAGCCCTGGGCAATGGGCGGTCAGGTTTTGCCGACCTGTGTGCCAGCCGCCCGGGCATCGATGTGGTTGTTTGCAGCTCGGATGTCATTGCCCATGGCGTTATCACAGAAGCGCAGGCCAGAGGCTTGTCGGTGCCGGGTGATGTGGCCGTGATGGGTTTTGGCGACCTGCCGTTTGCCGCCTTCACCCATCCGCAACTGAGCACGGTCCGCATAGACGGCACCGCCATAGGCAGGCAGGCTGCTCGGTTTATTCTTGACAAGGTCGATGGCCGCGATGTGGGTGCCCGGGTGCGCGATTTGGGGTTTTCCATTGTCAAACGAGCCAGCGCCTGAGTTGACAGCCTGGTCCGACGCACTTAACATTCGCTTGTTAGCGCTAACATTAAATCAGACAATGCAAATCCTGGCACTGTGGGTGATCAATCCGTAGTCATCGCAGCAACAAATTGGGAGACATTAATGACACCAGACCTTTCACGCCGCCATGCAGTATTGAGCCTGGGTGGCCTTGGCCTGAGCACCATGCCGCCAATCGGCGGCACAGCCCAAGCCGCAGACATTGCCACACCGGGCTGGCCGGTCAAGCCGATTACCTATATCGTGCCATTCACACCCGGTGGTTCAACCGATGTGATTGGCCGCACACTGGCGCAAAAGCTTACCGAC
>JANXTM010000233.1 GCA_025352405.1 Polaromonas sp.
GCTTCATGATGGTGCCTTTGCCGAACTGCTTTTCAATCTGGGCCAGCGCGGCGGCCAGGGCCTTGGCCTTTTCGGTGTTCAGGGCGGCGGTTTGGGCCGGGTTTTGGGCCGGATTCAGTTTGCTGGTCAGTTCCATGAAAATCTCCTTGAATGTAAATGCTTGAAAAAACCTGGGATTGATTTCCAGCGGCTGTTGTTAACAACACGCTGGATACATGACCAGTACTTTATGGGCAAGGTTAAATTAAGTAAACCCTGTTTTTAGTAAGTTTTCCTGACTATATGGGTTAGGATGAGGCATGTCTGAACCCGATCTGCTGCCAGCCTCCGACCCGGCCTGGCGCATCACCCATCTGGGCCGGTTGCTGGGCCATGCGCTGCGCCGCTTTGACGAGCGCGTGCTGTGGCTGATGGCGCGCAACGTCGAGGTACCGCTGGCGTTGGCCAACCTGGCGGCGCGTGACCAGATCGGTGCAGCGCACATTCACATCACGCGGCACCTGGCCATCGGTGGCTCGCGCCTGACAGATCTGGCGCTCAGTGCCGACATGAGCAAGCAGGCCATGGGCGATCTTGTCACGCAGTGCGAAGCCTGGGGACTTGTCACGCGGGTGCTTGACGCGCGCGACAAGCGCGCCAAAAAAGTGGTATTTACCGCGTCTGGCCTGCTGTGGCTGGGGGCTTTTGAGCACGCAGTGGCGCAAGCGGAAGACGAATTCCGGACCGCGGTGGGGCAAGATGTGGCAACGGTGGTGACGCTCGGCCTGGAGGCCTATGCGGGTGCCGATGGTTTGTCAGTAAGCTGAGGGGCGTAAAAGCCTAAAATTTCGGCTGTAAGTAAAAAACACTGACCCACAGGCATCGCAACGGGGGTTGGCATATGGAGACAAGCATGCGAATTTTGATTGCTGAAGACGACCAGGTTCTTGCTGATGGCCTGCTGCGCACCCTGCGTGCGTCGGGCGCGGCGGCCGACCACGTGGCCAGCGGGTCTGAGGCCGACGCGGCGCTCATGACCAATACCGAGTTTGACCTCCTGATTCTGGACCTGGGCCTGCCGCGCATGCACGGGCTGGAAGTGCTCAAGCGCCTGCGCGCCCGCGGCTCGTCGCTGCCGGTGCTTATTTTGACCGCCGCCGACAGCGTTGAAGAGCGCGTCAAGGGTCTCGACTACGGCGCTGACGACTACATGGCCAAGCCGTTTTCGTTGCAGGAGCTGGAAGCCCGGGTGCGCGCATTGATTCGCCGCGGCATGGGCGGTGCCAGCAGCACCATCAAGCATGGCCCGCTGGTGTATGACCAAGCCGGACGTGTCGCCACTATCGATGGCCTGATGGTCGAGCTGTCTGCCCGCGAGCTGGGGCTACTGGAGGTGCTGCTGCAACGCGCGGGCCGCCTCGTCAGCAAAGACCAGTTGGTCGAGCGTCTGTGCGAGTGGGGCGAAGAAGTCAGCAACAACGCCATTGAGGTTTACATCCACCGCCTGCGCAAGAAGATTGAAAAAGGGCCGGTGCGGATTGCGACGGTGCGCGGTTTGGGGTACTGCCTTGAGAAAATCCCAGGATAGAACATGAAATCGCAGCCATTCACCGCAGAGGCGCAGGGAACGCAGAAGAAGCGGGTCAGAGGAAAACCGGAAGAAATAATTTTTTTCTTGTTTGTCTCTGCGTTCTCTGCGCTTCTGCGGTGAATGAACCCGCCTGCGCTCCCTTCTGATCAATGGCTTTAAGACTCTTCCAGCGCGAGCGCCGCAGCCTTTTCGGCGAAATCCTCGACTGGATGCTCACGCCACTTCTGCTGCTATGGCCAATCAGCCTGGCGCTGACCTGGCTGGTGGCGCAGAACATTGCGGGCAAGCCGTTTGACCGCGCGCTGGAATACAACGTACAGGCGCTCGCCAAGCTGGTGGCGGTTAAGAACAACCAGGTGCAGTTCAACCTGACTGGCCCGGCACGCGAGATTTTGCGGGCCGACGACACCGACCTGGTGTACTACCAAGTGCTGGGCACACGCGGCGAGTACCTGGGCGGCGAGCATGATTTGCCTGTGCCCCCTGACGAAGACAAAGGCAGCGACGGCGAGGTGCGGCTGCGCGAAGACAAGATTCAGGGGGAAGACGTCCGCGTGGCCTACACCTGGATCAAGGTGAATGTCAAAGGGGCCGGGCCCGTTTTGGTGCAGGTGGCCGAGACGCTTGAAAAACGTAAAACGCTGGCCACTGAAATCGTCAAAGGCACCATGGTGCCGCAGTTTGTGACGCTGCCGCTGGCCGTGCTGCTGGTGTGGCTGGCGCTGGTGCGCGGTATCAAACCACTGGCGCAACTTGAAAAGCGCATCCGGGCCCGCAAGCCAGACGACATGAGCCCGCTTGACGACACCGCCGTGCCCGAAGAGGTTGCGCCGCTGGTGTCGTCTATCAACGATTTGCTGAGCCGCCTGAAGGTGTCGCTGACCACCCAAAAACGCTTTTTAGCCGACGCAGCGCACCAGCTCAAAACGCCGCTCGCCGGACTGCGCATGCAGGCCGACCTGGCGCAACGTGAAACCGATGCCGACGAGCTTAAAAAGTCGCTTAAGCACATTGGCCGCGCCAGCATACGTGCGACCCACACCGTGAACCAGCTGCTGGCGTTGGCGCGGGCAGAGACCACAGGCCGTAGTCTGGCCAAGCACCGCATTGACCTGGTGAATATTGCCCGCGAAGCCATGGCCGACTCGGTACCGCGTGCGCTTGAGAAAAAGATTGATCTGGGCTATGACGGCCCCGCTGCGGGGCAGCGGCTCACGCAGATCGAAGGTAACGCCACCCTGCTCAAGGAGATGGTGCGCAATCTGCTCGACAACGCTATCAATTACACCCCGGAGAACGGACAGGTCACGCTGCGGCTGCTGACAGACCGCTTCAGCGGCGTGCTGGTGCTGCTGGTTGAGGATTCAGGGCCGGGCATTCCCGAATCCGAGCGCGAGCTGGTGTTCCAGCCCTTTTACCGCGCACTCGGCACCAACGTGGATGGTTCGGGGCTGGGGTTGGCGATTGTTCTGGAAATCGCCAACCAGCATGACGCCACTATCACTATAGAAGATGCCGAACTGTCTGGCCACCCGCATTCGCCCGGCATGCGCATTGCCATACGCTTTGTCGGCATGGAGCGCCCGGATTTGGGGTAAAAATAGGGCTCTGCGGCAGCAAATACGGGCGCTATACGCTATTAATAAAATAGCACATTAAGGCACTGGCTACGCTGGCGGCCACCGGTCATGCAAGGTCACGGCCGAGCGCTCGCCCCACAGCTCGATATGCCCAGGGGTTGCCACATGCGGCTGCAGCGCCGCATGGCCGCGCACATAGCCCAGCGCCACGCAAGCCCCGGCCAGCGGGCTCCAGCCGACAGACGTGATGTCACCGACAGACACGCCACCCAGCAAGATACCTTCGCCGCCCCAGGCATAGACATCGGGCGCGTCAAACACCAGCGTAACCAGCTTTTTACGCAGCGGCTGGCTTTGTGACTTCAGCAGCGCGGCCTTGCCAATAAAGTCGCAGGGCTTGTTCAGCTTGACGGAAAAGCCCAGCCCAGCCTCCCACGGCGTTTCATCCGGCCCCAATTCGGTACCCCAGGCGCGGCGGCCTTGTTCAATGCGCAGGGCATCGAGCGCGTAATACCCGGCATCCACCAGGCCCAGGTCACGGCCCGCGACCATCAAGGCCAGATACACATGGCGTGCCATTTCAATCGGCGTGTACAGCTCAAAGCCCGGCCCGCCAACGTAGCTCATGCGGGCGGCGCGCACTCTTGCAAAACCCACGTCAATTTCTTTGGTCCATGAAAACTTCAGCGCTTCAGGCGACAGGTCGTCCGGGCTGACGCGCGCCAACAGTTCGCGTGCTTTGGGTCCCATGACGGACAACACCGAATACATGGCGGACACATCGGTCAGCACCGCGTACTCAGACGCACCAATATGCCGCATGATCCAGTCAAAGTCACGCACGGTCTGGGCCGAACCCGTGATGATCATGAAGCGGTTGGCGGCTTCACGAATCACCGTCAGATCACTCTCGAAACCACCTCGTTCATTCAGCATGGCCGTGTAAACCATCTTGCCGAGGGGCACATCCATGTCATTGGCGCACAGGCGCTGCAACACGGCCAGCGCATCACGGCCTTGCAGAAGGTATTTTGAAAACGAGGTTTGGTCGTATAGCGCAACGGCTTCGCGGGTGGCTTTTTGCTCGGCGATTACCCAAGGCAGCCAGCCGGGTTTGCCCAGTGTGTAGTCGGGGCGGGCTGCAAAATAGTCGAGCGCCGCCGGGCCGTCCCAAGGCGCGAGGGCCCCCTCGGGGGGCAGCGACCCGCGAAGCGGCGGAGCGTGGGGGCGAAAATAGCTGGCGCGTTCCCAGCCGTTTTTACTTCCGAATTCAGCGCCTTTTGCGGCCAGCATGTCGTACAGCGGTGAGGTGCGCAGCGGCCTGGCGGTTTCAAGTTCCTGGCGCGGCCAGCGCATGGCGTAATGCAGGCCCAGCGTTTCGCCAGTACGCTCGGCCAGCGCCTTGCGGTTACCGGTGAAGCTGCCAAAGCGTCGAATGTCGACATCCCACAAATCCGTGCTCGGCTCGCCGCCCACGATCCATTCAGCCATCAGACGGCCCGCGCCGCCGCTGTTGGCGATACCGGCGGAATTAAAACCGGCGCAGACAAAGTAATTGCGCAGCTCGGGCGCTTCACCAAGGATGAAGTTGCCATCTGGCGTGAAGCTCTCGGGGCCATTGAGCAGCATCTTGATGTCAGCCGTGTCCAGGCAGGGCGTGCGGTGCATGGCGGCTGTCATCAGGGGCTCAAACTGGTCCCAGTCCTCGTCCAGCAGCTCAAACTGGAAAGTGGCAGGAATCGGGTCCATCTTCCAGGGCTTGGCTTTGGGCTCAAAACCGCCCATGACCAGCCCGCCGACTTCTTCCTTGTAGTAAATAAACCCGTCCGGGTCACGCATGACGGGCAGCATGGGGTGAACGCCGGGGATTTTGCCGGTGACGATGTAGAAATGTTCGGCTGAATACAGCGGCACATTGACGCCAGCCAGCTTGCCGAACTGGCGCGCCCATTGCCCGGCGCAGTTGACGATGACCTCGCAGCGAACGTCGCCCTGCGCGGTGTGGATGCCGACTGCTTTGCCCTTGTCAATCATCACCCCAGTGACCTCAACGCCCTCATGCATCTTCACACCGCGGTTGCGCGCACCTTTGGCGAGCGACATGCACAGGTCAGCCGGGTTGGCCTTGCCGTCGCCGGGCAGCCAGATGGCGCCCTGCAAATCATCGGTACGCATGATGGGGTATTTGTCGCCCGCCTCTTGCGCTGATATTTCGTGGCATTCAACCCCAAAACTGTTAGCCATAGCCACCTGCTTGCGCAGCACCTTCATGCGCTCGGGCGTGCTGGCCACGTTGACGCTGCCGCATTGCTTCCAGCCGGTGGCAAGGCCCGTTTCAAGCTCCAGCGAGGCGTACAGCTCAATGCCGTATTGGCTCATCTGCGTCATGTTGCGGTTGGGCCGCATCTGCCCGACCAGGCCCGCCGCGTGCCAGGTTGTGCCGCTGGTGAGTTTGCCTTGCTCTAGCAGCAACACATTAGTTTTACCCAGTTTGGCGAGGTGGTAGGCGACCGAGCAGCCGACAATGCCGCCGCCCACAATTACAATTTCTGCATGGGTTGGGAGGGCCATTTTTATCTCCAAAATTATCCTAGGAAAAGCAGTTGGATGCGCCTGAGTGTGCCGCGAACGGCGCGTCCAGCAAGGCGTGACAGCGACGCGGGCTACTGCCCGCTAGGCGGAACAACGCGGCTGGGCGTGGTGCAATCATGTGCATAGCGCTGTCACCCAAGAGGTGAAGGCCATCGAAGCTGAAAAACCGAGTGTTCATGCGGTCTGTGAGAAGCTTGCAAGCGGCCAACTGCTTTTTCTAGGATTAGGCGAACCGTATGGCCATCACCCCGCCGACAATGGCACAAGTGCCCAGCAGACGGCGCAGTGTGAAGGCCTCTTTGAGCAGCCAAGTACCCATCAGCACGGCAAACAGCACCGAAGTTTCGCGCAGCGCAGCAACCGTGGCGACTGGCGCGCGCGTCATGGCCCAAAGCGCGATGCCGTACGAGCCCAGCGAGGCCACGGCACCCACTGTGGCCACCGGCCAGCGCTGGCGCGCGTACACACCCATCGCACGGCCACGGCGGGCCATCATCAACAGCGCAAACGGCCAACCGTCCAGCAAAAACAGCGTGGCCACATACTGCATTGCGTTGCCCGATGCCCGCACACCCAGTGCATCAACCACGGTGTAAATCGCGATGATGACGGCGTTGGTCAACGCAAAACCCACCGCCTTAGGCGCATGCAGGGCGTAGCGGCTCAGGCCGAGTACCAGCACGCCGCAGCTGATGCCCAAAATGCCTGCCCAGGCCAAAGGGGTCAGGGTTTCGTGCAGGGTAAAGGTTGCCGACAAAGCCACCAGCAGGGGCGCAACGCCGCGCATGAGCGGGTAGGTCAAGCCCAGGTCGCCGTGCTTGTAGGCTTGTGTGGTGGCGATGTAGTAGCCGATATGAATCACCACCGACGTGGCGATATACGGCCAGGCCGCAGCAATCGGCCAGCCGACCAGCGCCACCAGCGGAATGGCAAGGACCGAACCAATCAAATGAATCACCGCCATGTCGAGCGATTTGTCAGCACTGGACTTGACCAGCGCGTTCCAGCTGGCATGCAGCAACGCGCCGAACAGCACAGCGGCAAAGACGGGCCAGGTGAGGCCCACTACTTCAGGCATCAACCGCACTGCCTGATTTAAGGCAGCGCTGCGCACGTTGCATGAAGTGCGTCAATGGCGGCGTAACCTTGTCAGCATCTTTGGCCAGGTCATCCCACTGGCGCAAGCTGACCGCCCCTTCAGCGCCAGGCTGCGCAATGAAACTCTCCGCTTGCGCATAGCTGAAAATACCGCCTTGCAACAGCAGGCTGCGTTTTGAATCGTCTGACAGGCTCGCGTGGTACGCAGGCCGGGTTGCACACAAATAGCGCTTGGCATCAACATGCAGCTTGACGGCGTCGAGCACCTCGTCATCAAACAAGCCGCGCAAAAACGGCAGCGCACGGTACTGGTGTGCATCGTCAACGCCGCGCATCGACGGTGTGTCGCCCAGGTCATGCAACAAGTGGCCCAGGTCGTGCAGCAGGGCGGCGGTCACCAGGGCGTCGCTCGCGCCTACAGCCTCACCCAGTGCCGCAGTTTGCAGGGCGTGCTGCAGCTGCGTCACGGGCTCGCCGCTGTACTGTTCGCCACCACGCGCTTCAAACAGGCGTTCAATATCCAGCAGGGTTAAAGCCATGGCATCGAATAGGTTTTAAGATTCGTAAAACTCTTGATGGCTTCCTGCACGCCTTCCTTGTAGCCCAGGCCAGAGTCCTTGATGCCGCCAAAAGGCGTGAGCTCCAGCCGGTAGCCAGGCACCTCGCGGACATTGACGGTGCCCACATGAAGTTCACTGACAAAG
>JANXTM010000252.1 GCA_025352405.1 Polaromonas sp.
GCAGCGTCTTCTTGTTTTCTTTGGCTTCTTTGGCCACCACCGGCGCGCACAGCACCAGGTCGGCCGTGACGACGGGCTCTTGCGTGTAGTCAAAGGTCAGGACATTGGTCGCATAGTCTTTTTGCCGGTAGTCACGGTTTAAGGCCTGGCCTTCTTCGAGGCCCACGATGCGTACCGTGATCTCGGCGTCCAGCGCCAGCGCGTGGCGAATCCAGCGCGTCACGCTGTGGCGTGGCAGGGCGGCGCGGTGCAGGGCCACATCAGCGCCTGCGAGGTCGCCAAATTGCAGCGAGAGCATTAAATGGTTAAGAGCCATTTCTGCTCTTGGGGCTTGTTTTACGGGCGGGTGGCGCTATTGAATCAGTAGCGCTGTCAGGAGCATCGACATCGCTGTCTACACCGGCCGGGCCGCTGCGGGTTTTGTCATACGCGTCCACAATGCGCGCTACCAGCGGGTGGCGCACCACGTCGGCGCTTGTCAGGCGGGTGATCGCAATGCCCTTCACGCGCCTGAGCACGCGCTCGGCATCGACCAGGCCACTGAGCTGTGTACGCGGTAAATCGACCTGGCTCACGTCGCCTGTCACCACGGCCTTGCTGCCAAAGCCGATGCGCGTCAAAAACATCTTCATCTGCTCGGGCGTGGTGTTTTGGGCTTCGTCCAGAATCACAAACGCATGGTTGAGCGTGCGGCCACGCATGAAGGCCAGCGGCGCAATCTCGATTTGCTGGCGCTCAAAGGCCTTTTGCACCCGTTCAAAACCCATCAGCTCATGCAGCGCGTCATACAGCGGACGCAAATACGGGTCGACCTTCTGGCTCAAATCACCCGGTAAAAAACCCAGGCGCTCGCCCGCTTCAACCGCCGGACGCGTGAGCACTATGCGCTGCACGGCGCTGCGCTCCAGCGCATCCACGGCGCAGGCCACCGCCAGATAGGTTTTGCCGGTACCGGCCGGGCCAATGCCAAAGGTGATGTCGTGCGTGGCGATGTTTTCCAGGTAGGTGCCCTGGTTGACGGTGCGGGCACGCAGGTCGGCGCGCCGGGTCGACAGCGCGGTGCTGCCGTCTGGGGCTTTGCTCAAGGCCGTGTCACCCGACATCATTAACTGCACGGTTTCTTCAGCAATGGGCCGCTGCGCTATTTCATACAGGGCCTGCAACACTTCCAGTGCCTGCGTGGCGCGAACTTTGGTGCCGTCAATCTTGAACTGCTCAAAGCGGTGTGCGATGGTCACATCCAGCCCCACCTCGATGCTGCGGATGTGCGCATCCATCGGGCCGCACAAATGGCCCATGCGGGTGTTGTTGGGCGGCGTGAAGGTGTGGCGAAGGATCAAGGCGGGGGTGTCCTGAAAAGCGGATTGAAAATGACGGTGAAAAGAAGATTGTCTGCCTAATTGCCAGCGCGTACCCGGCTGATAAAATTTGTCCATGATCGGACGACTCACTGGCCTGCTGGCCGAAAAAAATCCCCCCGAAGTGCTGCTGGACTGCAACGGCGTGGGCTACGAGGTGTTGGTGCCCATGAGCACGTTCTACAACCTGCCCGCTTTAGGCGAAAAAGTCAGCCTGCTGACGCATTTTGTGGTGCGCGAAGACGCGCAAATCCTCTACGGCTTCGGCAACAGCGCAGAGCGCGCGGCGTTTCGCCAACTCATCAAGATATCAGGCGTGGGCCCGCGTACCGCCCTCAGCGTGCTCAGTGGCATGAGCGTTGAAGAGCTGGCCCAGGCCGTTACCCTGCAGGAACCTGGCCGCATTATCAAAGTGCCCGGTATAGGTAAAAAGACGGCGGAGCGCTTGTTGCTTGAACTCAAGGGAAAAATCGGCGCTGACATGGGCGTCCACGTCAATATCGCCAACGACAGTCAGAATGACATTCTGCAAGCGCTAGTGGCGCTGGGCTACAGCGACCGCGATGCAGCTCTGGCGCTGAAAGCACTGCCGAAGGACATTGGGGTGAGTGATGGCATCAAGTTGGCGTTGAAGGCGCTGGCGAAATGATCGCGATGCACCCTGTCTTGTTTTCTGCCCGCCTGTACCTGCCGTATCTTCGCGCATTCACCCGTTTAACCAAAGCCTGTTTCATCGGGTCAGACACTGAGTGCTAGTTGTATGACCATCCAAACCGACGATTTCAACCTGTCCGACCTGCCGCCGCAGCGGCGTGTCATGTCCTCCGTGCCGGACTCGCCCCGGGAAGAAGCCATTGAGCGGGCGCTGCGGCCCAAGCTTTTTGATGACTATGTCGGCCAGACCAAGACGCGCGAACAGCTTGAGATTTTTATTGGTGCCGCCAGAAAACGCGGCGAAGCACTGGACCACGTGTTGCTGTTTGGCCCGCCCGGTTTGGGCAAAACCACGCTTTCCCATATCATTGCGCATGAGCTGGGCGTGAACATGCGGCAAACTTCTGGGCCAGTGCTTGAAAAGCCCAAGGACCTGGCGGCGCTGCTGACCAATCTTGAGAAAAACGATGTGCTGTTCATCGACGAGATTCACCGCTTGAGTCCGGTGGTCGAAGAGATTTTGTACCCTGCGCTGGAGGACTACCAGATCGACATCATGATTGGCGAAGGCCCGGCGGCGCGCAGTATCAAGCTCGATTTGCAGCCCTTCACGCTGGTCGGCGCGACGACGCGGGCGGGTATGTTGACCAACCCGCTGCGCGACCGCTTTGGCATTGTCTTGCGGCTGGAGTTTTACACGGCCGAAGAGCTTGCGCGTATTGTCAGGCGCAGCGCGGGTTTGCTCAATGCGCCCATGGACGCAGAAGGCGGTTTCGAGATTGCCAGGCGCTCACGTGGCACACCGCGTATTGCCAACCGCTTGCTGCGCCGTGTGCGTGACTATGCCGATGTCAAAGGCACCGGCCAGATTACTCTGGACATCGCCAACAAGGCGCTGGCCATGCTTGACGTCGACCCGCAGGGGTTTGACGTGATGGACCGCAAGCTGCTTGAGTGCGTGATTCATCGCTTTGACGGCGGCCCAGTCGGCCTCGACAACATTGCCGCCAGCATTGGCGAAGAGCGCGACACGATTGAAGACGTGATTGAACCCTATCTGATCCAGCAGGGCTACCTGCAGCGCACGCCGCGCGGACGCATTGCCACGCTGGCGGCTTACCGGCATTTGGGGGTGGCGCCACCGGCCAGTGGCAACGAGCTTTTTACCTGACTCGGCCCCGTAGCACAGTGCGCCTTACGTCAGGGCGCCGCGCCCGTCCACCTTGATGATGCACTCGACCACGCCTTTGAGCAGCCCGCCGCGCACGCCAATCATTTCGTTGTGCAGGTTGACGGTCGGGTCGCAGTGACCGGGAATCAGCCAGACCATGCTGCCCAAGTGGGGTAGCCGGGTGCTGCCCGCAGCGGGCCGCAATATGCCGTGCTCGTCGCCGCCGTTGAAGTACTCGAGCTTGCTGCGCGCGCTGAAGGCGTGAACGCTAGGCAGGCCTGAGTCAATGGCGTGGCTTTTGTGGCCCGCGTCGCACACCACATGCGTGCTGTGCGTGCTGATGACTTGCGTTTTGACAAACAGCGCATGCTCAAAGCGCGGCTGGGTCACATCGAGCTGGTTGGCTGCATAGTCAGCATCCATGAACAGGTAAGAGCCCGCCTGCAACTCGCCATACACGCCGCTGGCCGCCTCCAGTGCTGCGGTGCCTGTGCCGGCGCCCGTGATGAGGCCTACCTTGATGCCCTCGGCCTCAATCAGTTTCCGGGTGTGTACCACGGCTTGGATGGCGTCCGCGATGGCTAGCCGCCGTTCGGCCGGGCTGCGCAGGTGTTGTGCCTTCCCGTGGTAAGCCTGCAGGCCGGCGAAGTTCAGGGCCGGGTGCTTGCGGATTTCCAGTGCCAGCGCAACCGCTGGGGTACCTGGCTCTACGCCGCAGCGGTTTTGTCCGACGTTGATCTCAATGAACACATCAATCTCGGTAGCCACGCCACCGGTAACCCGGGCCTCATTCATGCTGGTGGCCAGGCGGTTGATGCCTTCTATGGCGTCCACGCAAATGGCGATTTTCCCGCCATGGGGGGCTACTGCCCGTGTCAGTTCGGCAACCCGGGCCAGCTTGAGTGGCGACACCACTTCGTTGCTGATGAAAAGGTTGTAGACGCCGCCCGCTACCAGGGCTTCGGCCTCAGACGTTTTTTGCACACATACGCCTACCGCACCTGCTGCTATTTGCAGCTTGGCCAGTACCGCGCTTTTGTGCATTTTGGCGTGCGGCCTGAGTCGCACCTTTTGCTGCCTCGCAAAGGCTGCCATGGTGGCTAGATTACGCTCCATTGCATCCAGGTCTATCACCAGCGCCGGGGTGTCTGTGGCGCTGACGGACTGGCCCAGCAGGTCTTGTGGGTTGTACATCATGGTCAAACTTTACAGCGAAATCGTTTTCTGGATTTAACCAGCCATCTCATCCAGGGAATCGTCGTCCAGATGGTGGGTGTCGGCCCAGCCTACTAGGCTGAAGCCTTCGGGTGTCCAGAGCAGGCGGTTAATGGCCGCATTGGCCAGCGCCCAGGTGCGCGGCGCCTGTATGTCCAGGCGGGTCGCGGCGCGGTACAGCACGTCCATCACGCCGCCATGGCCTACCATCGCAATCAGCTCACCGGGGTGCAGCGCCGCCAGCCGCTGGGCGGCACTGATGACCCGGCTGCGCAGGGTCATCAGCGACTCGCCACCCGTCGGCGAAAACTCCGGGTCACGCTTGCGCCAGCGCATCGATTGCTCTGGCAGCAGCACCTCAATTTCGGCAAAAGTCTTGCCTTCAAAGTCCCCAAAACCGCGCTCGCGCAGGCCGATCTCTTTGGTGACCGCGATGCCTTGTGCGCGCCCGACGTACTGCGCTGTTTCCCAGGCCCGCGTCAGGTCACTGGCATAAATCGCAGCCAGGGGTTCTTCCCTCAAGGCACCCGCCAGCCGCTCGGCTTGCCAGCGTCCGTTGGCGCTCAGGGGAATGTCTAGATGGCCTTGAATGCGCGTGTCGACATTCCAGCTGGTTTCGCCGTGGCGAATGGCAATGATTCGGGTCGGTTCAGTCATGATGAAAAGGGTGAGAAACCGGGGTTTACCAAAGAATTTCAGTGTTGATTTTGCGCAGGCCAACCGGCGGTTGAGGGAAGCCCTGCAAGGCCGAGTCGAGCATGGCGGGCAGCACGGTGAAGGTGTCGCCCCACGGGCCGTCATGCAGTGCCCGGGTTTCAAACACCACTTTCTGGGTCGCCAGCTCACGCATCAGCAGTGTGACATCGCGCTTGTAATAGGGTTCGCCAAACCGGATGGGAAACGACATTCCGAAAGAGCCGCCACGGTTGCCTGCACCAAAAAAAATGCCTGGCCCGCCCATCAGCAGGCTTTCATCGGGGAAGCGCTCTAGTACCTGGGTGGTCAAAATAACCTGAACGTTGAAGCGCGCGGTGTCAGGTGCCAGGTCCATTCCTACCCGGGCCAGGCTGGTGCGTGCAATCGCCTCAATGCGGTCTTGTTGCACGTTGCCCGACGGCTGGGATTGCTGCGATGGCAGGCGCTCAAAGCGGTAGGGCGTGCCGGGCGCGGGCGGCGCGGCTGTCCATGCGGAAAATGCGGTGACATTGCTGTCAATCAGGCGCACGCTGGCGCAGCCAGCCAGCAAGGCACCGAGGAAAACCATGAAAATGAGAGCGGTGAATCCACGTTTCATAGGCATCTCCAGCGGAATAAATGGTTTAAACGGACTTCAGGCCAATGACTGACAAACCAGGCCGGCCAGTGAGGCTGGGCGGTGGCTCGCTGAAGGCGTCCGCATCAAAGGCCTTGTCGCCTTCGCTGTCGGGCTGGCCCGTGGCCCGGATATTTTTAAAGTCGTGGCGCTTGCTGTCCATCAGGTGTGAGGGCACGATGTTTTGCAGGGCCGAGAACATGCTCTCAAGTCGCCCAGGGTGCTTCTTTTCCCATTCCCGCAGCATGTTGCCGACCTGCTTGCGCTGCAGGTTTTCCTGGCTGCCACACAGCGTGCAGGGAATGATGGGGAAGTCCCTGACCTGCGCCCAGCGCGTCAGGTCTTTTTCAGGCACATAAGCCATCGGCCGGATCACGATGTTTTTGCCATCATCACTGACCAGCTTGGGCGGCATGCCCTTGAGTTTGGCGGCAAAAAACATGTTCAGAAAAAACGTTTGCAGCATGTCATCGCGGTGGTGACCCAGCGCGATTTTTGTGGCCCCGAGTTCACCTGCTACCCGGTACAAAATGCCGCGCCGCAGGCGTGAGCACAGCGAGCATAGCGTTTTGCCTTCGGGGATCACGCGCTTGACGATGCTGTAGGTGTCCTGGTTTTCGATGTGAAAGGGCACGCCCAGTTTGCTCAGGTAGTCCGGCAGGATGTGCTCGGGGAAACCGGGCTGCTTCTGGTCCAGGTTGACGGCGATCAGGCTGAAATTGATCGGTGCGCGCTTTTGCAGCTTGAGCAAAATATCCAGCATGGCGTAGCTGTCTTTGCCGCCCGACACGCACACCATCACTTTGTCGCCTTCTTCAATCATGTTGAAGTCCACAATTGCCCGACCCACTTCGCGACACAGGCGCTTCTCTAATTTGTGGTCTTCACGCTCGATCTTCATGGCGTTCTGCACGCGGGCAGAACTCTCCTGCTGCGCGTGCTCCTGCTCTGCCTGTTCCCATAAAACGTTCATGTCATTCGTACCCATAGCGTTCACCATTGTCCTGTCTCGACGCGAATGGCCACTTCGCAGTCGTCAAAAATCTCAAGCTTTGCAATCTTCACCCGTACGCCCAGCACGCCTGGCAGCATCATCAGACGGTGTGCCAGCTTGCCGATCAGGCTTTCAAGCAGGTTCACGTGGTTTGATGTGCATTCGCTGATGATGATCTGGCGCACCTTGCGGTAATCCAGCACATGGTTGATGTCATCGTCGCTGGGCAGCAGCGGCTGGGTGCCC
>JANXTM010000244.1 GCA_025352405.1 Polaromonas sp.
ATCTCGGGGTAGGCTTCGGTGAACTGGCGCAGGCGCGGGATCAAAATAGAGCGCGCAAAAGTGGGCGTCACCGCCAGCCGCAACTTGCGTTTTCCGGGCGTGCTGCTTTGCCCGGCCGCACCGGGAAATTTCTGCAGCGTCGCCAGCCCTTCGCGCACATGCGCCAGGTATTCGCTGCCCTCTGTCGTCAGCGAAAAATCAGCTCGCCCAAACAGCTTGGTGCCAATGATTTGCTCGAGTTGCTTGACGCGGTGGCTCACCGCGCTTGGCGTGACACACAGCTCTTCAGCCGCTTGCGTCACGCTGCGCAGCCGCGCCAGCGTCTCAAACGTCAGCAGGCACTGGATGGGGGGAATGCGGGCGGTGTTGGTCATGTCTATGGGTCCGGACAGGCTGTGGGCAACAACAAAGTCTTTTACAACCACGGCTGACAGTGCTTTGTGCCGATGCAGTGCCAGGCAAACGTCATTATTCTGTTCAAAAAATTCGTACAGGGCTTTGCCTGGCAGCAGCAACTGGGTATTGGGGTGCGCTGTAAAAACCGAGCTGTGACGAGGTCAGTGTTGTCTCAAGAAGGTAAAAATCACTGGATGCGTCAAGAATGCGCGTCAATTCAACTGAGATAACTTTTTTATTGCGGTGAATTTCGACTTTATCGACCCCCATCAGTACATCGCGGGGAGGAAAAGCCAGCGCCCAATGACCGCCGCCCCTAGGGTCGTAAAGCATCAGCCCGGGCACTTTGACAGTGTTGAAATTGAGAACGACTGGCTCACAAAAACTGGCAACAAAACGCATGTCCAGCTCCAAAACTCTTCCGTACGGCCGTGATATGCGCGATACAACGGCCAGGCGTGGTCGATTGACTTCGTCCGCCACACCATAGGCCAGCAGCATGCCGATACCCATGGCGTTCGTGTCTTTACTTTCAGTTGTCGTGAAGCGGGTCATGTTTTCGCTTTGAAACGAAAACGACCACAGGCTTTTACGGATTTCACGCCCGTCAACAGCAAAGGCCGCCGATCGCTTTGAAAGTCTGTCTTGAAGCCGTTCTTCTGAGCCGAACTCACTTTTTTGGTGACGCAGCAACGCAAAAATAGCCGAAAAACCTGCAAAAATGCGCAGGTCATCTACCTTCTGCTCTCCTGATGAAACTGCGCTGTCTTCCTTGGGCATTAAACGACTGAGCAACTGATTGCGGATTACAAAATGGTCCGCGGTTTCGAAATGCTCAAACCTTGGCATGGCATGCGAAGCATCGCGCGTATTTTTCGTTCCCCTGGCCTGGCAATCCTCATGTATTGCTTCCACCAGATGGTGCAAATTCAAAACCAGCGCTGGGCCAGCGGGGGCATCTAATCGTCGGGTTTCGGCCGCTTTTTTGCCATAGCAATACACCAGCATTTCGTTGGCATTTAAAGCGCCTGTATCTTCCCTGAGGTGGACTGCGTTCTCTACCTTGAGCACATAGCTGCCAATCACCCATTGAAGATGGGTTGGCAGTCTCAGCAAGTCAAACCAGGCTTCAATTTGCAGCAAAATAAATTGATCGGTCAGGCTCTTTTTGCCCCGCAGGGTGTCCATTTTGAGCTCTGACGCGAGTGTTGGCATGGCCTGCTGGACATCCTCATAAGTCCGCATGACATAAAACACGGTGTTGGCCATTTTCCAGTCGTTTGGCTCCAGCATCTGATAGCGCAAGGCACGGGCACGTTGCTTGAGGAGCAGCAATTCGAACATACAAGAAGCCAACTCCGGTACCTGCTTGCGGTGGCGCGCATAGTGGTATTTGCTGCCTTCGTAATAGTTCGCAAATACAAAGGCGCAGGAAATAACCAGAATGCTGGCGATGTCATTGGTCAACATCAGGGCCTGCCTGCGATTTTCAGATTCGGGGATGCCGCCGGCCTTGGCCAGCTCCACCAGAAGCGGTATCGCTACCGGATAAAACTTTTTGAGTAAATCGCGGTTTGCTCGCAGGCGTGCACCGGTTGTCAGCTTTGCAAAGTTGAGAAACTTTATCCGGGCATGGAGCAGCTTGAGAAATTCAAGCGGATCATTTTCGGACTCATAGAGCTCCGCACTGCTGCCACTCCCCACTTTTGCCCTGGCAGAAGGTGAAGGCAGCTTGAAGTTAAGTGCAATGGAACGCTTTGGTATGTCCAGCAATAAAAAATTCCTGACCTCCCAAACAATTTTGCGGGCAACACCCGCCATTGGCCCTTGTGGTTGCACATCACCCTGGCGACTATTTGGACTGTGCGGGTGCGCATTTTGAGCTGAAGCAGGCGGCAAGAAAACAATTGGCGGTTTATCGTCTATCCGTGTGGGTGGCGGCGCTTGAATTACAGCCGCTATATACGGTCTGTCTTCTTCTATGCGGCATATTCCGCCCGCATTTTCAATCGCAGTTTTGTACCGGGAAGCTTGATCAGCCTGGATTTTCTTCTTCATTACCCGGGGCAATGACTTGAAGAGCGTGTCGATCTGTGGAGGTTCTATCTTGAACAGCGTGGCAAATGCGTGACGAGATACTTCGACTGGAATATCTTCCCGAATGCCTGTGAGGGTGACTTTAAACGTCGTCGAATTTGTATGTACCGGGTCTAGCGTCAATGTGTCAGCCTGTTTGCATGAGATGGAGGTGTAGACCATTGTAAGAATATCGTTACATAACGCGGGTTCTGAAATAGGACGAATCAGTGGAAGTCACCCCGTTACCCCGACAGGTCTTCTCCATGCCTGCAGTTCAGATGCACGACATGCATAAGTTGGTACAACGTTATTTAAAAATCACCGTCTTGTGCCCATTGAGCAGCACCCTGTGCTCGCTGTGCCATTTGACGGCCCTGGCCAGCACCTGGCTTTCAGTGTCGCGGCCCATGGCGGTGAGGTCTTCGACGGTTTTGCTGTGGTCGGCACGGGCCACGTCCTGCTCGATGATCGGGCCTTCGTCGAGGTCTGCCGTGACG
>JANXTM010000291.1 GCA_025352405.1 Polaromonas sp.
CTGGAGACGGTGGAAGAAATGGCCAAGATTTGCCTGGAAGCTGAAAAAGCCGAATACAAGGAGATCGACTCTGACTTCAGTGGCAAAGTCTTTTCCCGTATTGACCAGGCGATCGCCATAGGCGCGTTATTCACGGCCAGCCACCTGGGCGCCAAAGCCATCGTGGCGCTGACCGACAGCGGCTCCACGCCGCTCTGGATGAGCCGCCATGACCTGCGCGTGCCCATCTATGCCCTCACGCCGCGCCTGGCGACTCAGCGCAAGATGGCTTTGTACCGCAACGTGCGCCCGCTGCTGATGGACACCAGCATTGACCGCGACACCGCGCTCAGCCAGGCCGAGGGGCACCTCTTGAGCCGAAAAATCGTGCAAAGCGGCGATGTGTACGCGATTACCTGCGGCGAGCCCATGGGTGCGCCGGGCGGCACCAACATGCTGAAGATTTGCCGCGTGGCCTAGGTGTGTCCGGGCGGCAAAAGGAGCGTCGTTCCACGCAATTTAACGGTATTGCCTGAATCCGCAAACGGGTTTAGGGCGTATATAAATAATGCTCATGAACCTGCTGAATGCCACCTTGCCCAGACGCTCCCTCTTTGCCATGCTGCCCGCGCTGCTCACGGCGTGTTCGGCAGTGGACGTGCTCAATGCCACTGTGGCGTCAGACTCCTACACGCTTGCCGGGGGGTTGCCCTACGGTCCGGAGCCGCGCCAGCAGCTCGACGTTTACCAGCCCAAGGGTCAAACCCGGACAGCGCTGAAGAATGCGCCTATGGTGGTTTTCTTTTATGGCGGCAACTGGTCCATGGGCGAGCGTGCGGATTACCGGTTTGTCGGCGAGGCGCTGGCGTCGCAAGGCATTGTCACGGTGGTGGCCGACTACCGCTTAAGCCCGGCGGTGCGCTACCCCGTTTTTGTGCAGGACAGTGCCCTGGCGGTACGGTGGGCGTTTGACCATGCCGAACAATATGGAGCCAGCCCGTCGCGTATTTTTGTCATGGGGCACAGCGCAGGTGCCTACAACGCAGCCATGGTCGCACTGGACGAGCGCTGGCTCAAGGCCGTTGGCCTCACGCCCTCACGTCTTGCCGGCTGGATAGGACTGGCCGGACCGTATGACTTTTTGCCTATCGGTGAACCCAGAACCCAGGTCGCCTTCAATTGGCCCGACACGCCCGCAGACAGCCAGGCGTTGTCGCACGCATCGCGTGCTTCACCGCCAGCGTTGCTGCTGGCACCGACCGAGGACAAAGTGGTTGACCCTCGGCGCAGCACCGTGGGCATGGCCAGGCGTTTGAAGGCCAGCGGCGTGCGCGTCGAGTCGGAGTTGTTCGATGGTGTCAGCCATGTGACGCTGTTGGCGTCCATGGCATCGGTTTTGCGCGGACGGGCGCCAGTGCTTGAGCGCATCACGGCATTTGTCGCGTCGGTGGGCTAAAAGCCCTGCCGCCGCCGTCCTGTGCGGTGGGGCGGCAGTTAGAATCAATGCATCAGTTACATGGCGGTTACAACGTCTCAAGCCAGCGTTTGAGCCGTACATCTAGCCGACCGTCAACTGTCTTTGGCACCGTTTTAACTCACTTTCACCACCTTTCTGGGGATTTCGACCATGGCACTCGTTTCAATGCGCGAGCTGCTGGACCATGCGGCAATCAACGCGTATGGCATTCCAGCTTTCAACGTCAACAACCTTGAGCAGGTTCAGGCGGTCATGTCTGCAGCCGACGAGGTTGGTGCCCCGGTCATTTTGCAGGCCAGCGCCGGTGCGCGCAAGTACGCTGGTGAATCGTTCATCAAGCACCTGATCGCCGCTGCCATCGAGGCCTACCCGCATATTCCGCTGGTCATGCACCAGGACCACGGCCAGAGCCCGGACGTGTGCGCTGGTGCCATGAACCTGGGCTTCAGCTCGGTCATGATGGACGGCTCGTTGATGGCCGACGGCAAAACCATCGCTGACTACGAGTACAACGTCGATGTCACCCGCAAAGTCGTCGACATGGCGCACGTCAAGGGCATCACCGTTGAAGGCGAGCTCGGTTGCCTGGGCAGCCTGGAGACCATGAAGGGCGACAAGGAAGATGGCCACGGCACCGACGCCACGATGACCATGGACCAATTGCTGACCGACCCCGAGCAGGCCGCCGACTTCGTCAAGCGCACCCAGATTGATGCACTGGCCATTGCCATTGGTACCAGCCACGGCGCTTACAAGTTCACGCGCAAGCCCACTGGCGACATTCTGGCCATCAGCCGCATTCAGGAAATCAACCGCCGCATTCCCAACACCCATCTGGTGATGCATGGCTCGTCCAGCGTGCCGCAAGACCTGCTGGCCATCATTCGCGAGTTTGGCGGCGACATGAAAGAAACCTACGGCGTGCCGGTTGAAGAAATTCAAAAAGCCATTCAATTCGGTGTGCGCAAGATCAACATCGACACCGACATTCGCCTGGCCATGACGGCTGCCGTGCGCAAGTTCCTGCATGAAAACCCCAGCAAATTTGACGCCCGCGAATGGCTCAAGCCCGCCACCGCAGCGGCCAAGGCCATCTGCAAACAGCGCTACCTGGAGTTCGGCTGCGAAGGCCAGGGCGCCAAGATCAAGGGCGACAGCCTGCAGGTCGTCGCTAGCAGATACGCCAAGGGCGAGCTGGCACAAGTGGTTCACTGACGGCCCGCTGCACCAGTCCCTGCGGATTGGCGATAATCCAGAGCCCGTGCCCGCCTTGAGCTGCGCGGGCTTTTTTGATGACGACACCCACCATGACACCAGCGCTTCACACCTCCACCCTGACTTCTCTTGCCCTGCTCGCCAGAGGCAAAGTCCGCGACAACTACGCCGTAGGCACCGACCGCCTCCTGATGGTGGCCAGCGACCGCATCAGCGCGTTTGATGTGATTCTGGGCGAGCCCATTCCGGGCAAGGGCGCGCTCCTCACGCAGATGGCGCTGTTCTGGTTCGACAAACTCGGCCACATCTGCCCCAACCACCTGACCGGCGACGCACCTGAAAGCGCGGTCACAGCGGCAGAGCTGCCGCAGGTCACGGGCCGCTCCATGCTGGTCAAGCGCCTCAAGCCCATCCCCGTTGAGGCCGTGGTCCGCGGCTACCTGGCGGGCAGCGGTTGGCAGGAATACCAGCACAATCAGGCCGTTTGCGGCGTGGCTTTGCCGCCGGGGCTGAAAAACGCCAGCCAGCTGCCCGAGCCAATCTTCACCCCCGCGGCCAAGGCCGAAGCGGGCGAGCACGACGAGAACATCAGCTACGAGCAGGTCGTTAAAGTCGTCGGGCCAGCGCTGGCTGAGCAGATCAAAAAAATCAGCATCGAGCTGTACCAAACCGCCGCAGCTTTTGCACTCACCAAAGGCATCATCATTGCCGACACCAAGTTCGAGTTTGGGCTGGATGACGACGGTACCCTGACGTTGATGGACGAAGTGTTGACGCCGGACTCGTCACG
>JANXTM010000017.1 GCA_025352405.1 Polaromonas sp.
CCTTCAGGTTCTGCTTTGATCTCCACCCGCAGCGGGTCGTGCAGCATGCTGTTGGCCAGCGCTTCAATCGCCGGCGCAAAGGTGGCCGAAAAAAACAGACTTTGCCGTTTGACGGGCAGCAGCGCCAGGATGCGATTGAGCTCTTCACCAAATCCCAGGTCGAGCATGCGGTCGGCTTCGTCCAGCACCAGGGTCTGCACGTCTGAAATTTTTACGGCATTGTGGTCTAGCAGGTCAATCAGCCGGCCCGGGGTGGCCACCACAATGTCAGCGCCGGTGCGCAGGCCCATCATCTGCGGGTTGATGGAGACACCGCCAAACACCACGGCTACTTTGGGGTGCTGCGGCAGGTATTTGCCCAGCGCCACGATAGACTCGCCCACCTGCGCGGCCAGTTCGCGCGTGGGCACCAGTACCAGGCCGCGCACGGTGCGCGTTTTGGTCAGGGGCGCGCCCACCAGCTGCTGCAGCATGGGCAGGGCAAAGGCGGCTGTCTTGCCCGAGCCGGTTTGCGCCGAGGCCACCACATCACGGCCTTGCAAAATCCCTGGAATGGCGGCGGCCTGAATGGCGGTGGGTGCAAGGTAGCCTAGCTCGGCGATAGCACGTGATAAAAAGGGCAGGGCAGTTGGGGAAAAGCCCAGAGAGGTGAATGGCATGAATAGGGGTCTGAAAGGGTGAAGTGCGGAATGCTAGGACGGGGGGCGAAACACGGGGATCCGGCGGATGAAACACCCAAGTTTAAGCCCGTCACCCCCGGCTCAAGCCTGTCTTGTCCAGTTTGAACCATGCGGCTGGTGGTCGCCTGGTTTCGCCAGGGCGATTGCAGCCTGAACTTGGACCACACCACGCTCGCGTTGGGCTTGGGTGATGGCGTGTGTGCGGTTAGATCAAAATAATTTCCACGAGCACAAAGAAGCGATGCGGCAGTAAATGCGGAGGCTATGCGCTATAAAGTTAATAGCATTTACCGACTGCATGGCGGCTTCGCCACAGCTCGTCAGCTTACCGAAAGCCCATTATCCATAATTATGAATTCAGTTCCCGGTGTTCCGGGCCGCAATTTATCGTCTGACCGGGCGGTTGTTGCCTGATTATTTTGGAGACAAGAAAAGACATGACAAGCTATTCAGATTTTTACCGCCAGTCCATAGACCAGCCCGACGCTTTCTGGACCGAACAGGCCGCGCTGATTGACTGGTTCAAGCCCTTCACCCGCGTCTGCAACTACGACAACCCGCCTTTTGCGCACTGGTTCGAGGGCGGGCAAACCAACCTTTGCCACAACGCGGTTGACCGGCATCTGGCCAGCCGTGGCGACCAGGCCGCGCTGATTTATGTCTCAAGCGAAACGGGGCAAGAAAAAACCTACACCTTCAAAGACCTGCATGTTGAAGTGCAGCGCATGGCGGCCAGCCTGAAGGCAATGGGTGTCGTGCAAGGTGACCGCGTGCTGATTTACATGCCCATGATTGCCGAGGCAGCGTTTGCCATGCTGGCCTGCGCACGCATTGGCGCCATTCACTGCGTGGTGTTCGGCGGCTTTGCAAGTGGCTCGCTGGCCTCACGCATTGAAGACGCCACGCCCAGGGTAATTGTCAGCGCTGACGCGGGCTCGCGTGGTGGCAAGGCCCTGGCCTACAAGCCGCTTCTTGACGAAGCTATTCGCCTGTCTAGCCACAAGCCTGAAGCCGTGCTGCTCGTTGATCGCGAGCTTGCACCCAT
Source organism: Polaromonas sp. (assembly GCA_025352405.1). GTDB lineage: Bacteria > Pseudomonadota > Gammaproteobacteria > Burkholderiales > Burkholderiaceae_C > Polaromonas. Next base: position 1,726 of record JANXTM010000017.1, read on the forward strand.
GCACATGGTGGCTGGACGCGATTTGCGCTGGGGCGATCTGCGTGCCAAATACATGCATGCCCAGGTTCCTTGCGAATGGTTGGATTCAACTGCCATCAGCTACACCATCTACACCAGCGGCACTACGGGCAAACCCAAGGGCGTGCAGCGCGACACCGGTGGCTACGCTGTGGCTCTGGCAGCCAGCATGAAGCACATCTTTGATGGCCGGGCGGGTGAAACCTATTTTTCTACCAGCGACATTGGCTGGGTCGTGGGCCACAGTTACATCATCTATGGACCGCTCATTGCCGGTATGGCGACCATCATGTATGAAGGCCTGCCAACCCAGGGCATGGATGGTCTGCCAAATGGCGGCATCTGGTGGAGCTTGGTTGAAAGATACAAGGTCACGGCGATGTTCAGTGCGCCGACGGCCGTACGTGTTCTGAAAAAGCAGAATCCTGCGCTGCTCAAAAAATACGATCTCAGCAGCCTGCGCGCGCTGTTTTTGGCAGGCGAACCGCTCGATGAGCCAACCGCCCGCTGGATCAGTGAAGGCCTGAATGTGCCCATCATTGATAACTATTGGCAGACCGAAACCGGTTGGCCGCTGATCACCTTGTTGACTGGTTCGACCAACGATGTTGAGAAAAAAGTCCTGAAATTTGGTAGTCCCGGGATTCCGATGTACGGTTACCGCGTGAAGATACTGCACGAGTCAACCGGTGAAGAGCTTACCCAGCCAAATGAAAAAGGGGTGGTTGTGATCGAAGGGCCAACGCCGCCGGGCTTCATGCAGACCATCTGGAAAGACGACGCGCGCTTTGTCAATACCTATTGGAAAAGCGTGCCTGGCAAGATGGTCTACTCGACCTTCGACTGGGGTATTCGCGATGAAGACGGGTACTACTTTATTTTGGGCCGCACAGATGATGTCATCAACGTCGCAGGCCACCGCCTGGGCACGCGCGAGATTGAAGAAAGTATTTCTGGTCATGCGGCGGTCGCCGAGGTGGCCGTAGTTGGCGTGGTCGACATCCTGAAAGGCCAGGTCGCTATGGCGTTTGTAGTACCCCGGGACTCAGGTGTTCTGGACGACGCAGTGGCGTCGCTCAAGCTTGAAGGAGAGATCATGAAGCGCGTTGACGGTGACCTGGGCGCGGTGGCCCGGCCGTCGCGTGTTCGCTTCGTATCAGCGCTGCCCAAAACCCGAAGCGGAAAATTGCTGCGGCGCGCTATCCAGGCGGTGTGCGAGGGGCGTGATGCTGGTGATTTGACGACCATGGATGACCCTGCTGCACTGCAGCAGATTCGGGACCGGGTGGCAGCGGCCTGACAACGCTGCATGCGGCGATCAAACGGCTACTCGCCCACACAAGGTGTCGCATATTGAGAAAACCTGTGGCTAAGTGGCTCGGCCTAGGGGTTTTAACCGGGATGTCCGCTATGGTTCGCCCCTAGTATGTAGTTTGAGAAGGCTTGAGTGTGCGCTTCGGCTGCATTCAATCCCTCTGCGGACCCCACGTACAACAAAAGGACCAACCATGACCACCAAACTCAACGTAAACGGTCGCGCCCTGACGGTTAACGCTGAACCAGACACCCCGCTTCTGTGGGTTATTCGCGATGAGTTGGGTATGACCGGCACCAAGTTCGGCTGCGGTGCCGCGCTTTGCGGCGCATGTACCGTTCACCTCGACGGCCAACCAGTGCGCTCCTGCCAGACACCGTTGTCAGCGGCCGCCGGCAAGAAAGTAGCGACGATTGAAAGCCTGTCGCGCAACAACACCCACCCTCTGCAGGTGGCGTGGATCAAGCATGATGTACCGCAATGTGGCTACTGCCAATCGGGCCAGCTGATGAGTGCTGCGGCGTTGCTGAGCACTAATAAAAACCCAACAGATTTAGACATCGACGCGGCCATGAGCGGCAATATTTGCCGCTGCGGCACCTACCCCCGCATCAAGGCAGCGATCAAAGATGCGGCTTCAACCATGCGCAAAGTTTGAAGGAAACCAACATGAACACCGTCTCAAAAATCGTTTCCCTGAACCGCCGTAACTTCCTCAAGACATCGTCTGCTGTGACCGGTGGTCTGATGATGGGCGTGACGCTTGGCCTGCCGTTGACAACCCAGGCTGCCGGCACGATGTACACGCCCAATGCGTGGGTCCATATTGCGGACGACAACACCATCACGCTGCTGTCTGCCCGCTCCGAGATGGGCCAGGGCGTCTACACCTCCATGCCGATGTTGATTGCCGAAGAACTGCATGTGGACCTGCGCAAGGTCAAGGTGGCGATTGCTCCCCCGGGCAAGGCTTATACCAACGCCTTGTTGGGCGCGCAAATCACTGGCGGCTCGACATCGGTGCGTGACGGCTGGGAAAAGCTGCGTGTCGCTGGCGCGCAGGTGCGAACCATGCTGATTTCAGCGGCTGCAATGCGCTGGAACGTGGATGCATCAACCCTCAGGGCTGAAAACGGTGTGGTAATTGGCGCCAACGGCAAGAAGGCAACTTACGGTTCTTTGGCCGAAGCCGCATCAAAATTGCCAGTGCCCGAAAAAGTAGTACTGAAAGACCCGAAGGATTTCACCATCGTCGGCAAGGCGACCAAACGACTGGACACCCCGTCCAAGGTCAACGGCACGGCCGAGTTTGGCATTGACGTCAAACTGCCCGGCATGGTCTACGCCAGCCTGGAGCAGTGCCCGGTCATTGGCGGCACCGTCAAGAGCTTTGATGCAAGCAAGGCCAAGGCCATGCCTGGTGTGATCGATGTGGTGCAAATTCCTGACGGCGTGGCAGTGGTGGCGGACACCTATTGGCATGCCTACAAGGCGCGTCAGACGCTGTCGGTTCAGTGGGACGAGGGCTCTGTGGCGTCGATTAGCAATGCCAGTATGCTTGCGGGCATTCGCAAGGCGGCCGAGACCGGCAAAGTGATCAATATCATCCCAGCCAAGGGTGATGTGGCCGCCACCATGAAGGGGGCGGCCAAAATGGTCAAGGCCGAATACGTCTCGCCGCTTCTGGCGCATGCCACGCTGGAGCCGCAAAACTTCACGGCAGATTACAAAAACGGCAAGTGCCTGCTGATCGGCCCCACCCAGTTTCAGCAGGGTGCTGAAGGCGGCGTGGCGGCAGCGCTCGGCATCAAGCCGGAAGACATCACACTGAAGACGACCTTTCTGGGCGGGGGTTTTGGTCGCCGTCTTGAAGTTGACTTCATCATCCAGGCGGCGCAAATTTCCAAGGCCGTTGGCAAGCCCGTCAAGCTGCTGTGGAGCCGTGAGGACGACACCACGCACGATTTTTACCGGCCCATGGCGCTGAACCAGTTGTCCGCAGCACTGGGAGCTGACGGCAAGCCGACGGCTCTGAGCTTCAAGCTTACGTCGCAGTCCGTCACTCAACGCGCTTTTGGTTTGCCGAAAGACACGCTGGACCCGTTCATGGCGGAAGCCGGTGTCATGCCCTATGACATTCCCAACACCCAGTACGACCTGGTGATTCACGACAGCGGTCTGCGTGTGGGCTACTGGCGCTCGGTCAGTCATGCGCTCAACGCGTTCGCCAACGAAAGCTTCGTCGACGAGATGGCCGCCGCTGCAGGCAAGGACCCGTATGCCTACCGCATGTCATTGCTCGACAAGCAGCCGCGCTTTGCCAACGTGCTGAAGCTGGCCGCAGAAAAATCGGGTTGGGCCACACCGGCATCGGCAGGGCGCTTTCGCGGCATCGCGCTGATGGAGGGCTACGACACCTACATGGCCCAGGTCGCTGAAATCTCGGTCAAGGACAAGCAGATCACGGTGCACAAGATGACCGTTGTGGCTGACCTGGGTTATATGGTCAACCCTGACACTGTGCAGGCGCAGATCCAGTCGAGCATCGTGTTTGGTTTGTCAGCGGCGCTAAATAATCAGATCACACTCGATAAAGGTCGCGTGCAGCAAACGAATTTTGGCGACTACCCGGTGCTGCGCATGCATGAGGCGCCAGTAATGGACATCACCCTGGTGTCCAGCACTGAAAAGCCTGGTGGTATCGGCGAGCCGGCGACCGCGTTGGTTGCCCCTGCGGTGGCCAACGCGCTGTTTGCCGCTACCGGCAAACGCGTGCGTAATCTGCCGCTGCATGACAATCTGGCCACAGCATAAGCGTCGTTAAACGTCGTCAAGTGTCATTAAAGTCCGATCGACATTCACAGGCAGCCCATGGACAACATTGATCTTGAAGTACTCAAAACCGCCTCGCAGTGGCTGGCTGCTGGCCTGCGCTGTGAGTTGATCACGGTACTCAAGACCTGGGGCTCGAGTCCGCGTCCCGAGGGGTCCATGCTGGCCATCTGTGAAGATGGCCGTGTGGTGGGTTCGGTGTCGGGCGGTTGTATTGAGGACGACATGATTGCCAGAGCCCGTGCAGAAGGTTTGAGCCGCAGTCAGCCGGGTATCGTCACTTATGGCATGACGGCCGATGAAGCGCATCGCTTTGGCCTGCCATGCGGTGGCACGATTGAACTGGCCATTGAGCCTTTGTCAACTGCCAGTGGAATCGGCGAGTTGCTCCGGCGACTCGAAGCCGGTGAACTGGTCGCACGACGGCTTGATCTGCAAACCGGTACCGTCACTTTGTGTGCTGCGCTGCCCAGCCAGTCCATGCAGGTCTCCAGCAACACGCTGGTCACATTGCACGGCCCACGCTGGCGATTGCTGGTTATTGGTGCGGGACAACTGTCACGGTTTGTAGCGCAGATAGCGCAGAGCATGGACTACGCGGTAACAGTGTGCGAGCCGCGTGAGGAGTACCGCGACTCCTGGCAGGTCCTTGGCGTGAGGCTGGCCACTGGCATGCCAGACGACGTGGTGCAGGCCATGAAGCTGGACGCGCGTTGCGCCGTGATTGCGCTGACGCACGACCCCAAGCTCGATGATCTGGCGCTGATGGAGGCCTTGCGGTCTGAGGCTTTTTATGTCGGTGCCATCGGCTCGCGCCTGAACAACCAGCGCCGACGCGAGCGTCTGATGGAGCATTTCGATATGACTGATACGCAATTGGCAAAACTGCACGGGCCCATCGGCCTGTACATCGGCAGCAAGACGCCGCCCGAGATCGCAATTTCAATCCTTGCGGAACTCACTGCCGTTAAAAATGCCGTGCAGCTGCCGCACAGCGCCAACGTGGCCGAGGCCAAAAACCAGCTCGGCTTACCTCTCACCGGCGAAGTTTGCACTATGCCCGGCTGAAGTTTGGCTGCAGCGTAAACGTTCGCGCTGACGCTATAAAAATGTTGCTTAAAAGTTTTAACGGCAGCGTATGGCTGGCGTTATAAGCTATCGAATCAATAGCTAATAAGTCTACCGGATTAGCCTGCAATCGGGTAAAAAACCGGCTTGACGCTACTCTCGCACGCAAGATCACGCATCTCAGGGTAAATCCGCTGTCGGGATTTCAAACTGATAGTCAAAATATAAGTACATGCTTATATTTATTTTCTGACGCGTGAGGTTATTGGTGCACAAGATGATTCCATTAGAAGATCCGACGGCACAAACCCGGGTTTTCGAGCTGGCTGCCGAGCTGTTTGGCGTACTGGCAACCCCCATGCGATTGCGCGTGTTGAGTGCGCTGTGTGTTCGGGAAAAGTCGGTCAATGAG
>JANXTM010000088.1 GCA_025352405.1 Polaromonas sp.
GCCACAATCCAGCGGCCTGGTTTTTTGCTGAGCTTGGCACCGGGGTGGCGGTAAAACTTGATGCCGCGTGCGCCCAGGTACCAGTCTTCTTCTTCGTTTTTTTGCCCAAGGTTGCCAAGCAGGCCGCACAGCATCGACAGATGCAATTGCTCGTAGCTGGCGGGCTTGGTGTTCATCTCCCAGCCCTGCTCGCCAATCGTGCTGTGCAACTGCGAATGAATGTCCCGCCATTCGCGCACGCGGCGCATGTTGATGAAATTGTCTCTGAGCAGGTTTTCATGCTGGCGGTTGGTCAGCTTGTGCACCGCGTCGTGCCCGCCGCGTGAATCACCCAGCCACTTCCACAGCTTCAGGTAGCCCGCAAACTCGCTTTTCTCATCGTCAAACTTGGCATGCGCCTGGTCGGCCTGGGCCTGCTTGTCCATGGGGCGGTCGCGCACGTCCTGCACGCTCAACGCGCTGGCAATCACCAGCACTTCTTCGAGCGCACCGCGATCTTTGGCCTCCAGAATCATGCGGCCCACGCGCGGGTCCAGTGGCAGTTTGGCCAGGGTGCGGCCCACCGGCGTCAATTCGTTGTCGTCATCGACCGCGCCCAACTCAGCCAGCAGCTGGTAGCCGTCGGCCATCGCGCGGCCTTGTGGCTGATCAATAAAGGCAAAGTTTTCAATCGCGCCCAGGTGCAGCGCTTTCATGCGCAAGATCACGCCGGCCAGTGAGCTACGCAGAATTTCGGGATCGGTAAAACGTTGGCGACCTGCAAAATCCTGCGCGTCATACAGGCGTATGCAAATACCGTCGGCCACGCGTCCGCAGCGCCCGGCGCGTTGATTGGCTGCGGCCTGGCTCACCGGCTCGACCATCAACTGCTCGACCTTGCTCCTGAAGCTATAGCGCTTGACGCGCGCTGTTCCTGCGTCAATCACGTAGCGAATGCCCGGTACGGTCAGTGAGGTCTCAGCCACGTTGGTGGCCAGCACAATGCGGCGGCCACTGTGACCGTCAAAAATCCGGTCCTGCTCAGCCGGGCTCAACCGCGCAAACAAAGGCAGCACTTCTGCGTTGCGGTTGAGGACTTGATGCGACAGGTGTTTGCGCAAGTGGTCAGCGGCCTCGCGGATTTCGCGCTCGCCAGGCAAAAACACCAGAATATCGCCTGCGCTGTGCGGGCTTAGCCACAACTCGTCGACCGCATCGGCTATCGCATCGTTCAGGTCGTAGTCGCGTGACTCTTCGTAGGGGCGGTAGCGCTGCTCAACCGGGAACATACGGCCCGACACCATGACGACTGGCGCTGGCCCTTTGGCGGATGCAAAGTATTCAGCAAACCGATTCGCATCAATCGTGGCCGATGTGATGACCACTTTGAGGTCTGGCCGTTTCGGCAGCAACTGGCGCAGGTAGCCAAGCAAAAAATCAATATTCAGGGAGCGCTCATGAGCCTCGTCAATGATGATGGTGTCGTAGGCCTTCAGCAGTGGGTCAGTCTGGGTTTCGGCCAGCAAGATGCCGTCGGTCATGAGTTTGACGGACGCATCACGGCTCAGACGGTCCTGAAACCGCACCTTGTAGCCGACCACATCACCCAGCGTGGTTTTAAGCTCCTCTGCAATGCGCTTGGCCACGCTGGACGCCGCAATACGGCGCGGCTGGGTATGGCCAATCAGTTTGGCGTGCTGGCCCGGTGCGTAGTTGAGCTTGCCACGCCCCATAGCGAGCGCGATTTTGGGCAACTGCGTAGTTTTGCCAGAGCCGGTTTCACCGCACACAATGACGACCTGGTGGGCTTGTATGGCCGCCGTGATTTCATCGCGTTTGCCGGATACGGGCAGCGATTCGGGGAAGGTAATGGTCAGTCGTGGCGCAGGCGTGGTTGCGGGCGTCGACGAAGAGGTGGGCAATGAGGGTGGCAAAGCGGCAGGCCGTTAGAAGTTAACTGGTGGACGGACAGATTATCGGTGCTGCCGCACGCCGCTGATTTGCGTGCGCAGATCACCCTGTGGCACGGCGGACACCTGGTCTGGTCCCGTACACTCAACGTTTTTCCCACACCAGGTTGGCTGTTGTCGCTTGACTGCACTGGTTTGCCCTCTTTTTTGACACCGAAAGCGCGCTCATGTCCGCCGTCTTCAACTTTACTTTCGTGCCCTGGTTCCGCTCGGTGGCGCCCTACATTCACATGCACCGCGGCAAAACCTTTGTGGTCGGCATTGCGGGCGAGGCGATTGCCGCTGGTAAGCTGCAGCACATTGCGCAAGATCTGGCGCTGATTCAAAGCATGGGCGTCAAGATCGTGCTGGTGCACGGCTTCAGGCCTCAAGTCAATGAGCAACTCAAGGCCAAAGGCCATGAGGCCCGGTACTCACACGGCATGCGTATTACCGACGGGGTGGCGCTCGATTGTGCGCAAGAGGCGGCTGGCCAATTGCGTTACGAAATTGAGGCCGCTTTCAGCCAGGGCCTGCCGAACACGCCTATGGCTGGCGCGACCGTTCGGGTTATTTCAGGTAACTTCATCACTGCGCGCCCGGTGGGCATCATGGACGGTGTTGATTTTCAGCACTCGGGCCTGGTGCGCAAGGTCGACGTGGCGGGCATCACCACCACCTTGAACCACGGTGCAATGGTGCTGCTTTCACCGTTTGGTTTTTCACCCACTGGGGAAGCCTTCAACCTGACGATGGAAGAAGTAGCCACATCGGTTGCCATGGCGCTGCAAGCCGACAAGTTGATCTTTTTGACAGAGATCCCGGGCATTCGCCAAGACCCCGCCCAGCCTGAAAGCGAAGACAACCCAATTGACACCGAGCTTCCCCTGGCCGCAGCCGAAAAACTAATGGCTACTTTGAAACCAGGCGAGCGCCCCACCGACACATCTTTTTATCTGCAACATTGCGTTAAGGCCTGCAAGGGTGGCGTCGAGCGCAGCCACATCCTGCCGTTTGCAGTTGACGGTGCTCTGCTGCTTGAAATTTACGTGCACGATGGCATTGGCACCATGGTGATTGATGAAAAGCTGGAAAGCCTGCGCGAGGCCACGCCAGACGACGTGGGCGGCATTTTGCAGCTGATCGAGCCGTTTGAAAAAGACGGCACGCTGGTCAAGCGCAGCCCGACCGAGATCGAACGTGACGCCGGCCTCTACACCGTGATTGAGCATGACGGCGTGATATTTGCATGCGCTGCCCTGTATGCCTATCCCGAAGCCAAAACCGCAGAAATGGCGGCCCTGACCGTGTCGCCCCAAAGCCAGGGCCAGGGCGATGGTGAGAAAGTGCTCAAACGCATTGAGCAGCGCGCGCGTGCAGCCGGTTTGCAAAGCATTTTTGTGCTGACCACGCGTACCATGCACTGGTTTATCAAACGCGGGTTCGTACTGGTAGACCCCGACTGGCTGCCTGAAGCGCGCAAACGCAAATACAACTCGAACCGCAAGAGCCAGGTTCTGGTTAAAAAACTGGGCTAAAGCCAACGCCCGTACCTGCACCTGAACGAACCACCCAACCCGATAAAACGCCATGCTTCAACTCCGCCCGAACTGCGAATGCTGCGGTAAAGACCTGCCCAACGAATCTGTGGAGGCACGCATTTGCACCTTTGAATGCACGTTTTGCAGCGACTGTGCTGGCACCAAACTCAGCGGTATCTGTCCCAACTGCAGCGGCGAGCTGCTCGCCCGGCCACGCAGACCCGCAGACAAACTGGCCAGCTATCCCGCCTCAACGGCGCGCGTTTTCAAACCGCAAGGCTGCCAATCGGGTCCCTGGAATTAAGCTTTTACGACGCGCGAAAATCCAAAAACAAGGCAACAGCATGGCTTCAATCAACTTCATCGGTGGCGAAAAAGGTGGCGTGGGCAAATCAGTTACGGCGCGGGTGCTGGCCCAGTACTACATCGACAAGGGTCTGGCGTTCACCGGCTTTGACACTGATCGCTCACACAACTCGTTTAACCGCTTTTACTCAGACTACGCCTCGCCCGTATTGGTTGACAGCTACGAAGGACTCGATCTGATCGTCACCGCGTTTGAAGACAACCCACAGCAAAATGTCATCGTGGATCTGGCAGCGCAGACCTCGCAGCCGCTGACCAAGTGGATCAAGGACGCTAGCCTGCTGGAGCTGTTTGCTGACATGGGCATCACCGTGAACTTCTGGCATGTTATGGACGATGGTCGGGACGCGGTGGATTTGCTCGGCCGACTGGTGGACACCTATGGCCCAGGCCCCAACTACGTGGTGGTGCAAAACCAGGGCCGGGGCTCCAACTTCGTGCTGCTGCGCGACTCGCATGCGCTACAAAAAGCAGAAGCCGTGGGTGCCCATGTGATTGAACTACCGCGCCTGCACGACACCAGCATGCGCAAGATTGACCAGCACAACACAAGCTTCTGGAAAGCCATCCATGACCGCGAGAGCCCGAATGCCCTGGGCATTTTGGAGCGCCAACGGGTCAAGACTTGGCTAAAGAACTGCTATGAGTTGTTTGACAAGTTGCCAGTTTAAGGTTGGTCGGCTTCAGCCCGGTTTTTCCTGAAACCGCAAAAATACAAACGCAATCAGGCTCTGGGGCATTAAAAGCCTACGCCATATGCTATTTAAACAATAGCATTCATCCGTCTCAAACCTGGCGCAAAGCGTCTTTGAGCTGCTGCCCGATTTGCGGTTTGTCAGCAAACGGATCGGTAGGGTTGCGGGCTTGCACAATGTCTTCAAGCCGGGTCTGCACCGACTTGATGGCCTTGGGATGGCTGTAAATGTAAAACTTGTTGCTGGCGATGGCGTCAAACACCAACTGCGCCACATCGGCCGCACTAACCTTGCCTGAGTCCACCGCCTTGCCCGTCATGGCCAGTTGAATCAACTGGCTTTTGGTGGGCTTTTCGCTGTCAAGATCGGCCGGGCGATTTCGGTGGCTTTTCCCGATGCCGGTGGCGACAAAAAAGGGGCATAGCACCGAGGCGCTGATCTGGTCTGTCACCAACGACAAATCCTGGTACAGCGTCTCGCTCAAAGACACCACGGCATGCTTACTCACGTTATATACGCCCATGTTCGGCGGATTCAGCAGACCGGCCATGCTTGCGGTATTGACGATATGGCCCTGCCAAGCCGGGTCTTGTCTGGCGGCGTCCAGCATCATGGGCGTGAACACGCGAACACCGTGCACGACACCCATCACATTGACGCCCAGCACCCATTCCCAATCTTTCACCGAGTTTTCCCAGATCAGTCCGCCCGAGCCAACGCCGGCGTTGTTGAAGACAAAGTGCGGCGCGCCAAAACGCGCCAACACGGCTCCACCCAAAGCCTCCATCTGGCTGGCGTTGGACACATCGACCTTCAAGGCCAATACCTGCGCGCCTACCGATGCACACTCGTGGGCAGCAGCGTCCAGCGCGTCTTGCTGCACATCGACCAGGACCAGGTTCATGCCCAGCCTGGCACCTATGCGCGCGCACTCCAAGCCAAATCCCGAGCCTGCGCCTGTCAATACAGCCGTTTTGCCTTTGAAATTCGTGATCATTGCCAGCTCCTGATTCGTCGTGGTTTAAAGGGGTCGCCGCATTTCAAGGTGGTCAATGCCATCTTCAACATAGGGCGCCCCCGTGGCGACAAAGCCATGCTGCGTGTAGAAATTTTTCAGGCGTGCCTGTGCTCCTATGCGTACGGGTTGCGCACCCCAATGCTGCTGCAAGCGTGCGATGGCCTCCCGCATCAGCACATGGCCGACACCCGTGCCCCTGACACGGCCATGCGCCACCACCCGGCCTATGCTGGCCTCGGCAAACTTGATGCCGGCCGCAAAGCAGCGTGCGTAGGCCACCAGTTGGCCGCCCTGCTGGCCCAGCAGGTGCATGGCGCGGTCATCACTACCGTCCAGGTCCTGAAAGGCGCAGGCTTGCTCAACGACAAACACTTCTGCGCGCAGCTGCAAAACGGCATAAAGCTCCGCCTTGGTGAGCGCGTCAAATGATTTGAAGTGCCACACCATAGCTGTCTGGTTCAAACAGCGGCTTTCAGCTGGTAGCCGATGCGCGGGAAATGCACGTGCACCAAACCAGCGCGCGCATCCACGCGACGCAAAGTGAAGTGCAGGCGCGTTGCGGCGACCAACTCACCTTCGGTCGGCTCAGGCCCAAAGCTCTCGCTGTTGACTGTCACGCGGCTACCGAGGGCAATGCCGTGGTCATCCTGAAATATATCGTCATGTAGCGGCATCGGCGTGGCCGCAGCGGCTACCGAGACCGCCTCCAGCGCACTTAGTTTTTCAAACTCACCTTGGCCAATTGCGGCCATGCGGTCCATCCATTCGAGCACGGCTGGCGTGGCGTTGAGCACGCCCGCCATGGCAGGCGTGCGGGTACGGGTGAACCACAGTGGGTGGTAAGCCGAAAAGTCGGCGATGCTGGGCTCGGCACCAAGTAAAAAAGGCCAGTCATCGAGCATGTCAGACATGCGGCGCAAATACGACTTGTAGGCCGATGTGGCGTCTGCGGCCGCCATGCGGGGTGCGCCGCTGCGCATGGCCTGGCGGTCTGCTGCAAACGCCTTGGCAGCTTCTGGAGGCGCGCCAGCAAAAATCTGCGCTATGCCAGGCGGCTGAAAGTTGTAGCCCATGGCGGTGAAGAACAAGGTGGTGTCGGCCCACTGCGCCAGCGTGCGGCCCATGCCTTTGCTGGGTTCGGGGTACAGGCTGGGCTCGGGTTGCAGATGCTCCAGCACATCGGCAATCAGCGCTGTGTCGCAATAAATATCGGCACCCACCTGAAGCACGGGCGTCTTGCGGTAGCCGCCCGTCAGCGCCACCACATCGGGCTTGGGCATGATCATCGGAATGGTCACGGACTTCCAGGCCAGCTTTTTGTAGCCCAGCATCAGCCGGACTTTTTCGCCGAAGGGAGAGGTGGGGTAATGGTGAAGAATCAGATCAGGCATGACGTGCTCCAGAAGATGACCAGACAGATAAACAGGGGGTGTTCATTCCGATTCCAATTAGACGCGAGAACAGGGCGAAACAACGCCGTTATCGTCTTTAATAGAAATCGGAATCAGATCAATTTAACCAGCTGTTTACCAAAATTTTTACCCTTGAGCAAACCCAAAAAAGCTTCTGGCGCGGCGGCCAGGCCCTGCGCCAGGGTTTCGCGTGGTTTGAGTTGGCCAGTGGCAACCAGCGTACCGAGTTCCTTGAGGGCATCGGGCCAGACTTCCATGTGCTCGCTGACGATAAAACCCTGCACCTTCAGGCGGCTGGTGAGTATCAGCGCCGGGTTGCTCAAGGGCATGGGCCGGCCGTCATAGCCCGCAATCATGCCGCACAGTGCAATGCGGCCAAAGGCGTTCATGCGCGGCAAAACGGCGTCAAGCACCATGCCGCCGACGTTTTCAAAGTAACCGTCCACACCATCAGGGCAATGTGCCTTGACGGCCTTGGACAGCGATGCCGCATCTGCATGCAGCTTGTAGTCGATGCAGGCATCAAAGCCCAGCTCGCTGATGGCGTAATGGCACTTTTCAGCACCGCCCGCGATGCCCACCGTGCGGCAACTGCGCGCTTTGGAGAGCGCGGCAAACGCACTGCCCACAGCGCCTGTGGCAGCGCTGACCAGCAGGGTCTGGCCGACTTTGGGTGCAATGATGTTGACCAACCCGTAATAAGCCGTCACACCGGGCATGCCAACTGCACCCAGGTAATGCGACAGCGGGACAATTGTGGTGTTGACCTTGCGCAGCGCGCCAGGCTGCTCAGCGTTGACCACGCTATATTGCTGCCAGCCACCCATGCCCACCACTTGGTCGCCGACCTGAAACTTCGCTGAACGGCTCTCAACGACTTCACCCGCCGTGCCGCCAATCATGACTTCACCAAGGGCCTGGGGTGCGGCATAACTTTTGCTGTCACTCATGCGCATGCGCATGTACGGGTCCAGACTTAAAAAGTGGTGGCGCACCAGCACTTGCCCGTCCTGCAAAGCTGGGGTGTCCGTGCTGACCAGCTTGAAGTTGCTGGCAATCGCTTCGCCAACGGGTCGGTTGTCGAGCAAAAGTTGTTGGTTGACTGGCATGGCTGCTTTCAGGGAATATTGGTGATGTTGAGAAATATTGGTGATGCAACAAGTCCCGGCTGGTTAGCTGCAACGCGGCCAGCCAGCCAGGGGGTCAGATTAGTCATTTGCTACTTTTTTTATAGCGTATGGCCTCCATATTTGCTGCTGCAGCGCACGATTTACCTGATAAAAATCGTCAATCCGTTGAAATGCCGCTTGGCACCGGGGCCTCCGGTGCATTCAGCGGGTTGGCTGTTTTCGGCCCGGTCGCCAGGCGTTTGACATATTTGAAGGTTCCAGTCGCGTGCGAACAGACCTTGCCTTGCGCGTCATACAGTGTGGCCTCCGTGAATGCCAGCGTCGCAGTGCGGTGAATCAACCGGCCCTTGGCAGTGAGCTTGCTGCCATCGCCTGGCGCCGGCTGCATGAAGCTGGTCTTCATTTCAATGGTGACCACACCCATGTCTTTTTGCAGGCTGCGAGCAGCCGCAGCCATAGTCACATCCAGCACCGCCATGATGGCACCGCCGTGAGTAACTGCAAAAGAGTTCAGGTGTTCAGCTTGCGGCGTGTAAGCAATAACCGACTCGCCGCCTTCAAATAGCGCCAGCTCAAGGCCCAAGTACGTGACGAAAGGGATGTCAGCGCCAAAACTGATCATGTCGCGACGAACCGATGATTTGACAGCCCAGTCTTGTAAACAACCCCTTCTGGGAACAACGGCGCATAGGGCGCCGCGGCGCACATGGAGGCCATGTCAGCCGCCCGTGATCACCGACACCCCACCATCCACCGCAAGCCATTGGCCGGTGATGTGTTTACCCGCGTCCGATGCGAACAACACGCACAGGCCCTTGAGGTCTTCGTCATCGCCAAGACGGCCCAACGGTGCATGCGCGGCGAGCTTTTCTTCACCAATGGACTTGAGCACACCAGCCGTCATTTTGCTGGGGAAAAACCCAGGGCAAATAGCATTGACCGTGATGTTGTGCGGACCCCATTCGCAGCCCAGTGCACGGGTGAAGTTGATAACTGCGCCCTTTGAGGTGTTGTAGGCCAGCATTTGCAAATCTGGCGGGTTGCCGCCCAGCCCGGCGATGGAAGCCACGTTAATGATGCGGCCCGACCTGCGCGCAATCATGCTGTGCTTGCCAATGTGCTGAGCCAGGATGAAATAGCCACGGATATTGACATTCATAACCTTGTCCCAGGCCTCAACCGGGTGGTCTTCAGCTCGCGAACCCCAGGTCGCACCCGCGTTGTTGACCAAAATATCTACATGGCCCATGCGTTTGATGGCCTCATCGGCGAGCGCGCGGATATCGGCTTCCTTTGAGCAATCAGCAGCGATCCAGTCGACATCTATACCGGCAGCCTTCAGCTCGGCGGCAGCATCTACCAGGTCATCCGCCTTGCGCGAGCTCAGCATGACTTTCGCACCGGCTTCGCCCAGCGCGTGTGCCATTTGCAGGCCCAGGCCGCGCGAGCCACCCGTGACAAGTGCAGTTTTTCCGGTGAGGTCAAACAGTTGTTGAATAGTTCTGAGGGTCATTTGTTTCTCCATTTTTTGGTTTTCAAGAATCAGACGTCATTTTCGAACGCACGTAAATCAAAATCGCACCAACCGCGGTCATCACGCAGCCAGCGGCAATCATCATCCAACCGATGGTATCGTCGGTTTTACCGACAAAAGTACCAAGGATGACAATCAGCAAGCCGCCAAAAATTAACGTCCAGATGATTTTGTGTAGCCGCGCCATCCGCGGGTCGGTGGGGTGGTTTGCCCCAGGTTTGTAGAACCCCATTAGAAAGCCTCCTCGGGCAGGTTTGCGCACAGCAAATTGCGGCTTTCAACCACCGCCAGCCATGCCGTAATTTTTGGCAACTCATAAGCATAAAAATAGTCTGTGGCGCCCTGAATACCAGCGCGAGCAGCTATCGAATGTGTAGCATCCTGTTCAAGTGATGCGCAGACGACATCCAGCCATATCCAGGCCAGCACCGTGTGGCCAAAGGCCTGCATGTAGGGTACTGCGTTGGCCAGCGCTTCTTGCGGCTTGCCTGTGGTCCAGGCGGTTTGGGTGGCGCTGCTCACCTGCTTTAACGCTTTGCCAAGTGCATCGGCGTGGCCTGTGAGTTCTGCCACCTGGGCCGCTTTGTGCAGGGTCGCTTGCATGCGCGCTGCCAGCAGCACCAGCCCCCTGCCCCCTTCCATCAGCACCTTGCGACCCAGCAAATCCAGCGCCTGAATGCCGTGTGTGCCTTCGTGGATCATGTTCAGGCGGTTGTCGCGCCAGTACTGCTCAACGGGAAAATCG
>JANXTM010000104.1 GCA_025352405.1 Polaromonas sp.
GCCAACTCGTGCGAAGGTCTGGACGCGTCCGTAGCCGTAGCCGTAGCCTTGGCCGTGACGGTGTGAGTGTCGGTGTCGGTGTCGGCATCAGTTGCAGCCTGGCGGATAAAAACGCCCGGCTTGCGGGGCCACACCTCAGCCCCCGCGGGAGCCGCAGGTGAGGCAACATGGAAGGCATCGGCATATAGTGCGCTGCTTTGAACGCTTTCGTATCGGGTACTCATGCGTCGATGCTATCGCAATGCCGCTCGCCATCGCCACAAGGTCTGGTCCAGCGGACTCAAGAATCAATTAATAAGCGTTCTACAGCAACAAATACGGGCGCAAAATGCTATTGAAAATATAGCAAATGACGTTGCGACAAGCACCTCTGAAGTCTGTATGCCCGGTTTAATTCCTGCGCGTTACCAGCGAATAAAGCACCAGCAAAATAATCGCACCCACCACCGACGCGATGAAGCCGGCGGTTTGGCCGGGTCGATACCAACCCATTGCCGTACCGGCATAACCGGCCAAAAAAGAGCCTGCGATACCCAAAATAATGGTCATGATCCAGCCAAGCGGATCGTTGCCAGGCTTAAGAAAACGGGCGATAAGGCCAACGATGAGGCCGATGAAGATAGTGGCGATGATGGACATGAAGAAGCCTTTCGACAGAGTAAAGGGTTTTGATAAGGGCCACTGAAACTGTAGTGCTGCCGTGTTCAACAGGCAGGGCATTAGCGCCAGACATGCCGTAGGACAAGTGCGCGGCGTGACCTTCAGGCACACACTTTTTCGGGCACGCGCAGGGTGAAATAAAACGTTGCTCCTTCGCTGATCTTGCTTTCTGCCCAAACGCGGCCGCCGTGCCTTTCAATGACGCGCTTGACAGTCGCCAGCCCGATGCCCGAGCCGGGGAATTCGCCCGGAGAATGGAGGCGCTCAAAGGTACCGAACAGTTTGTGTGCATGGGCCATGTCAAAGCCGGCGCCATTGTCTTTGACAAAAAATACGGTCTCATCACTGGAGCCAGCCTTGCAACCAACCTCAATGCGCGCCATTGCTTGCCGCGACGTGAACTTCCAGGCGTTGTCGAGCAGGTTTTGAAACACCGCCAGCAACAACCGGGCGTCACCACGGGCACACATGCCCTCCTGAATATGCACCTGCGGCGCGCGCCCAGGTTCGCGCGCGCTGCATTGGTTGTCGATGCGTCTGGCCAGTGCCGACAGGTCAACCGGTTCTGACCTGATCGCGCCGCGTGAAAGCTGGGCCAACGTGAGCAGGCCCTCGATCAGCTCACCCATGTGCCGGACTCCCACCCCAATGCGGTCGAGGTAGTGTTTGCCCTTGTCGCTAATGTTTTCCGCGTCAAGCTTGAGCAGCAGCTGGCTGAACGCATCCACCGTGTTCAGCGGTGAGCGCAGGTCGTGCGAGACGGCGTACGCAAACGATTCCAGCTCCTTGTTGGCGGCGGCCAGCTGAGCGGTGCGCTGGCGTACGCGCTCTTCAAGTTCGTTGTTGAGGCTGAGGATTTCGTGTTGCTGCCGCCTGCGCTCGGAGATGTCGCGGTCAACGGCTACCCAATGGGTAAAACGGCCCGACTCGTCGGCTATGGGGGACAGGTCAATTTCAAGCCACAGCGGTTGGCCAGATTTGGTGTTGATGGCTACTTCGGCACGCACGGGCTGCCAGTTTTTCACGGCATCACGAATGCGTTCGACCTCCGACTGCTGGCTTTTGGCGGCCCAGACAAGGCCTGGGGTGTGCCCGATGACCTCTTCGCGGCTGTAGCCGGTTTGGCGCTCAAAAGCGTCGTTGACAAAAACAATACGCGGGCCTGACTCGTCCGGTTGGCCGACATCCATGATTATCACCATGTCGTTCAGGCGGGACACCGCCTTTTGCAGCAGCCGCAGCTGGGCCTGTTCCTGGCGTCTCTGGGTGACGTCCTGAAAGTACACGGCGAGTCCCGCCTCGGTGGGATAAACGTGAAAGTCAAACCAGGTGTCCAGCGATGCGTAGAAGACTTCAAAACGGGCTGTGCGCTGCTCGTTGATCGTCAGGTGGCAGTGTTTTTCAATACTGGTGCTTACCGCCTCGGGGAACTCCTGCCACATGCTTTTTCCCAGCAGGTCTTCGCGACGGCGTTTGAGCATGCGCTCTGCGGGACTGTTCACAAAGATGAACTTCCAGTCTTTGCCGAGCACATAAAAACCGTCCGTAATGCTTTCAAGCGTGGTGGTGAGCTGCGCCTCCAGTGCGCGCATGCGGTTGTCGGCCTTCTTTTGTTCGGAGATATCCTGAAACGCGCCCTGAAGACGAATGATTTTTCCAGTGTCGTCACGCACGGCTTCGCCGGTCGAGCGCACCCAGATGCGCCGGCCTTTGGCGGTGAGCTTGGGGAGCACAAACTCATATGGTGTGCCGTGCTCGGCACAAGCTGTGACATGGCGGATCACTTCGGCGCGGTGCTCAGGCAGAAAATAGTTGATGCCTTCTTCCAGCGTCGGGGTGTAGCCGGGCGCCACATCATGAATGACACAGTTTTCGTCGGACCATGTCAGAGTGCGCTCTGGCAGGTCAATCGTCTAGCCGCCCAGCCGCGCGACCTTGCCAGCAATGCGCACCATAGAGAGGTTTTTTTCAAGCAGTGCAGCGGTTTGCTTGAGGTCGTCAATGTCCGTGAAGGTGCCCAGCCACTGGGTGACAAGGCTGGCCTCATCGCATTGCGGGACAGCACGGCCCAGCATCCAGCGGTAGCTGCCGTCAGCGCGGCGAAAACGGCATTCACTCTCGCCGATCTGGAGATGGGTCACTGCCTGCTCTGACAGCCGGGCTGTGCGCGCGCGGTCGTTAGGGTGGAGCACCTGGACCCAGCCGTTTTGCAGGCTGTCAGCCAGGCTCAGGCCGGTGTAGGCAAGCCATTTCTCGTTGAAGTAGGTATAGCTGCCGTCGGCCTGCATCGTCCAGACGATATGCGGCATAGCGTCTGTAATGCGGCGAAACTGTGCGTAACTCACACCTGAACCTCCCCACGCAGGCCGCACGCCCTCCGCCGGCCAGGCTGTGATGCCTGCGGGTCAATGCCCTG
>JANXTM010000126.1 GCA_025352405.1 Polaromonas sp.
CTGATGCGCCCGCTCGATGCAGACCCGATACGCGAGGCCATCAATGAGCAGCTCAATGGCTCTGCACAGCTTACTTTGCAATTACATCTGGCAGAACAGTGGCGCGACAAGCTGGTGCTCGATGACGAGGCCCTGAGCGCGTGGTTAACCGAATACCCGGAAACCGATGCACAGCAGCTGCGGGCCATGATTCGCCAGGCGCGAAAAGACTTCAAACCTGAAAAACCAGGCGAAGCGCCACGGCATGGCAAGTCCTACCGTGAAGTCTTCCAGCTAGTCAAAGAAACCATGAAAAAGGCGGCAGAGGGGCCAGACGCATGAACGAAGGTGTGGCCCGTGCTTTTGATGCTGTCAAAATCGGCATCGTTTCGGTCAGTGACCGGGCCTCGTCAGGCGTCTACGCTGACAAGGGCCTGCCAGCGCTGAAGGACTGGCTGACGCGCGCCCTGCTCAACCCCATCACGTTTGAAGAACGCCTGATTCCCGACGAAAAGGACGGCATCAGCACCACGCTGATCGGTCTGGTCGATGCCGGTTGCGCCCTGGTGCTGACCACCGGCGGCACTGGCCCCGCCCTGCGCGACGTGACACCCGAAGCCACGCTGGCCGTGGCCCACAAGGAAATGCCCGGCTTTGGCGAGCAGATGCGCCAGATCAGTTTGCGGTTTGTACCGACGGCCATACTGTCGCGGCAATGCGCAGTGATTCGTGACAAAAGTCTCATACTCAACCTTCCTGGTCAACCAAAGGCTATCGCAGAAACGCTGGAAGGTTTAAAAAGTGACACTGGCGAACAACTGGTGCCAGGCGTATTTGCAGCCATACCGTATTGCGTAGACCTGATAGGCGGGCCTTACATTGAAACAAGGCCAGAAGTTTGCAAAGTATTTCGACCCAAAAGTGCTTTGCGCCCTGCTTGAGGTGCAACGGCTTTTTTGAATCCGGAAGTGGTGCAGGTTCGTATAAACAGCATCTTTTACAACCTTAAGCGGTGTTACCGCCCCTGGCCGTCATCATGCCCCATTCAAGTCTGCGCGCACTTTGTTTTTGCCTCGTTCCTGCGGTTTTAATCTGTAACGCGCGGCAACCCGCCACAGCGGCAACACCTGAACCCGTTTTTCTGTACTCCGTCAGGAAAGGCGATGAGCTGATCAAGATGTCGGCTGAGTCGTTTTCTTCACCCGACGACTGGAAAGAGATCGTCACCCTCAACAAGATGAAGGATCCGAACGCCATTCAGCCGGGTCAGATACTGAAAATCCCGACGCGCTTGATGAAATTGTTTCCGCTGAACGCCACGCTGGTCAGCGCCTCTGGCGACGTGCAACTGGGGGGTATCAAAGCGGGCGTGGGTACGGCGGTACCCGAGGGAAGCAAGCTTCAAACCGGACGCAACAGCTCCGCTGTGCTCGAACTCGCGGACGGCAGCCGGGTCACCCTGCTGCCCAATACCCTGGCCGAACTGGCCACCAGCAGAAGCTATGGCTTGCGCGGTGACACAGCCGTTAGTGGTTCTACCAACTGGTTCTCGGGCCTGATGCGCCTGAGCACCGGCGTACTGGAAACGCTGGCCGCCAAAAACGTCAAGCGCAATTCGCCGCTGCAAATCGAAACGCCGACCTCACTGGTGGGCGTACGTGGAACCCAGTTCAGGGTCGCGTATGACGACCCGGTGTCGCAAAACGCGCGTACCGAGGTGCTGGAAGGCAACGTGCGGGCAGATAACCCGGCACAGGGCAGTGGCACCGACCTTCCCGAGGGAAAGGGCTCGGTTTTCAATGCTGCAGTCAAAGCGATTGCCGTGGTGGAGCTGCCAAAAGCACCCGACCTGTCCAAAGTGCCGGATCTGATTTTCAAACCCCAGGCACTTTGGCCCATGCCCGCCACCACCAGCTACAAGATCTTTCGTACCCAGATTGCTGGTGACCGCAACTTTGACAACATCGTGCGTGACGTGGTGGTCAAGCAAGGAAATGCAGACTTTGCAGACCTGCCCAACGGCCAGTGGTTTGCCCGGGTTCGCAGCATTCGGGAAGACGGAATTGAGGGCTATGACACCGTCAAGGTTGTTCAGGTCATGATCCCGCCGCAGCCCGGCCAGCCGGCGCGGCAGTGGACCATCACGGGTGACCTGCTGGAAATGATCGACGGCAAGCAGGTGCTCCGTTTTGGCCATGCCGGGCTGGACATCAGCCACGCGGTGGTGGCCAGCGTCAAGCTTGCGCGGCCGCCTTTCACACGCATTGGAAGGGCCGTTTTTAAAGGCGATGTGCAGGACATCCGCATTGAACTCGGGGCGCTGGAGGCTAATGAGCCGCTGGAGCTGAATCTGACGGTGGCCCAGCAGGACGGCGCGCTTGTGTTTCCGGTGGACTACGCGTTTGCTGCGCTGGCAACTGCCGCGCGCGCCGATGGCGCACTGAAGCGCCTGACGGGCCAGGCCAGTACTTCACCCGCCATGTCTGAATCCGCAACTCAAACCCAGGCAGAAAGAACGAAGCAGACCAAAGCAGAAGCTGCGGAAGAGGCCAGGCAACGCGCCGAAGAATTGGCCATCGCCAGAGCCGGCGAAAAAGCGCAACCCACAGCAGCTCCAATAGGAAAAGTCGAAGCCAAGGCCAAAGCATCAGGTTTGCCGAAAAGCAAACCCCGCAAGAACCCGGGTAAAAAACCTCGCTCACCATAACCGCGCAATGCTTGGGCGATTTTCGATAAAGTGAGCTTTGGAGTTACTGCCGGCGGCTACCCGCCAAATTTATTTCCCGACCAGCTGGTTGAGCTTGTCCGCTTGAAAGGTCTCCAGCAAGGCGGCGTCCTCAGGCACGCAATGGCGGCCGTTCGGCGGCTGCGGCCCAGCGAGCTTTTCAATCGCCTGCCAGAGCATGCAGATCTGGTGGTCTTGCGTGGAGGCGTTGTCGATCAGCCCGCGCAGGGCCTGGCTCAACGGGTCATCGTTTTGCGTGACGCCATAGGCCGAAAAACCCATCTGGCTAGCCGCTTCTTCGCGCTTTATGTCCTGGTCTGCCTGAATCACACGCGCCGGGTTGCCGACCGCAGTAGCACCCGCCGGTACCGGCTTGACGACTACCGCATTTGAGCCAATGCGTGCGCCATCGCCCACCGTGAAGCCGCCCAGCACCTGCGCACCTGCCCCCACCACCACGTTTTGCCCGAGCGTGGGGTGGCGCTTGGCGCCCTTGTACAGCGCGGTGCCGCCCAAGGTGACGCCCTGGTAAATCGTGCAACCGTCACCAATCTCGGCGGTCTCCCCGACCACCACTCCCATTGCATGGTCAAAGAAAACGCGCTCGCCAATTTTGGCACCAGGGTGAATTTCAATGCCCGTCAGGCCCCGCGTGATGTGCGAGATAAAGCGCCCCAGCCATTTGAAGCCATGGGTCCAGCACCAGTGCGCCCGGCGGTGCAGCACCACCGCATGCAGGCCGGGGTAACAGGTCAGCACTTCCCAGGCGGTACGGGCGGCAGGGTCGCGGTCAAGAATGCATTGAACATCGGAGCGGAGTCTGGAGAACATTTGAGGAGTCTACTGGTCAGTCAAAGGACTTGCTGGCGGGATTGCTTTGGGTGTGCGCCCAGACATCGCTTTGGCCACACCGCGCAGAATGTGGATTTCTTCACTGCTCAGCCGCGCGCGGTTGAACAGCTGGTTCAGCCGGGGCATGAGTTTTTTGGGCGACGCCGGGTCCAGAAAGCCAATGCTGGTGAGCGCCTGCTCAAGGTGCGCGAGCATGCCCGCAACTTCCGCCGCATCAGCAAGTGTGCGTTCGGCAGTGGCTGATTCAACCGCAAAACCACCGAGCGCCTCACGCCAGTCATAGGCAATCAATTGCACCGCTGCCGCCAGATTGAGCGAGCCGAAGTTCGGGTCTGTCGGAATGCTCAACGCCACGTGGCAGCGGTAGACGTCTTCGTTCTGCATGCCAAAGCGTTCAGAGCCAAACAGGAAAGCCACACCCTCTGGTTTGTGTATCAAATCAGGCCCTACGGCAGCAAATACGGGGGTAATACGCTCTACTTTTGATAGCAATCCATCGGACGCACCCAACAGCGCTGCGAAGTGCGCACGCGGTGCCAGCGTCGGCGGGCCAAAATCACGCGGCGTCATGGCCGTGGCACACAGGTGCGTCATGCCGTCCAGCGCCTCGTCCAGCGTCTCAACGATGCGGGCGTTTTTGAGCACATCCAGCGCACCGCTGGCCCGCTGTATGGTTTCTTCCCGCCGCAGCACGTTGGCCCAGCGCGGCGCTACCAGTACCAGGTCGTCGAAACCCATGACTTTCATGGCTCTGGCGGCTGCGCCTACATTGCCAGCGTGGCTGGTGTTAATCAGGATAAATCGGGTTTTCATGTGTAAATAGTGATACCCCAGGCCACGGTTGGATGCAATTTGGGGCCGACCCAGAAAGTAATCGGTAAAATACGGTGATTGTCGCTTGCCCCGGTCACCGGATGCAGGTTTGGTTGTGGCCTCCACACGCTCTTTCATACCCTCTATGTCCGCTAATCTACACCCCATGCTCAACGTGGCCATCAAGGCTGCGCGCGCCGCCGGCGCCATCATCAACCGTGCAGCGCTTGACGTTGAATCGGTTCGCATTTCAGTCAAACAGACCAACGACTTCGTGACCGAGGTTGATCAAAAAGCCGAAGAAGCCATCATTGAAACCCTGCTGACGGCCTACCCCACCCACGGAATTCTGGCCGAAGAGTCAGGCAGTGAGCATGGTGCCAAAGAATCTGACTTTGTGTGGATCATCGACCCGCTGGACGGCACCACTAACTTTATTCACGGCTTTCCCGTGTACTGCGTCAGCATTGCGCTGGCCGTCAGGGGCAAGGTCGAGCAGGCCGTGGTGTACGACCCCACCCGCAACGACATTTTTTGCGCCACCAAAGGCCGCGGCTCCTACATGAACGACCGCCGCATACGCGTTGCCAAACGCACCCGCCTGCAAGAATGCCTGATTTCTACCGGCTTCCCGTACCGCCCCGGCGACAAACTCAAAAGCTACCTCAACATGCTGGGCGAGGTCATGAGCCAGTGCGCTGGCGTGCGTCGCCCGGGCGCAGCAGCGCTTGACCTGGCCTACGTTGCAGCAGGTTTTAGCGACGGCTTTTTTGAAACCGGCCTGCAGCCCTGGGACGTGGCCGCAGGCTCATTGCTCGTCACCGAAGCCGGTGGCTTGATTGGTAACTTCACGGGCGAAAGCGAGTTTTTGCACGAAAACGAATGCGTCGCCGCTAACCCCCGCATCTACGGCCAGATGGTGACCACACTCGCCAAATACAGCAAGTTTGCAGTTGCTGGTGACAAGGCCAGAGTCCGCCAGGCGACCCGCGCACCAGAGGGCAGCCTGCCTGAAGCAGATGACGTTGTGGCCGACGCATTTGCAGCAGCCGCAACAACTGAGGCCAGCACCGAAGCAGCACCAGAAAAGACAACCCTCACCGCCAAGGCCAAACGCATCAAGCCAATCGGTGCAGCCAAGCCGGCGGCTGCGGTGCCCGACGCGTTACTTTGATCGCACCAATGGGAGCGAAGGCGTCGGTATTGTTGTTGGCAACACAAACCTGGGGCCCACGTACCATCTCCTGGTCTTGAAGGCATCAGCATTCACAACGTGGAAAATAGCCCATTGAGAGCTGACTTAAAAGTACGACTTCTAGCATTGACGCCATTACCCGAAGCCAAAAAATTCAGAAGTCAACGTTTTGACCTTCGCTTTAAAAGGTTCGAGCATACGGATGGTTGCCAGTCCCATCGGGTCGGTTGTTTTTTTGAACCCATGGCGATGACCGAACACCACCGCATATCCACACTAGCGCTCAACCACCGTGACCCAAATTTTTTTTTGGTTAGCTTTTGGTTTACTCCAAAACGGTGTTGCACTCCCATTGACCAATTTATTTGCGACGCTCAATTTGCGCCGGTCGCTCGCTCAGTGCCCGCCTGCTGGGGTTTTTCCGCTGCGATCACACCTATTGGCACAGCGTATTTTTTTGCTTCTATTTGCACATTCGCGTTGAGCCAATATCCTGAAGCTTGGCTTGCGGCGCAGCTCATGTGATCGGGACCTTAGGGCCTCCAAGCAGTTCGGCAGCCTGTATGGCGGTATGTTGGGCTTTCCCAAGCCAGTAACTTAGCTAATTAGTCGCACGACGTGCTTGAATCAGTTTTTTTTAGGCAATCTTAAACAGGTTCAATCGTGATCACCACCGTCATCGACTCTTCACCCCCACCTTGCCTTACGCCCTTGGCCGGTGGACAGGCGTTGTAGTCCGTCCCCATGGCCATGCGTATGTGACGTTCGTCAATCAAGCAGTAGTGCGTGACGTCTATGCTGACCCAGCGGCGCGTGGCTACGTCCAGGCACACATCAACCCAGGCATGGCTGGCCAGGTCTGGCTCGCTGGCAGCGTAAAAATAGCCACTGACGTACCTCGCCGGGTAGCCGAGGCTGCGGCAGATGGCCACCATCACATGCGCTTGGTCCTGGCACACACCAGCGCCGGCTTTGAAAGCCTCCAGCGCTGTCGTGGCAACGTTTGTGCTATCTTTTTTATAGCATACAGTCCCCGCCACACCTTCCGCAAGGGCCAACAGGGCTTGCAAGTTGGCGGTACCGTCAAGGCTTTGCGGTATGTAGCGGCGGCCAAATTCAGCCAGTTGCCAGTGCGGCTCCGCCAGGTGCGTCGCGCGTAAAAAGAAATACGGGTGCGGCAGGGCTTCAGGGTCTACAAACTCCGCCACGCCCCATGTCTCCACATCACCTGCCGCATTGACCAGACTCCAGCGCACGCTGTCTGTTGCTGTACCGACGAAGGTATAAGACTGTATGGTGTTGCCAAAAGCATCTTTTTGCGCGTAAAGTTTTTCAGGTGCACCGACGCTCCAGAAATTGACCGTTTGCGACGGGCTGGACTGCGGCGTGAGCCACAGTGTTTGCAGTGCGTAACGCAGTGGCTCCGTGTAACGGTAATCGGTGGTGTGCCTGACGTGCAATTTCATCTTGAGCACATCGTCGGACTAACAACGCTCACTTGGTAACAGGAACCAAAAACTCACGGCTTAAATGCGCGCCCAGCTCGTTGACACGGTCCAGGAACTGGGTCAAAAACGCGTGCAGGCCGTTCGCCAAAATTTCATCAATACGGGCGTATTGGAGATCGGAACGCAGCTTGCCCGCACGGCGCCTGGTTTCGCTTGACGCATCGCTGGTAACCATAGCCAGATTGCTCATGACCTCATTGAGGCAGCCCAGCAGCGAGCGCGGCATGTCGGCACGCAAAATCAACAGTTCAGCCACCCGCTCCGGTTTAATCACGTCGCGGTAAACCTTGCGGTAAATCTCGAAACCCGAGACGCTGCGCAAAATCGAGCTCCAGTGATAAAAGTCAAACTCCTGGTCTTTCTCGGTTGCCAGGCCCAGAAAGTCGCTTTGCACTGCGTGGAACTTGACATCGACCAAGCGCGCGGTGTTGTCGGCCCGCTCAAGAAAAGTGCCCAGCCGCAAAAAGTGAAAGGCTTCGTCTTGCAGCATGGTGCCGGCCGTCACGCCACGCGACAGGTGCGAGCGGAACTTGACCCATTCAAAAAACTGGGCCGGGTCGCGCTCAAAATCACCATTTTTGAGCATGCGCATGACTTCCAAGTGGGTCTGGTTTTCAGTCTCCCAGACTTCGGTGGTCAGCGTGCCGCGCACCGCACGCGCATTTTCACGGGCATTTTTAAGGCACGACACGATGCTGGAGGAATTGTCTTCGTCGCACACCATGAACTCCATGACGTTGCGCTGTGAAATGGCTTCGCCGTACTTTGCAGTGTAGGCAGGCCTGAGCTCGCTGATGCTGAGCAGGCCTTCCCAGCCGACCAGCGTTGCACCTGCCGATTGCGGCAACATGGAAGTCTGGTAGTTCACGTCCAGCATGCGAGCTGTGTTTTCGGCGCGCTCGGTGTAGCGCGACATCCAGAAGAGGTGGTCTGCGGTGCGTGACAACATGGCTATTTCCCTCCGCCTTGCGATTGCGATTGCGACTGCGACGGCATGGTCGGCACGACATCTGCCTCCAGAATCCAAGTGTCTTTGGTGCCCCCACCCTGCGATGAATTAACGACCAGTGAGCCATCTTTCAAAGCCACACGCGTCAGGCCACCAGGCACCATTTGCACTTCTTTGCCGCTCAGTACAAAAGGCCGTAAATCGATGTGGCGTGGCGCAACGCCGCTGTCTACATAGGTCGGGCAAGTCGACAAGCTGAGCGTGGGCTGCGCAATGTAACCCGACGGGTTGGCCAGCAACGCCGCGCGGAACTCTTCAATTTCTGCCTTGGTCGATGCTGGGCCGACCAACATGCCGTAACCGCCGGCACCATGAACTTCTTTGACCACCAGGTCTTTAAGGTTGGCCAGTGTGTATTTCAGGTCCTCGGCATTACGGCACATGTAAGTGGGTACATTTTTAAGAATCGGCTTTTCACCCAGATAAAACTCGATCATCTTCGGCACATAGGGGTAAATGGACTTGTCGTCCGCCACACCGGTGCCGATGGCGTTGCACAGTGCCACATTGCCACTGCGGTATACATTGAGCAGGCCCGCGCAGCCCAGGGTAGACGTTGGCCGAAAAGCCAGCGGGTCAAGAAAGTCATCGTCCACCCGGCGGTAGATCACATCAACCCGCTTGGGGCCGCGCGTGGTGCGCATGTACACAAAGTTGTCTTTGACGAACAGGTCTTGCCCTTCCACCAGCTCGATGCCCATTTGCTGGGCCAAAAACGCGTGCTCGAAATAG
This sequence comes from Polaromonas sp., assembly GCA_025352405.1. Taxonomy (GTDB): domain Bacteria; phylum Pseudomonadota; class Gammaproteobacteria; order Burkholderiales; family Burkholderiaceae_C; genus Polaromonas. The sequence continues at coordinate 8,814 of JANXTM010000126.1, forward strand.
GCCGAGTTGTACATGCCGGGGGTCAGCACTACAACCGTCGGGTCAGCCGTGGCCGGGGGCGCCGAGGCGCGCAGGGTTTCAAGCAGCAAGTCGGGGTAGTGGGCCACCGGGGCGACCCGGTTTTCACTGAACAGCTCGGGGAAAAGCCGCATCATCATTTTGCGGTCTTCCAGCATGTAGCTCACACCGCTGGGCACGCGCAGGTTGTCTTCCAGCACGTAATACTCACCGTTTCCCTGCGCATCGGCTGCGCGAACAATGTCGATCCCGCTGATATGGGAGTAAATGTTGCCGGGCACATCCACGCCCATCATCTCGGGGCGGAACTGCGCGTTCTGGAAAATCTGCTCGGATGGAATAATGCCAGCCTTGAGAATATCCTGCCCGTGGTACACGTCATGAATAAAGCGGTTCAAGGCCGTGACACGCTGCACCAGGCCTTTTTCCATGGTGGCCCATTCGTGCGCGGGGATGATGCGGGGAATCAGGTCAAAGGGAATCAGGCGTTCGGTACCTGCACCGTCTTCATCTTTGGCGCCATAGACAGCGAAGGTAATGCCAACCCTGCGAAAAATCATTTCTGCTTCAGCCCGGCGAGCCTGCATTGAATCGTCACTCTGGCGGCCCAGCCAGCGCTGGTAACCCTGGTAGTGCGCCCGCACGCTGTCGGCGCTGGCGTTCATTTCATCAAACATCATTCGGCTCATGTGTTTTATCTCCAGCTACTGTCAAAGCATTGTTATGGCACTAGCTTAGCAAGTTATACGCCAAAGGTTTTTCTTTTGCCTCTTTTTTATCTGCCGCACGAACTGAAAAAAACAGCCTCAAGGTGTGGACTCCGGGCGATGGTGCCAGTAGCGCGCCCCCATTTGCCGTTGGCAAAGCACCTTGCCGGGTTGCTCGCTGCGCCAGAACGCTGCACCGCACACCGGCGACTTGACGACCTGGATGCCGCGCTCGCTGTAGCGCGCCAGCACCGAATCGACCGGGTGCCCGAAGCGGTTGCGGTAGCCCGCTTGCGCGAGCGCAAATTGCGGCCTGACCTGGTCCAGAAAAACAGCACTTGAGGAGGTCTTGCTACCGTGATGGGGTACCAGCAAGAAATCGGCTTTAAGTTTGTCTTTTGAAAGCGCGTCATTGACCAGTCGCAACTCTTGCGGTGCTTCCAGGTCACCCGCCAGCAGCGCGGTTTGCGCACCATTGGAGATACGCAGCACACAGCTCATGGCATTGGATTTGTTGGCCGCGTCATAGTCCGCCGCGCTGGGGTGCAAGACCTCAAAATCTACACCATCCCAGCGCCAATGCTGCCCGGCTACACAGCGGGTAGATTTGCGGACGGTTTGCAGTTCATGGCTGTCTTCAATCGAGCTGACCAACGTGGCCTGCGTCTGCATGGCCAACACGGTGGGTGCGCCGCCAATGTGGTCCAGGTCGCGGTGGCTCAGCATCAGCATGTCAATGCGCTCACCCATGGCGCGAAGCAGCGGCACCAGCACGCGGTGACCCGCATCGCTTTCGCGTGAAAACCGGGGGCCGGTGTCGTAAACCAGGCTATGGCTGGCTGTGCGCACCAGCAGCGCATTGCCTTGGCCAATGTCAGCACCCAACACTTCAAACTGCCCCGCTGGCGGGCGCAGGGGCTGCCACAGCAACACAGGCAGCATGAGCGGCACGCCGAGCATGCGCAAGTGCCAGGGCAAGCGCATGGCCAGCAACGCGCCACCCAGCACGCCCGCAATGGCGCACCACAAGGGGGCGGCCGCCACACTTACAGAGGCAAGCGGCCAACCGGCCAGCGCTTGCAAAAACCAGGTAAGCAAACGCACAGTCCCTGCCGCAGCGTCCCAGACCGGAGACCACAGCGTACCCAGCATGGCCAGCGGCGTAACCACCAAGGTGACCCACGGAATGGCTACGGCGTTAGCCAGCAGGCCCACGAGGGAGACCTGGTTGAACAGCAGCAAGGACAAGGGCGTCAACGCCAGTGTGACGATCCATTGCTCTCTGGCCGACTGGAGCAGACCGTGACCCAGACCTGCAGCTGGCCGCAGGAGCCAAGACCACCAGGACCCTGCCAACGGCGATCGCCAACCGGACCGGGGGGGTGCACCGACTGACTCTTGTTCGTCGAATGGCCCGTTTCGGCAGTAAATACCAGAGCTATCTGCTATTAACTTTGTAGCGTTATCAGGATTGGTCTGGGCTTGTTCGCCTGGGGGCTGCCCGGCGGCAATCGTGTTGCCCCCACGCAAGCCCACTGCGTGTGGCTCGCTGCCCCCCGAGGGGGCTTGTTCGCCTTGGGGCTGCCCGGCGGCGAAAAGGACACCCACCGCCACAAATGACAGCCAGAAGCCGGCTTGCATCAGGGCCCATGGGTCGACGGTGACGACCACCGCCATGGCCAGCAACCACACCATTGGCCACGGCCACTGCTTGCCGCTTTGGCGCAACAACACGACGGTGGCCAGCATCCAGATGGTTCGCTGCGCCGGCACACCCCAGCCCGAAAACAGGGCGTACAAAGCGGCCAACAACAGGCCACCGAAAGCACCCGCGCTGCTGGCTGGCCACCAAAAGCAGAGCGCCGGGGTCAGCCTGACCGAGCGCCGCCAAAGCCAGGCCAGCGAGCGTGATGCTACCCATGCAAACATCGTGATGTGCAGACCCGAAATGCTCATCAAATGCGCCACGCCTGTCGCGCGAAACACATCCCAGTCTGCACGCTCAATGGCGTTTTGGTCGCCCACTACCAAC
>JANXTM010000145.1 GCA_025352405.1 Polaromonas sp.
TTCAATGACAACACGCGCCCCACCCTCGTTGTGCGTCACACCCAGCACGTTTTGGTCAGGACCCGCTGCCAGCATGAACTCGATGGCCTCATGCGCCTCATGCAGCGTCATCGCCACCACCACGCCCTTGCCAGCGGCCAAGCCATCGGCCTTGACCACAATAGGTGCGCCTTTTTCATCCACATAGGCATGGGCAGCGACCGCATCGGTGAAGGTTTCGTACTCGGCCGTGGGAATACCGTGGCGCTTCATGAAGGCTTTGGAGAAAGCCTTGGAGCTTTCAAGCTGTGCCGCCGCCTTGGTAGGGCCAAACACGCGAAGGCCGTGAGCGCGAAATTCATCCACAATGCCAGCGGCCAGGGGCTGCTCTGGCCCGACCACGGTCAACGCTATCTTCTCGGTTGCAGCCCAGGCCCGCAATTCGTGAATGTCAGTGATGTTGACGTTCTCCAGCCGCCCGTCCAGCGCCGTACCGCCATTGCCGGGGGCTACATACACCGCCTGCACTTTGGGTGACTGGGCCAGCTTCCAGGCCAGTGCATGTTCACGGCCACCGCCGCCTACAACCAAAACTTTCATACTGCAACTTTCATGTGGATTTCCAAACAAGCGTAAGCCACTCGGACCGCTGCGCCGTACGCGAAGCGACAAGCAGGGATGCCTCCTCTTGACCAGCCGGGGCCGCGGAACCGGCTTCGCCGGGCCGCAGGCGCAACGCCCCCCGGGGGGGCAGCGATGACACGAAATGCGGAGCGTAGGGACTCATGAAATGGCCGCGTTATGAAACACATCCTGGGTATCGTCCAGGTCTTCCAGCACGTCGAGCAGTTTTTGCATCCTTGCAGCCTCGCTACCCGCCATCTCAATCATGTTGTCAGCCCGCATGGTGACTTCAGCCAGTTCCGCCTTGAAGCCAGCCGCTTCCAACGCGTTTTTGACCGCCTCAAAATCGGTGTAGGGCGTCAGCACTTCAATCGCGCCATCGTCGTGTGCGATCACGTCGTCAGCCCCGGCCTCCAGCGCGATTTCCATCACATTCTCTTCAATCGTGCCAGGCGCGAAAATCAGCTGGCCGCAATGCTTAAATTGGAACGCCACCGAGCCTTCGGTGCCCATATTGCCGCCGTGTTTTGAAAACGCGTGGCGCACTTCGGCCACCGTACGCACCTTGTTGTCGGTCATGCAGTCCACGATGATGGCCGCGCCGCCAATGCCGTAGCCCTCGTAACGCACTTCTTCGTAATGCACACCTTCCAGGCTGCCAGTAGCCTTGGCGATACCGTATTTGACGTTCTCAAGCGGCATATTGGCGGCTTTGCCTTTTTCAACGGCCAAGCGCAGGCGCGGATTTGTGGCGATATCGCCGCCACCCATGCGGGCAGCGACCATGATCTCGCGCATCACGCGGGTCCAGATGCGCTGACGCTTTTCGTCTTGGCGACCCTTGCGGTGCTGAATATTCGCCCATTTACTATGACCTGCCACGCTATTCCTTCAGAATTTTGATTTACGCTACTTCTATCATTTTACTTTTTCACCGCAGGACACCCCATGGCCGAGCCCCTTTTGATTGCAAAGAACGCAACCACCGCCTGTGAGCTCCTCCCCGCCCTGGCCAATCGCCACGGTTTGATCACTGGGGCCACTGGGACCGGCAAGACCGTCACCCTGCAAACCATGGCTGAGAATTTCTCGAAAATCGGCGTTCCGGTTTTTATGGCCGATGTCAAAGGTGACCTGACCGGCATCAGCCAGGCCGGCAAGATCAGCGACAAACTGGCCGGCATTTTGAAGGAGCGCGATATTGAATTGCCCGAATCCACGGTCTGCCCAGCCACGCTGTGGGATGTATTTGGCCAGCAGGGGCACCCGGTACGCGCCACCATCTCTGACATGGGCCCTCTGCTGCTAGGCCGCATGCTCAACCTCAATGAAACCCAGGCAGGGGTGTTGAACCTGGTGTTCAAGATCGCCGACGACTCGCGTCTGCTGCTACTCGATTTAAAAGACCTGCGCACCATGCTGCAGTACGTGGGCGACAACGCCAGCGAGTTCACGACCAAATACGGCAATGTCAGCGCCGCCAGCGTGGGCGCCATTCAGCGTGGGCTGCTGCAAATTGAGAGCCAGGGCGCCGAAAAATTTTTTGGCGAGCCGATGCTCAACATCAACGACTTCATGCTGACCGACAGCAACGGCAAGGGCGTCATCAATATCCTCGCCGCCGACAAATTGATGAATTCGCCACGCCTGTATGCGACATTTTTACTGTGGATGCTGTCAGAGTTGTTTGAGCAACTGCCCGAAATCGGTGACCCAGAACAACCCAAACTGGTATTCTTTTTTGACGAAGCGCATTTGCTGTTCAACGAAGCGCCCAAGGTGCTGATTGAACGCATTGAACTGGTGGTGCGGCTGGTGCGCTCCAAGGGCGTAGGCGTTTATTTTGTGACGCAAAACCCGTTGGATATTCCCGATTCGGTGCTGGCCCAGTTGGGCAACCGCGTGCAGCACGCCCTGCGGGCATTTACCCCACGTGACCAGAAAGCCGTCAAGGCCACAGCCCAAACCATGCGTCAAAAACCGGGGTTGGACATTGAAACGGCCATCACCGAATTAGCAGTCGGCGAAGCGCTGATCAGCCTGCTCGACAGCAAAGGCAGGCCGAGCATGACTGAACGCGTCTACGTTTTGCCACCCGGCAGCCAGATAGGCCCCATCACAGCAGAACAGCGTCAGGCCTTACTGCAAAACTCTCTGGTCGCGGGAGTGTACGAAAAAACGGTAGACCGTGACTCAGCTTACGAAACCCTGCAGAGTCGCACCAACGCCAGAGGGGCCAGTGCTAGCGCCGCGCCAAATGGCGGCGCTGCAGGGCAGACAGAATCAGGCGGGATCATGGGCGGCCTGAAAGACGTGCTGTTCGGCACCACTGGCCCGCGCGGTGGCGTACATGATGGCTTGGCACAAAGCATGGCCAGGTCCGCCGTACGCACCATGGGTTCCGCAGTAGGCCGCGAAATCATTCGCGGAGTTTTGGGCAGCATATTTGGCGGCAGAAAATAGTGGCCTAAGTGCTAGCTATGTAGTTTGGTATGGGATGCGGCACCCGCGATAGAAAGCAAAACCAGAATTTAACCCGTGCGTATCGCGCATCAGGGCTGCTTTATCCATTTATAGACCACTGTAAGGAGCGCACCGACGGTCAGAATGTGCAGCCAGAAGAACAATCCAATATCCACCAAAGAGCCGAGTGGCGGGCTGCCCGGAAGGCCATTACGTACAGCGGGAATGACAAACAGCAACGCAGCAATCCAGGTCAGCATCCCGAACTCCACCTTACGACCATGCAAGGCCACATGTTTAGCCACGCCAAGCGCACTCAAAACAACCATGCTGAGCGAACTCAAGGCCATCAATGCCAGAAAAATCACAGCGGGAGAACGTGAAAATTCGTAAGTCAGTGCAACCTGGCTGCCGTCGACTGCGGCTTCAACAGTCGCAGAAGCCGAAAAACCGTGCAACACCTTGTCAAGGTCGACTCGGGCCAGGGGACTTGCGCTGCTTTCACGCTTGACCTTGAAAAAAAATTCACCCCCGTGTTTGTCAAATGGGTAGTCCATCGCATCTCCGTACTGCACGGGAATGTTCACTGACCAAGCGGAGGGAATTTCTCCCTTTTTGAAGGTGTGATTAAGGACGGCGGTTCCGGTGTCTAACTCAACCAGAATATCTTCTTTCAAACGGCCATTCGCCGAGAATTGGGAAGATGTTGTGTCCGGTGAAAAAGTGAACGTGGCCAGATCGCGCAGCAGGTCTACATTTAGCAAATGGACATCGAAATGCGGTGCACTTGCGTCAATTCCAACC
>JANXTM010000161.1 GCA_025352405.1 Polaromonas sp.
CGCGCAACATCTGCATCACGGTGTTTGGCGAGGTGCCGCGTGGCCAAGCCCTGCTGCGCTCGGGCGCGCAGGTGGGTGACGATCTGTATGTCAGTGGCACACTGGGCGATGCCCGGCTGGCGCTGGAGGCACTGCTGGGCCGGCTCAGTCTGAGTCCACACGAGCTGGCGCAAGCCAGAATCCGTCTGGAGCAACCCACGCCCCGCGTGGCGCTGGGGCAGGCCCTGCGCGGTATCGCCACAGCCGCCATCGACATTAGCGACGGCCTGGCAGGCGACCTTGGGCATCTGTTGAAGGCCTCAGCGGTAGGTGCGCAGATGGACACCTCAATTGCTATGACTTTAATAGCTAATAGCCCCCGTAATGGCTGCCGGAGCAGCCTTTTTGATCCGCCAAAAGCGCTGGCTTGCGTACTGGCCGGTGGCGACGACTACGAGCTGGCATTCACCGCACCGTTCTCTCGCAGACAGGCGGTTGAAGCCGCCTCAAAAACCAGCCAGACGTCGGTCACACGCATTGGCCAGATTGAGCAGGCACCAGGCCTGCGGCTGGTCGATGCACACGGCCAGCCGGTTGCCGGCCAGTTCTTGTCGTTTGACCACTTTGCCTGAATTGCGGGACGAGAAGTTAAAATCAAGTGCTGTGCCTTGCAGTGCGTTGCGGCTTCTACCGCCCGCCACTTTTACTCCCCACCATTTTTAAGCACCCATGAGCGCCTTCAACGAAGAACGTGTGTTGTCCGTCCACCACTGGACCGACAAACTTTTCACCTTCACCACCACACGCGACGAGTCCATGCGTTTCAGCAACGGGCACTTCACCATGATTGGTCTGCGCGTCAACGACAAACCGCTGCTCCGGGCCTACAGCATCGTCAGCGCCAACTATGAAGACCATCTGGAATTTTTGAGCATCAAGGTGCCAGATGGCCCTCTGACGTCACGCCTGCAACATGTGCAGGTGGGTGACACGGTTATTGTCGGCAAAAAACCCACGGGTACACTGCTGGTGGACTACCTGCTCCCCGGCAAGCGCCTGTATTTACTGTCTACCGGCACCGGCCTGGCACCGTTCATGAGCATCATCCGTGACCCGGCAACCTATGAGGCGTTTGAGCAGGTCATCCTGGTGCACGGTGTGCGCGAAAAAGACGAACTGGCCTACCATGACCTGGTGACAGAGCACTTGCCGCAGCACGAGTTTTTAGGCGAAATGATTGCCAAGCAACTGCTCTACTACCCTACCGTGACGCGTGAGTCTTACCGCACCATGGGCCGGGTGACCGACCTGATGGCGTCGGGCCAGATGTTTGACGACCTGAAGCTGCCGCAGCTGAACGTCGCGGATGACCGGGTGATGATTTGCGGCAGCCCCGGCATGCTCAAAGACCTGAAGGTCATGCTCGAAGGCAAGGGCTTCAAGGAAGGCACCACATCCAAACCCGGTGACTTTGTCATTGAACGGGCGTTTGCCGAGAAGTAAACGCGACGACAGTGGTTCGGCCTGCGGGTTACCCGATCAGGCCGGGCCAGGCGCTCGCGGCGCAACGTGGGACCGCAGCCAGGCGGCAAAGTCGTCTTCAGACAGCTCGCCTGAGGCCAGGTTCAGCATGGTGAATACACAGTCGGCATCAGAGATGATCAAGCGCCAACCGTTGAGCCTTAAAAAAAGCTCCGTCGCCACCAATGCGGTGCGCTTGTTACCGTCAATGAAAGCGTGGTTTCGGGAAATACCGTATCCATAGGCCGCAACAAGCGCGCAAACGTCAGGTTCGCCGAAGGCCGCCAGATTGAGCGGCCTTGACAATGCCGATTCCAGTAAATTCGCGTCACGTAGACCCGTGCCACCGCCGTGTTCAGCCAATTGCATCTCGTGGACCGCAATCAGCACCGCACGGTCGATCCAGCGCCACTTGCTGGCTTGCGCGCTCACTTGGCGAGCTCACGCAACACAGCGCGTCGCTCTTTCATGATTTCCCGGCTTAGCCGCATCTGCTCCTCAAACTCAGGGTTGTGCGTGGTGATGCGCAGCCCGTCTGGGGTGTCAGTGACAAAAAATTCGTCGCCTTTTTCGAGCCGCATCTGCGCCAGTAATTCCTTGGGGAAAATGGCACCCACTGAATTGCCGATTTGGGTAAGTTTGAGTGTATGCATGGGGTTTATTTTGTTATTACAAGCGTAATACTAACTTTGGGGCCGTGCACCGTCAAGACCGACGTAAAACCCGCTTCGAGCGCCCGCTCGCATGGTGGCCGGGCGCAAGGGTTGATTTAGCGCCCAGCAGGCTCACCCATCAGCGCGCCACTGACAGCGTCTTCAATGGTATCTTCCAGGCTCTCGTTGTCCATCGCCGCAATTTCGGCGTACTGCACAGCATTGAGCTGGTGACGGTAAGCCAGGTGCGCGTGGCGTGCATTGGCCTCGTCGTCGCCTTCGTCGTCGGCCACCGCAGCCGCCAGGTGGTGTTTGGCAGCGGCTGAAAAGTGGTGCGCAGCCATGCGGTGGTGGTCGCCAATGCTTTCGAACTCATCGTCTTCGGCCGCATCGTGCAAGGTATCGAGGTCGGCTGCAGTATTTGGCGTATGGTCCTGGCTCATGGGGTGCTCCTGAAGGTTGGCAACGGCGACATGCCGCACCGCCAGCATCACGGGCTGATGTGAAGGCTTGGTGACAAGGTTACGGTTTTCCCGGTAGCGTGCCGAATTTTTATCGTTAAGCCTGTTGTAGTACGATAAGACTATCGATAAACCCAGGCTTTTCACCATGCAAATCGTCACTATTTCACCCAAATTCCAGGTGGTCATACCGCTGGCAGTGCGCCAGCACCTCAAGCTGGTGCCTGGCGTCAAATTGCAGGTCGTGCAGTTTGAGAACCGGATTGAGTTCATTCCCGTCCAGCCCGCAAGCCAGCTTCGCGGTTCATTGCACGGGCTGGATACCGACGTGCCGCGCGACGAAGATCGCCTTTGAACGCTGCCCATGAACGTCGTTGATTCATCCGCCTGGCTGGCTTATTTTGCGGGTGAGGCCAATGCCCAGCACTTTGCAGCCGCCATTGAACAACCCACTACGCTGCTAGTGCCATCCATCACCCTGCTGGAGGTTTTTAAACGCATCGCGCAGCAGCGTGGTGAAGGTGCTGCGCTGCAGTATGTGGCCGTCATGCAGCAAGGCCATGTGGTGGAACTTGGCGCAGCGCTGGCCTTGCAGGCTGCGGCCGTGGGTATGCGCCATAAGCTGCCGCTAGCAGACAGCATCATTTACGCCACGGCGCAGCAAGGCAATGCACTGGTTTGGACGCAAGATGCCGATTTTGACGGCCTGCCAGGGGTGCGCTATTACGCCAAAAATGCTTGAGCGCTGCGGCCTCAGACATGTTGGCCAGCCAGCGCAATGACACCTTGTACGCGGATGTCAGGAGTGATGTGGCGTAACGGGTTTGGTTGCAAAAAGTGGCCTCTGCGGCAGCAAATACGGGGGCCACACGCTATTTAATCAGTAGCAGTAGCAGCAACCACTCTACCCAGAAAGTCCAGCCAGCCCAAATTGCCGCCCCGAATGCCTGTGGCACCCTGCCATAAATCAGGCCTGTTTTTGCGGTAGAAGTACCAGCACTGCCGGGCTGGACCCGGATGGACGGGCAACTCTTTTGTAGCCCGGAAGAACCAGCCCCGCCAACCATGCGATTGCACCCTCTGCATCTTCTCGTGTTTTCCACCTGCGGGCGGCGGCCACTGTGATGTTGTACGTGCTGGCCAATCCAAAAATACCAGCAGCCGAGGCGTCGATGTCAGCTCGTGTTCAAGGGAATTTTCTGGCGCATGGATAGCCTTGGGCTTCCTGATTTCCCCTCCTTGATGACGCCCTTACGCTACGCATCAACGGGCCGGCCTTGAACAGGGAGGGGCAGCCGAGCATTGGCACGTCAACCGTCGGGCGCGTATTTTTTTCTCGCTGATGCCCCTGAAACGCCAAGCACTGCATAAGCGTGCATACTACTAGCACCAGAAGCCTATAGATACGAAAGTTTCATGTTTTTTACTTGTACACGGTCATTCAGGAAGCTTTCATCACGGGGATTTACGCTGATAGAAATCCTTATCGTCATCGCACTGGTTGGTATTTTGACGGCAATTGCATTGCCCGCCTACCAGAGTTACATCATGAAAAGCCGGGCCAGGTCCGCCACAGCCGACTTGGTGACGCTGAGTCTAGTCGTGGAAAATCAGTATCAAAAAAGTCTGACCTATTCAACGAGTTCAACCGCCACAACTACCGCGACAACAACAGCTTTTTCTGGCTGGAATCCAGCGCAAAGTGTGTTTTTCACATACACCTATGGCTACACTGCTGCCAATTCGGCAGCAACCCCAGCCGTACCAGAGAGTTACACGCTCACCGCAACAGGCATCGGCACCATGAGCTGCACCCTGACCTTGACAAGCGCGAACACACGGAACGCGACCGGCAGTTCTTGCGGCTTTAGCGGTGCATGGTAAGTGTCGAAAAGTAAAAAGTTATGCAGTGCGTCAGGCTTCACGCTTGTTGAGCTGCTGGTAACCATCACTATCTTGTGTCTGCTGTTGTTTGCGGCTGTACCGCTGGTCAACAACTGGGTCTACAGCGCACAAACCCGGGAAGCCCGAACCAAGCTGGTACAGGCGTATGGCACCGCGAAGGCACTGGCCTTACGCAACCCTGGCCAGGCAGGTGCCCCACCCGCCGCTGCGGCCGGTTTGCGCATTGTGACCACTGGTAGCGTCAGCACCCTGTTGGTTTGCAAGGGTGACCCTACGGCTACGGCATGCGCCATGGGTGGAGCCAACCTGTACTGGAACGCTGCGCTTCCCAGTAACGTCGGTATCGTTATTGCCGGTGTTACTGCCACAGCAACTGCGCCCCAGACTATTGGCATCACAAGCCGCGGTATACCGACGTCTGCTACCAGTTATACCGTCAGCCGTGGAGGAGCACAAAATAATGAAGCAAGTACCTTATATTAATCTGCGCTTTGCGGGCAACTACCAGCGCGGTGATGCCCTCCTTGAGGCTTTGATCGGCATTTTGCTTATGTCCGTTATCGGTCTGGGGTTGAGCTTTGCGCTAGCGCGCACTTTTAACGCCCAGCGCTACGTCAGCACGCAAAATATTGCCATTATGCAGATGATGAATTTTCTGTCGAGAAGCAGTCTTAGTCCGATTCCTTGTTTCAGTTCACAATCCATTTCGGTATACCTCACTCCGACCGCATCAACACCAACCTGTATTCCTATAACTATCACTTACGGCGCAGCCAGCAATATCGTGGTCGGTATCACAGGCAATACAGGCTTTGACAAAACTATCAATGTCATCACACGCGTTGCTATCTCAACATCCGCCAACAACGCTGTTGCCAAAAGTTTTTTTGGCGGTGATGGTATTGTCAGCCTGACCCAATGACAGTCGTCATGGTGCGATTTCAACGTGGCGTCACCTTGGTCAGCATGATGGTGGGGATAACAATCTCCATGATTGTCACTGTAGGCATGTTGATGGTGTTTAAAAATGTAGCGTCGACTACATTAGCTGCGCGGGAGAGTGCCAGCGCTGACAGTAAATACATATCCTCCACACTGACCGCTTCCCTCGCATTGCAAGAGGCCGGCTATGGCATCACCAGTCCGCAACCAGGGGTGCAACTCATTGTGATTTCTGGTGCCACTCTGTCGAGTAATACCTTAAGTGGAACGGTTAATACCAGCACTCCCAGGGCAGGCAATGCGGTGGTCTGGGAAGTCCTGTCTGGTGGCGTTCTTCAGTGCGCCGGCCTGTACGCGCCGCCGATCGGCGGATTACAGAGCTTGCCGGCTGTCAATTGCACCAGCGCCAGCACATGGAACACCCTGACATGGGTACCAGTGCTTCTGGTTCCCTCTCCCGCATCGACGTCAGACAACGACAAACTTGACCGAACCGTCGCTATCATTTTTGCGATTACAGCAACAACTGGAACTTGCAATCCGTTGGGCGTTACCACAGTAAGCGGCAACGTTCTGGTATCACTCACTGCTTCAAACCCGAACTTGAGCACTGCGCAGTGCTTATCCAACTTCCCCGTGCCATAACTTGATTATGGCAATCCACTATGCGTAAAAGTTTCATTCCCCTCCTGCCATTAACCCGTCGCATCTTTGGGCGCACTGACGGCTGCAGACAAAGCGGCATCGCCACCGTGCTGATCATGTTGTTGATAGGTATGTCACTTTCCGCCGCCGTGCTGGGCACGGCCTACTACATCCGCAGCACTCAGGACCAGGGTATGGCAGCGCATGCGCAGGCACAGGCACAAATAAAGGCCTGGACGGCAACAGAGATTGTCAGAATGTATTTGCAGCAGCTGAAGACTGACGGCAAGCTCACAGCTTTTCTGGCACAAACAATGCCGATTGCGCTCAGCCTGACAGGTGACGGCGGGACAAGCGATGGCGCTACAGGTTTAATGTCAGCTCGGGTTACAGCAGCAGACACGACGGCATCCACAGTAACGGTCGAAATTACCGGTGTGTCGGCACGAGGCACCAAAGCCGAGGCAAGTTCAAAAATGCAGGAAATTTATTCCACGGGAACTGGTGGCGCCAGTTCTCAGCAATGTGTCGCCTCACCCAAGGCATCGGCCTTTTTCAAAGGGGACGTATCCATTACCGGTGGCACAACAAGTGTTACTAATGGAACTACTTATTCAGGTATCGCAGTTGAGGGTAATTTAACCATCCAGAATGCGTCTTCGGCCATCATTTCCGGATGTGTCAAGGGTAATATCAATTTAAGCGGTGGAGGTATCGACGCAAACGCCACCCTGACCTCCGAAGGTGCGATTACCATTATCAGCATGGCAACGCCAACCAACGCCACGCTTTGGGCTAAAACCATTAACATCGGCAACACTGGCTCGGGGAGCTACAACGCTCTGAAAGCGGGCGCATATTCTGCATCTGTAGGTTCAGCAGGTGTGACTATTGGCAATACCAATATCGGCGGCAACCTGATTCCGACTACCGCAGGCACAACGATTCCGTGGACCACGGGGTCCGTCATTCCGTTGGGCACCGGGTCCATCATTATCACTCTGACCGACGGTACCAAATTTCTATTGGACCTGAGCAAAACCACCATTTCGTCAACTACGGGTGTGGTTACCAACACCAGTTCCGCAACGCGACTAAACGGAAATGGCAGTTTGCCAGACACCCTGACATTTACCGCGCTCTCTATCTATGGTGGTGGTATTGACATTTACACCCAAACCGTAGGACAGATGTGGGGTAATAAGCTGAATGTACAGGGCTATGGCGGCACCTACTCAAATGTGCTTTCAAACGATGAATTTAAAATCGTCACTGGCACTGTGACAAATTTAGTTGGCGGTGGCAATTTGTGGGCCACGAATGGGGGATGTTCTTCACCGACAAACTGCTATAACTTCCCGACAATTACAAATGGCAATATTGCCGGGTCACTTTATTACGGCTCCGGAAAAAGCTCAGGCGCGACGCTCAATAACCTAGCTGTAAACCAAGTCAATACTTCGCCCGGTCTTCCTGGAATTCCCTACTGTGACACGCGTGCAGATACGGTAAGTGCCGATGCCTATAAATCCCAGGCTAACTATGTATTCGAGTTTGTCAATGGATTGCCCCAACTCACCATTCAAAACGTAAAAAATGCAGCTGGACTGTCACTTGCCGGAATATACAGTTTGCGAACGCCGACCGTTGCGCAGCAAAGCGTGCTGAGTACACTCATGACTTGCGGGTATTCGAACAACCCTGGCTGTTTGCAGACGGGAGCCGCATGGTTGTTCTCGGGCGTACAAAAATTCCCACCAGGCGTTGTATGGTTTGACAGTGCGGTGACCATTGACGGGACCACGGTAAATCTGCTCAACAGCTTTATTGGAAAAGGTGATATCACGCTTACGAGTGCTGGGCACTTGAACTTGACAGCCCCCAATTTTTCAACTCCAGCCCTGATTTGTGATGGAAGTACTTACCCCACGAATCTTTGCAACAAGACCACAACGCCATCCACTTTTGTGACCTGGAACGACAGCAATGGCGTAAGTCGCACCGGTTTACCAATCGCCAATATGGCTGTATTAACGGAAGGAGGTTTGACCTCTTCGGGGTGGACAATTAATGGCAATGTCGTTTTAGGTGGCCAGGTTGCGACAAGCGGTGCGACCACGAATATAAATGGCTCTGTAAGCGTCGGCGTTAATTCGCTTAGTTCAACAACCATTACATCAGGCGGCCTCAAAATCAGCACAACGCAGCTCAATGCAAGTCAGGTGTACTTGCCCAGCAGCAGTTGCACTTCGACATCAACACCTTCAACTGTCAAGATTTTGTCAAGCCGCTACATATAAGTTGTTGATTTGTTTTTTGTTTCAGTACATGGGCATTTTCGTGGCGTCGAGTCAAATATGCTGACAACCTCACGGTGATTACTGAGTTAGGCTATATGTGTAATTTACTCCTCAGGTAAGCCCAAACGCCCCAGGCGCTTGAGACTGGCTAAAAGAGGCCGCCCGAAAAGCTGACTTGCTTTGCTAGAGATGGGTAAAAAGACAAATTTGACGCCATCGAACGTTTTCGGGACAACGCTTTCTTCAAGCGTGCCTTGGGCTTCACTGATGTGCCGTGCAGCCCTACACTGCGCCAGCGTATGGATACCCACCAAGTCTCCTGGCCTGGCGTGGCGCCCCAAATGATCCAGTTGCTGCGGAGCTTCCGCATCCGTTGAATGACCGCGTCGGGGTCTGCAGGCGCTGTGCTGCAGGCAGGGCTTGTGTACCATTGAGCGCACCACCCATTTCTAAAAAATTACCTCATGAACCCATCGCCACGCATTCCCGGCCACCGCGCGCTTCATTCACCTGGCCCCACCCGCGTGCCTGACGAGGTACTGCACGCCATGAGCCGGCAGCCCATGGACTTGGCTGACCCGCGAGTTGACCAGTCGATTGCCGCGTGCGAGGTGGGCCTGAAGCGCCTGCTGCAAACCACCGATGCCAAAGTGTTCATGTATGCGGCCAACGGTCATGGCGCGTGGGAGGCAGTGATCGCCAACCTGGTCGCACCGGGCCAGACGGTGCTGGTGCCGGGCACCGGGCATTTTTCAGAGTCGTGGGCGGTGCAAACTGAAGCACTCGGCGGCGAGGTGGTGCGCACGCCGTGCGTGGAGGGCTATGCGCTGGACGTTGATGCGGTCGGGCGTGCGCTGCGGGCCGACACGGCGCACGAGATTGTGGCGGTGTTTGCCGTACACACCGACACCGCCAGCAGCTTGAGCAGCGACCTGGCAGCGCTGCGTGCCGCCATGGATGCCACTGGCCACCCGGCCCTGCTGGTGGTCGATGTGGTGGCCTCGCTCGGTGCAGCGCCATTTTCAATGGACGCCAGCGGCGCCAACGTGGTGTTGGGGGCCTCGCAGAAGGGCTTGATGGTGCACCCGGGCCTGTGTTTTGTGGCGGCCGATGCAGCCGCCATGGCGGTGGCAGCGCGCAACACCACGCCGCGTTTTTATTGGGACTGGCGGCTGCGCGACAGCCCCCTGTCGTACCGGAAGTTTTGC
>JANXTM010000105.1 GCA_025352405.1 Polaromonas sp.
GGGTAGCTTTTGCCATCGGCCGTGGTGAGCTGGTCAAACAAGGCCATCATGCCGCCACATTCGGCCCAAACCGGTTTGCCAGCGCGCACATGGGTGGCGATGCTAGCTTGCATGGCTTGGTTGGTCGCCAGCGTTTGCGCATGCAGCTCCGGGTAACCGCCGGGCAGCCACAGGGCATCGCAAGTCGGCACCGCGTCGTCTTCAAGCGGCGAGAAATAAACCAGTCGCGCGCCCATCTGCTGCAAACAGTCGAGGTTGGCTGTGTACAAAAAGCAAAATGCTGCATCTCGGGCCACGGCGATGGTTTGGCCCTGCAAGGCAGTCACCGGAAAAGCACTCTGCGGCGACCTCGGTGCCTCAAACGCCACAGCCCAGGCCTGCAGCTCAACCGCACCCATTTGCCCCAGCGGCGTGGCGGCCAACGCATCGGCTGCTGCGTCGAGTCGCGCCAATGCATCACCCAACTCACTGGCCATCACCAGGCCCAGGTGCCGCTCTGGCAGGGTGAAAGCTTCGCTGCGCATAAGCGCGCCCTGCCACTGCGCCGCGTCGCGCAGCCCAGCTTCCAGCATGTCGGCGTGGCCGGGCGAGGCCACCCGATTGGCCAGCACACCGGCAAAGTTCAAGCCTTCGCGGTAGTGTTGCAGACCCCACGCCAAAGCACCAAACGTGCCCGCCATGGCGCTCGCATCAATCACGCTCAGCACCGGCAAGCCAAAGTGTTGTGCCAGGTCGGCGGCGCTGGGCTCGCCATCAAACAGACCCATCACGCCTTCGACGATGATAAGGTCAGCCTCCAGCGCCGCATCGTGCAGGCGCTGCGCGCAATCTGCCTCGCCCGTAATCCACAAGTCAAGCTGGTACACCGGCGCGCCGCTGGCCAACGAGAGCCAGTACGGGTCGAGAAAATCAGGCCCGCACTTGAACACACGTACCCGCCTCCCCTGCCGCGCATGCAGGCGCGCCAGCGCGCAGGCGACGGTTGTCTTACCCTGACCAGAGGCCGGGGCGGCAATCAAAATAGCAGGACAACGTACGGTTGACACGGCGTATCAGTGGTTTATCCCTACTTCGGCTGCCAGCGCAGCGTGACGAAAACACCCCTGCCAGGCTGGTTGTAGCCCAGGATGGTTTCGTACTGCTTGTCGGTCAGGTTGTTGAGCTTGGCTTGCAGTTTCCAATCCTGGCTCAGCTTGTAATCCGCATAGAGGTCTGCGGAGGTGTAGCCATCGAGCGGCTGCAGGTTGGCGGTGTCATTGAAACTGCCGCCCGTGCGCAGCAGAGAGCCACCAAATGCCCAGGCGCCGACACCGTAATCGGCACCCAGCCGAAGCTGGCTGGCGCCTCGCCGTGGCAGGCGTTTGCCAGTGATCTCGTTGCGCGGGTCCAGTGCATCAGCGGAAGCCCGGAGAGTGAGCGGGCCAAAGCTGCCGTCGTAGGCCAGCGTCAGGCCGTTGATGCGGGCCTGGGGCACGTTGACGGGCGTAGTGGTACTGGTAATGAAGCCGCGAATCTTGTTGTCGTAGCGCACCAGCTTGACGGTGTGACCCGCATCACTCCAGGTCACGCCGAGGTCGGTGTTGCGGCCGCTTTCGGGCTGTAGCGCGGTGTTGCCGAAGCCCGGGAAATACAGCTGGTTAAACGACGGCGCGACAAAGCTGGTGCCATACGATGCGTTCACTCGCCAGGCAGGCGTGATACTGAAACCATACCCGGCAAAACCGGTGCTGTTGCCACCAAACTGCGAATTTTGATCACGCCGCAAATTGGCCTGCCAGCTGTGCGCGCCCTGGCTGCCATTGAGGCCCACAAAATAAGACGACACCTGCCGGTCTTTGATGGTGTAGGCGGTGGTGCTATCGACTTTTTGTTTGAGTTGTTCAACACCAGCCAGCAGCACACCGAAGCGGGTGTCGATGTCGTTTTGCCAGGTCAGCTGGTTTTGGGTAGTTTTAAACAGACTGGGAAACACCGACGGTGCCGCCACAATCGCTTTGCTGGAGTCCACGCTCTGGCTCAGCCGCAACTGCGTTTTCCATCCGCTTGCCAGCCGTCCTTCCAACCCCGCCCTGACAACCCGGGTGAGGCCCGCGTAGCGGGTGTCGCGGTTCAGTCCATCATCGGTGTGGTTGACGCTTTCTGCGTACAGCAGGCCTGCGTCTAATTTCCAGTCAGTGTTGAGCTGGTAGGCTACAGATGCGTCGAGGGCGTTCTGGTCAAAACCATCCGCATCAGGGTTGTAGTTGGCGCCAACCTTGGAGTTCGTAGCAGAAAAACCAGTCTCGCTGGTTTTTTGCACGCCTAGCGCGTAGCTGACTGCGCCGCTTCTCCCCGCAAAACCGGTTGCTGCCTGCTTGTAGGCGTTGCTGCCCAGCGTCACGGCCGCGTAGGGATGAAAGCCCTGCACACCATTGCGCAAAAATATCTGTACCACGCCGCCCACAGCCTCGCTGCCATAAAGCGCAGAAGCAGGACCTTTGACAATTTCAATGCGCTCAATCATGTCAACCGGCAGGTTATCCCATACAGGCGTGCCCGTGGTTGCGGAACCGTAGCGTACGCCGTCGATCAACAGCACCGTGTGCCTGGCCTCAGCGCCGCGGATATTGATACTGCTGCTTTTCCCCAATCCGCCGTTGGCACTGAACTGCAAGCCGGGTACACGCGCCAGGATTTCTGGCAGGGTCCTGCCAGCTGATTTTTCAATCTCGGCCCGGGTGATGACCACCACATCACTGACCAGCTCATCAACTCGTGTCGGTGTACGGGTCGCAGAAACCACGGTTTCGATGAGTTCGGATGTCGCCTGAGTTTGCGAAAAAGACGGAAATGCGGCAGCCAACGCGAGAGGAAGCACGGCAAGACGTGCGCAATAGACACAGGTATTCATGAGCAAGACAATCAGCAAAAGACCCTCACCGGCTTCCCCGCCAATGCATGAGCATTACGAACGCGTAGCCTATTTCAGGACGCACGCGTTCACCTTGTTGGCCGGTATCCGGGCTGACAGAACTGCCTCCATCGCCTTCCCAAGACCTTGTTCAGGGGTCTCAGTGGCAAATGATGAAAGCTGAATCGTCCAGCAAAAAATTTCTGCTGGACGTTCGTCTGTTTTACCGTTGCGGGGGCAGCGCAGGTTGGGCGGCGTCGCGTTGACTGGTCAAATAGCTGACTTGTGTAGCGTTGATGCCCTCTGCTTCCCGTTGAACTGCAGCGTGTGAACCACACTGCGAGCACCAACGCCTAACATTCTACGCGGCAAAATGCGGCTCACCCTACAATCCAATTCTTTATGTCGAATCACAACCCAATCGACCCCTCGGGCGTGCCGCTGCCGCCCGCCCTGCCCGACCCTGTAATCGAACGCGTAATTGAACGGGTAGAGCTACTTTTGCTCCGTTATGCGGAGTTACAACGCACCAATGCCCTTTTAAATGAGCAGGTCAGCATCTTGGCACATGAGCGGGACTCCCTCAAATCACGTTTGAGTGCCGCCCGCTCACGGGTTGATGCCCTGCTGGAGCGCCTGCCAGAAAACGCTGTCGCAACCCTGCAGACATCAGCTGGAGTAGACTCATGAAGCAACTGGAAGTGCAAATCATGGGCCAAAGCTACTTGCTGGGTTGCCCTGAAAATGGCGATGCCCGCATGCTCGACGCCGTCAACCGTGTCGACATTGCCATGTGCAAAATCCGCGACGTCGGCAAAATCAAGGCGCGTGACCGTATCGCCGTGCTGGCCGCCTTGAACTTGGCATTCGAACTACCCGAACGGTCTGCAGCGCAGCCGGTGGCGTCTTCGTTGACTGACCCTACGACATTGAATGCAGACGCGTCGCAAGCTCAATTAACCGATCTGATGCATCGGCTCGATGCAGCGCTTGGCATTGATGGACAGTTGCTCTAATTTGTGCGCAGGCCAGACCCACCCGTCGAGCGAAATCGCTTGTAACCACCTACAATCTACTGGTCTGCAGTGCAAACTGGGCTTTATATTTCCTTGTGCCAATGCTCTTTGAGCTCGGGCTTGGTAAATTGTCAGGAGGGCGTGCCCGTCTCGCGTTAGACGAGCCCGAAACCTGACTGCCCTCGCCCACCTGAACCCTGGTTCAGGATGACGGTCCAGTGGCACTTGCAGACACCTTTAATCTAGCAAACACCGGCCTGGCATTTCCGGCAACTGTAATTCGGTTCGCTTTTTTCTATGTGCCGGAACTTCCTCCAGCCTTATTCATTTTATGCTCCGCACCGAGCTGAGAAGCAAACCTTCCCATGTATCTGGAATCCCTGCTGATTGTTGAACTTGCACTTCTGGGCATTGGAACGGGCTTTCTTGCGGGCCTGCTTGGAATTGGCGGCGGCATGCTGATGGTGCCCTTCATCACCATCATCATGTCCCACCGGGGCGTTACCCCTGATCTGGCTGTCAAGATGGCCATTGCGACGTCCATGGCCACGATCATCTTCACCTCCATGTCTAGCGTCTGGGCACACCACCGGCGCGGGGGCGTACGCTGGGACATCGTCAAACGACTTGCACCCGGCATTGTGACGGGTAGTATTTTTGGTAGCCTGGGTGTTTTTTCCCTGCTCAAAGGCTCCTACCTGGCGATATTCTTTGGCCTATTCGTCAG
>JANXTM010000318.1 GCA_025352405.1 Polaromonas sp.
CGTGAACGATTACATTGACTACTACAACAACGAGCGTATCAAGCTCGGATTGAGAGGACTCAGCCCAGTGGGCTACCGGCTGGCAAGCTCCGCCTGAACGGCGGGCATCGTAACCGTCCAACTTCTGGGGGTCAGTTCAAATACGGGGCGATTCAGTCTGCTTAGCGAACGAGTACGGCGTCGCTGCATTCGCATACCTTCGCATGATAACGGAAGCGAATATCGCCGGACTGATCGACCTACTTGAAGAGGATGTTCGTGCCTCTGGCGGCGACTTGGCTATTACGTCGGCGCTAGTAGAGCTGCGAAAAGAATCGCCAATGAGCGAAAAGATCCGGGTGGCAAACCTTGCACTTCCACCTCACCTGAAGCCAGATGGACTAAACCTTTTGGGACGTCTCTATCAAGTCTTAAGCGAGGGGGTCCATTCACTCTCGGATGCTGAGTGCCTTGAGCGGGCAAAGACAATCAGCGAGTGCTTGGCGTTCTTGGTAAGCGAGCTCGCCAGCAGAAAGCAGCACCAAGCTCGATTCAAGTCGGTCGTCGGGCGGCTGTGACGGCTAACAGGTCAGTCGCGCGGACACGCAGCAGCATGGCACGCATGGTCTTCATTTCATTCTGGGCCATGCGCGCCACGCCGCAGCGTGCCGCTTAAGTCAAACGGTGGTACACCCTTGCCGGAAAATCTGAAGAGTGACTTAGTGAAGCGATGCGGCTAGTGAGCCCTATCCGCTGGGTAATAGGCTCGAAAACCCGTTTTTAGGCCATTTCAAACTGTTTGAGTGTGCCAAATCAGTATCCAGCCCAATAAGTACGGGCGCAAGAAGCTACTCAATCAATAGCGTGGGGTAATCCCCAACGCCTTTCAGCCCGGCGAGCCCATCGCCCCAAACGGCGACACGCCGATCAGTACCCGGTGTAGCCAAAAAGCAAAGACTGCCCAGGCTGCGATGCCAGCCACCAACGTGACGACGGTCATGGCGGCAGTCCCAGCAGGGTAAACAACCTGCTCGCGGCGATCGCGCTTGCGCGATGCGGCAAACAACACCACCGACCACGCCAAAAAGCTGCCAAACAGCACTGTGTCAGCCAGTGAGCCATTGGCCAGCAAATGCGCCAGCGCCCAGACCTTGGTGCCAAGAACCATGGGGTGATGCAGGCGGGCTTTGATCTGATTGCCCGGCACATAGGCGGCGGTCAACAATACAAATGACAGCAGCATCAACAGCGCCGCGATGTGGCGCATGGCGGTGGGTGGGTTCCACAGCATCACGCCCTGTTGACGCGCCTGACCATAGCCCCACACCAGCAGCACAAAGCCTGCCAGCGACAGCAGCGCGTACACGCCTTTAAACGGCTTTTCACCGATACGGGCCAGCGTTTGGTTGCGCCAGTCGTTCGCAAAAATGCGAGTGGAATGCACGCCTAAAAAAAGCACCAAACCAGCTATCAAATAAATCAACGCCATGGTCAATCCTGTAGTTAAAGCGTGTGAAACATCAACTCAAAATCACGCTGCTCAACCGCCTGCGGTAGGTAGCCACGACCGGATCATCAGGCGGAATCTGGCCATCGGCCACCTTGGGTTTCGGGGCTTCCATGATGTCCAGAATGGCGATGTAGGTTTTGCGGGCCAGGTCTTCGCTCCAGGCTTTGTCGCGCATCAGGATGTCGAGCAGCTCGTCCAGGGCTTGCGTCCAGAGTTGCTGTGCCATGAGCCAGCGGGCCTTGTCAAAGCGGGCTTCAAAATCACGTTTGTTGGCTGCGATTTTTGAGTCAAAAAGAGCTCCGGCGCCTGCACCTGCTGCATGCATGGCCGCAAAATCAATGGCACCCATCCAGCGTTTGAGTGAGTCGAAGCGGCGCACCATGGCGGTCTGGGCGATGACGGGTGCAAACGCAACCTTGGCGGCATCGGTGTCGCCATCCAGCAGCAGCGCTTTGACCAGCTCAAAGCGGGCGGATTCGCTGGTGGGGTCGTTGGCCACGTCAGCCTTGAGTTTTTCCAGCGCGGCTTCGGGGGTTACTGCTTCGGGTGGCAAGGCTTCCTCAGGCGCTGGCTCTTCGGCGGGCGGCAGGTGTTTGTCCAGAAACTCCTTGATCTTGCCTTCAGTCAGGGCGCCGGTAAAACCGTCTACCGGCTGGCCATTAATCATCAGGATGCAGGTCGGAATGCTGCGGATGCCAAAGGCCGTGCCAAGCTGCTGCTCTTGGTCAGAGTCGATTTTGACGAGCTTGAAGCGTCCGGCATAGGCGGCTTCGACTTTTTCCAGAATCGGCCCCAACGACTTGCACGGGCCGCACCAGGGCGCCCAGAAGTCGAGCAGCACGGGCGTCAGCATGGAAGCGGCGATGACTTCCTCTTCAAAGTTGGCAACAGTAACGTCAATCATGATTTTTTTGAGAAATGGGTTTTGAAGGCGAATTTATAAGCTGCTGAAGGTTAGCACGGCACCAAAGCGTGAGACCTTAAAATGATAGGTTCGCGGGACTACTGAACCGCACAGCCGCACGACTTCACAACCACAACCGTTCTCTATGACTACCACCAATCCTTCGGCCAACCCTGCGAACCCTGCCATTGTGGGCGTGGTGATGGGCTCCAGCAGTGACTGGGAGACCATGCAACACGCGGTGCAGATCTTGCAGCAGTTTGGCGTTGCGCACGAGGCCCGTGTGGTGTCGGCCCACCGCATGCCCGATGACCTGTTTGCCTATGCCGAACAGGCCTCCAGCCGGGGCTTGCAGGCAATCATTGCCGGGGCTGGTGGCGCTGCTCATCTGCCCGGCATGCTGGCCGCCAAAACCATTGTGCCGGTGCTGGGTGTGCCGGTTGCCAGCAAGCACCTGGCGGGCGTTGATTCACTGCACAGCATTGTGCAAATGCCCAAGGGCGTGCCAGTCGCGACTTTTGCCATTGGCAATGCCGGTGCGGCCAACGCGGCGCTGTTTGCCGTCAGCATGCTGGCCTTGCATGACCCGGCGCTGGCAGAAAAACTGCTGGCCTTTCGCGCAGAGCAAACCGCAGCTGCCCGCGCCATGACGCTACCTGCCGTATGAGCCCGATTTTCCCGGGAACCGTGTCTAGCTCTGGCCAGCCCGCCACGCTGGGCGCCAACAGCACACACCCGGCCACGCTGGGCGTGATGGGCGGTGGCCAGCTTGGCCGCATGTTTGTGCAGGCGGCGCAGCGGCTGGGCTACTTTACGGCGGTACTTGACCCTGATCCGCAAAGCCCGGCCGGGCTGGTGAGCCACCATCACGTACAGGCTGACTACGCCGATGCGCAGGGCTTGGCGCGGCTGGCAGAACTGAGCGACGCCATCACCACCGAGTTTGAAAACGTCCCCGCTCATGCGCTGCAAACGCTGGCCACCACCCGGCCCGTGGCGCCTGGCGCGGCGTGCGTGGCCATTGCGCAAAATCGGGCACAGGAAAAAGCCCATTTCACGGCTTGCGCGAGTGTGTCGGGCGTGACTTGCGCGCCCTACGCCATCATTGAAACAGCAGAGCAACTCCATGCAGTGCCCGCTGATTTGCTGCCCGGGATTTTAAAAACCACGCGCATGGGCTACGACGGCAAGGGCCAGGCGCGCGTTAAAAACACAGCTGAGCTGGCCGCCGCGTGGGCCGATTTAAAAAGCGTGCCCTGCGTGCTTGAAAAGCTGATGCCGCTCAAAGCCGAATGCTCCGTCATCGTGGCGCGCGGCTGGGACGGCCGCATGGTGAGCTTTGCGCCGCAGCGCAATGTGCATGTGGACGGCATTCTGGCCGTGACCCATGCTTATGAAGAAAATATGCCTTCACGGCAGGCTTTACGGGCGCTATATGCTACTAAATCAATAGCAAGCCACATTGACTATGTGGGCGTGCTGTGCGTTGAGTTTTTCATCGTTGACGACGGCAGCGAGCATGGCGGCCTGATCGTCAATGAAATGGCGCCGCGCCCGCACAACAGCGGCCACTACACCATGGATGCCTGCGACGCCTCGCAGTTTGATCTGCAGGTGCACGCCATGGCCGGTTTGCCGCTGCCCCAGCCGCGCCAGCACTCACCGGCCATCATGCTCAATTTGCTGGGCGATGTCTGGTTCGATGCGCAGGGCCGCAGCCGCACGCCCGACTGGCAGGCGGTGCTCGGCCTGCCCGGCACACACCTGCATTTGTATGGCAAGCTTGACGCGCGTCTGGGCCGCAAGATGGGCCACCTCAACATCACCGGCGCAGACGTGGCGAGCGTGAAAGCCGTGGCGCGGCAGGCCGCTGAACTCTTGGGCCTGCCGGGGCTGGACGCGCTCTGATGGTCTTGCCTGGCATTGACCCGTTAGCGATTGCGCAAGCAGCCCGCCAGATTCAGGCTGGGGAACTGGTGGGCTTTCCCACTGAAACGGTCTACGGTCTGGGAGCTGATGCATCGCGTGACGACGCGGTGAGCAAAATCTTTGCCGCTAAAGGCCGACCCGCAGACCATCCGCTGATTGTTCATGTGGCGGGCGTGCACCAGGTCGCGCACTACGCCAGCAGCGTGCCGCCGTTTGCTGCGCGCTTGATGCAGGCCTTCTGGCCGGGCCCGCTGACGCTGATCTTGCCGCGCAAGCCAGGCGTGGCCAGCGCCGCGGCGGGTGGCCAGGACTCCATTGGCCTGCGCTGCCCTGCGCACCCGGTGGCGCTGGCTTTTCTGGCCGCCTGCAACACCGGTGTGGCGGGCCCAAGTGCCAACCGCTTTGGCCGCGTGAGCCCCACCACGGCGCAGCATGTGCGCGATGAATTTGGGGATACCCTGCTGGTGCTCGACGGCGGGCCCTGTGAGGTCGGTATTGAGTCCTGCATCGTTGACTGCACGCGCGGCCAGCCGGTGTTGCTGCGGCCCGGTGTGCTCACGCGCGCGCAGCTTGAGGCCGCGTGTGGCGAGCCGGTCATGGACAAAGACGACGCCGTGTCAGGCGGTGCTGCCCCGCGCGCATCGGGTACGCTGGAATCGCACTACGCGCCCAACGCCAAAGTGCGCCTGATGGACGCCAGGGCAATGCAAACCGCACTGGACGTGCTGGGTGCAGATGCTGCGCACATCGCGGTGTATGCCCGCAGCATCGTGCGCATTCAATCATCCAGGCTGGTGTACCGGCGCATGCCCGATGACGCGCTGGCCACCGCGCAAGAGCTCTTTGCCGTGCTACGTGATTTTGATGCGCAGGGCGTTAAATTGATCTGGGTTGAAACGCTGCCCGATGCCTCGCAATGGGATGGTGTGCGCGACCGCCTGGCGCGGGCAGCGGCATGAGTCCATTCCTACATCATCCGCGCACTTTGTCGGTTTCGCTAGCCGTACGCCTGAACTGTCTTCGCTTCGCTTTCACGAATGATCTGGAAATGCAATGAGCAGGCTGGCGCACACCCGTACCAAGATTTATAAAACCATCGCCCGCCAATTGCATGGTGTGGTGCCATGTTGGGTGTGCGGTGCGCATGTTCTGCCGGAGGCCGCAACGCTTGAACATATCCAGCCGCTGAGCGATGGGGGCAACAGCCACGCTGACAATCTGGCTATCAGCCACGAGCGGTGCAACAACCAGCGGCATGCGCTGGGATCCGTACCGGCGTCCTGTGAGCTGGCAGGCAGTGTGCAGCGCCGCGAGCCGATAAAGAGCAAACGTTGACGCCGGATTCAAACGCGGGATCGGTTTTGGTACGGACGCTGGTGTTGCACCAATAAAAAAGGGCAGTACATGATGTACTGCCCTTTTTCGCTATTCGTTCCATTTTTATCTGGAGCGGGAGAAGAGTCTCGAACTCTCGACCTCAACCTTGGCAAGGTTGCGCTCTACCAACTGAGCTACTCCCGCATTGCAAGCCTTATAGTTTATACCGGATTCAAGGTATTTTGTAAAAAACCTTAAAAATTAGCCAAATAGTTGAAGGCAGCGCCTGTGAGCAGCTACCTTGCATGGGCTGCCTAAAGTTTCAGCACCACGCTGCCAGGCCCCGCCAGACAAGGCTTTCGCCAGCTTGTCCGGGCGTCATCAACAAGCTTGTCCACATGGCGCAGGGATAACTTCATGGGCGTGGTGAAAAGCCTTGAAAAAGCTGAGCAGCGCAGCCCAATTTCACTTTTATGCCGGTTTTTGCCTGCCCGCGGTAGCGAAATATGGGGTTTGAGGCCCCAAAAAGCGGGCTGCCCAAAAAGCACGCACCACCCGGCCAGCGCCCGCCCTGTAACGCTTTGGCCAGTTTGTCCGGGGGTCTTCAACAGGCTTGTCCACATTGCGCAGGGATAACTCTTGCCGGCCGGGCTTTTGGCTCAAGCCCTGGGGCGAGACATTTGAAACAACTGCTCGGGCCCCACCGTGAAGTAATCACCCGCGCCGCCGCCGCGCAGGATGTGTCCGGCGGCGGCGGTGTCGTAGATGCCATCCTTGAGCAATGCCCGGTCGATGTGTACGGCCACCACTTCGCCCAGCACCAGCCAGGTGGGCACCTTGTCGCGGTTGATGCCCTCCAGCTGCAAAATTTGCGTCATCCGGCACTCGAACGACACCGGGCTTTCCAGCACGCGCGGAACGCCAATCAAGCGGGAGGCAACAGGCGTCAAACCTGCCAGCTCAAACTCGCTGACCTCGGGCGGTACCGGCGCGCAGGTCCGGTTCATGGCGCCTGCTAGCGCCCGCGTGGTCAGGTTCCAGGCAAACTCGCCGGTCTGCTCGACGTTGCGTACCGTGTCCTTGTAGCCGATGCTGGAAAAACCAACGATGGGTGGGGTGTAGTTAAAGGCGTTAAAAAAGCTGTACGGCGCCAGATTGACGGCACCATCCGCACTGCGCGATGAAATCCAGCCAATGGGGCGCGGGCCGACAATGGCATTGAAAGGGTCGTGCGGCAGGCCGTGGCCTTGAGCCGGCTCATAAAAGTGCATGTCGTCAAAGGGGTTCTCAAGCATGGGCATCTTCATTGTGAAATTGATGCCGAGGATACCCGTACCGGCTCGATGGCGGTGCTCGCTGTGCTGGCTTACGTCCGTGGAGAGTCTTCGGCCAGTGGTGCGAGGTCTGACGAGTAGGTGCGGTCGCCAATCTGGATGGCGCTGCTTTTTCGCCAGGCAGCTTCGAAGGCGGCCAACTCGTCGGCGGTGGCGCGTTCGTATTTCTCGACGTTGCTGAGGGCCGGATCGACAGGCGCTGATGCCGCAGCGGCGGTGTCGGGCGGGCGAGCCCACGCCGCCACCGCTGCATCAAGCGTTTCGTCCACTCGCCAGTAAACCCTGACCACAATCAGGCCATAGCGGGTTTGGGCATTTCGAGTGAGCAGCGCGGCTGTTTCAACCAGCTGCTTGTGCTGGCCATGCGCGCTGTCCATAAAGGCGGGCGACATGTCCATCATGACGGCATAACAGTGCCCTCTTTTGTCGGTGCGCATGACCTTGAACCGGTGGCTGCTGAGCACGATACGACGGTTGCCAAGGGTGCTGCGCACGGTTTCAAAAAGCAGCTCCCGCCTGAAGGCCATGCGTTCGTCAAGATTCATCTTCACGGGCGCGGTTTCGGGTCCCCTGGAAGTGGTCCTGTCTTGCGTTTGCGCGTCATCCGTCTGGCTGCGGGACTTTAAAAAAAGATTCTGGAAAATCTTCATGGGGATGCGTCTTCATGGAAATGCGGCTAGGGTAACTTTGCTTGTGCGATTGGGCCTGCAGTGCAAAGTCTAAAAATATTGAAGATAAAAACGTACATCAGTACAAAATCTTATGTTTGTCACCTACGGGTTTGACTCTTACATTCGGCAACAGTCTGTTTGACGGCCAATTGCAAGGAGCGGCGCAGCGCACTTGCTTAGCCGTGTTTTCGGCCGTACACAAGCTTCATGCCCAAAATCGCCAGCGCCAGCAGCAGCGTAACCGCATTGGCCACCACAATCGGCCACGCGCTCAGCAGCAGGCCATACACCAGCCACAGCGCAACGCCCGCCGTGAAGACGCTGTACATGCTCAGCGACACACCGCTGACATCGCGGGTTTTAAAGCTCAGCCAAGCCTGCGGCACAAAGCTCGCGGTGGTCAGACAGGCGGCAATGGTGCCCACCGTGTCCACCAGGGCTATATCGGGTGTCATCGGCCGCCTTCCCGGACGGCCCAGTCCACCAGCGCCTCCAGCGCCGGACGGGCCGCTGCAGCGTTCGGGTGGTTGACGATGGCCACCACCACCAGGCGCCTACCGCTCGGGGTGTGCACATAGCCAGCCAATGCGGTGCTGTTGCTGAGCGTGCCACTTTTAAGGTGTGCCCAGCCCTGCGACACGCGCGATTTGCTGCGCCGCAGGGTGCCGTCAATGCCGGAGATGGGCAGCGACGCCATCAGCTCCGGCATGCTGCCCGATATGTAGGCGGTTTGCAGCATGCGCGCAAGGCCTTGCGGCGTGACGCGCTCCAGCCGCGACAAGCCGGAGCCGTTGTCAAACACCGGCAGGTCGGCCTCGCCAAAACGCTCTCGCCACCAGTTGCGCGCCACCTCGCGTGAGGCCTCCAGGCTGGCGGGCGCAACAGGTGCGGGGGTACGTGGCGTGACACTGGCATTTTGCGGCAGGCTCAGGCTCAAAAACAGCTGCTGCGCCATCACGTTGTTGCTGTATTTGTTGATGTCGCGAATCACCTCAGACAGGGGCGGTGACACGGCCTCAAAAGCTGGCCGCAAACCGGCCGGTGCCCGGCCTTCGCGTACCCGCCCCTGCAGCTTGCCGCCCAGCTCTTGCCACATGCCCAGCACCGCACGCTCGGCATAGCTGGCCGGGTCGGCGTAGGCAATCGGCCAGACTTTTTCACCGCAGGCCGCCGGGTAGCTGCCGCCAAAGCTGATGCGAAAGGGGTCGCTGAAATCCGCTTTCAGGCTGCCCCTGTAGTCACTGCAATCGGCCAGCGGTGCGCCGCCAGCGCCAGCGCTCAAGGCCACGCTGGTCTGCATTTGTACATTGGCCAACGGCGGCTCAAAGCTGATTGCGGCCGTGCCCGTGCCCGCGCCGGGGTTGGGCGTGAACGTCATCACCACTGATTTGTAGTTGAGGAGCAACGCCTCGGGTGCGGCGTTGTACGGGCGCAGTGGCTCACCGTCAAAATCGCCCGGGTTTTGCGTGCTGGCGGCAAAGGCGCTGCGGTCCAGCAGGATGTCGCCTGTGATGGTTTTAATTCCCAGACCCTGAACCCGGCGCAGCAGCAGCCACAGGCGCTCCATCACCAGTTTTGGGTCGCCCTTGCCCTGGATGACAAGGTTGCCCTGCAACACGCCGCCAGCAATGGTGCCGTCAACGTACACGGGCGTGGCCCAGGTGTAGGCCGGGCCCAGCAGCTCCAGCCCGGCGTAAGTGGTCACCAGCTTCATGACCGAGGCCGGGTTCACGGCGCTGGCAGCGCGCCAGCTGAGC
>JANXTM010000337.1 GCA_025352405.1 Polaromonas sp.
TGCGGTCTGTGATCAGCCGGACTCGGGCGGTCTGCTGCGTTGTTTTTCTTGCCAATAGCCGTGCTATTGACTGCAAAAAGACGCCTTGCAGCACATCCCGATCCGACTGCCACAGCCTCGCCAGAGTTATGCAGAGGGTCCCTAGAGTTCACATAAATTTTGCAAGCGTTTCCAGACACCGCTGCAATACGTTGTCGGGTTACCCAAAGCGGGAAAAATCTGTTTGAGGTGCGGCGATGTAAAAATAGCCAAGTATCCAAACAAATGTCGTCGTAGATAACGAATAACAATTCAAAAGAGGAGCCAGGCATGCGTGACGTTCTAGTCAACCCAGTGTCGCCACCAACAGCGACGCCCGCTTCGTCCCACGCGCACCCAAACCAGTTTGCGCTTTTAAAGCAGCGCCGCTTTGCACCGTTTTTCTGGACACAGTTTTCCGGCGCGGCCAACGACAACCTGTTCAAGTTTGCCTTTACTGTGATGGTGACTTATCAGCTCAGCGTGGGCTGGCTGCCGCCCGCGCTTGCGGGGCTGGTGATTGGCGCGCTGTTTATATTGCCGTTTCTGCTTTTCTCGGCCACCAGCGGCCAGCTGACTGACAAGTTTGAAAAAACGCGCATGATCCGCTTCGTTAAAAACCTTGAAGTCGCCATCATGTTGGTTGCAGCCGCTGGCTTTATGAGCAACAACGTCGATGTGCAAGTGCCTGTGCTACTGGGCTGCACGTTTTTGATGGGCCTGCATTCCACGCTGTTTGGGCCGGTCAAGTTTGCCTACCTTCCGCAAGCCCTGAATGAGCGTGAACTCACGGGCGGTAACGGCATGGTCGAGATGGGCACCTTTGTTGCCATTTTGCTGGGCAATATTGTGGGCGGGCTGATCATCGCCATACCGCAGTTTGGGCCGACTTATGTCGCTATGTCATGCGTGGCAGTGGCGCTGGTGGGGCGCGCGGTCTCGCAGTTCATTCCGCTTGCACCGGCAACCGATCCGGACCTCAAGATCAACTGGAACCCAGTCACAGAGACCTGGCGCAATCTGAAGCTGGCCAGCACCAATATCGTAGTGTTTCGCTCCATGCTGGGCATCAGCTGGATGTGGTTTTTTGGCGCCACCTTTTTGAGCCAGTTCCCGAGCTTTGCGAAGGAAATCATGCACGGCAACGAGCAGGTTGCATCGCTGTTGCTGGTGGTTTTCTCAATTGGCATTGCCACCGGTTCGTTGCTGTGCGAGGTACTTAGCAAGCGGCATGTCGAGATTGGTCTGGTACCGCTGGGCGCGATTGGCATGAGCGTGTTTGCGGTTGACCTTTACTTTGCATCCCGCGGCCTGCCCGCCTCGCCCGTCATGAGCCTGGCCAACTTCATTGCACAGCCTGCCCATTGGCGCGTGATGCTGGACCTGGCACTGCTCAGCCTGTTTGCCGGCCTGTACAGCGTGCCCATGTACGCCCTGATCCAGTTGCGCAGCCAGCCTACGCACCGTGCCCGGATCATTGCCGCCAACAATATTTTGAACGCGCTGTTCATGATCGTCTCGTCCCTCCTGGCCGGGGCCCTGTTGAAGGCCGAGTTCACGATTCCACAGATATTTCTGTTTGTGGGTCTGGCCAATGCCGTGGTGGCTTGCTACATCTTTTTGCTGGTGCCCGAATACCTGTTGCGCTTTGTGGCGCTGATGCTGTCGCGCTGTGTGTACCGCTACAAAATAACCGGTGATCACAACATTCCGACGCAAGGTGCGGCGGTACTCACGTGCAACCACGTGAGCTTTGTAGACCCCGTGTTGTTGATGGCCGCCAGCCCGCGCCCGATTTACTTTGTCATGGACCACCGCATTTTTAAAATGCCGGTGCTGGGCTGGATGTTCAAGCTCGCCAAGGCGATTCCAATTGCCCCGCGCTCTGAGGACCCCGTCCTGTATGGAGCGGCTTTTGAAGCCGCTGCCAAAGTGCTGCGTGATGGCGACTTGCTGGCCATATTTCCTGAAGGCGGCATCACAAAAAACGGCGAGCTTCAGGCGTTCAAGGGCGGCATCATGAAGATTCTGGAAAACGCCGAACGTGACGGCCTGACGGTACCCGTCATTCCCATGGCGCTGACCAATCTGTGGGGTTCGTTTTTCAGCCGGGTCGAGCGCGGCAACGCCATGGTGAGTCCGTTCAGGCGCGGCATGTGGAGCCGGGTGGGTCTGAATGCGGGTGCCGCATTGGCTGCGGCCGAGGTACAACCCGACAGCTTGCGCGCCAGGGTAGAAATTCTTTTGAAGGTTTAAGAGCGCCGTAGTTCGCGCCAGCGGGTGCCGGGTCAACCGCTCAGCGCCATCAAGTCATTCCCATAGGTTCTTTTGTCGTTCGTATTTTTATCAAGGCAGTCCATCATGAGTAAATCCCTTCGACTTAC
Organism: Polaromonas sp.; assembly: GCA_025352405.1. GTDB lineage: Bacteria > Pseudomonadota > Gammaproteobacteria > Burkholderiales > Burkholderiaceae_C > Polaromonas. The sequence goes on from JANXTM010000337.1 coordinate 2,403, forward strand.
AGAAAAATGGATGCGGCGCGGCCTGTGGCTGGTGGCGATCGTATTTGCCGGATTCCTGATCGGGCTGGGCGCAACGGTTGTCGGTGATTTGCCCAAAGTAGAAAAACGGCTGTCGCTGGATGACTATATGGATGCTGCAAGCAGCGCAGCAGCGCAGCAGTGCGCAACACACTTAAGAAATCTGAGGTGGACGAGCGCGATGCCAGGTCTGTGCTGGAGCAAGCGCAGCTCAAACGCAGCGTTGCGCAGGCCGACTCGGCTGCAGCACGCGAAACCTTCAACAACTGGCTGTCTACGCGCCGCGCAACCCAGCTTGCAGACCAGGACCCAGAGCTGATCGCACGTACGCGGTCACTCGACTCGCTTAAGGAAAAAGAGCGTGTGGCTGGTGCTGCCGTAGAGGCGCAGCAGCAGGCTGCTCTTGACGCGCGACAAACGTCGACGCGTGAACGCCGCAAGCTGGCGGAGATGGAAGAAGCCGCCCAGTTGCAACTCAATGCCGAGTACCGCCGCGTGGAACTGCGGGTATTTTTGTATCGCCTGGCCCTGACACTGCCGCTGCTGGCGATCGCAGGGTGGTTGTTTGTAAAAAGGCGCAAAACCGCCTATTGGCCCTTTGTCTGGGGTTTCATCATTTTTGCGCTGTTTGCGTTTTTTGTAGAGCTGGTTCCCTACCTTCCCAGTTACGGCGGCTATGTGCGCTACGCGGTCGGCATTGTGGTGACGGTACTGGTGGGACGGCAGGCGATTGTCTCGCTAAACCGCTACCTCGAACGACAAAAACTGGCTGAGCAGTTACCGGATGCGCAGCGGCGTGAAGAGCTTAGTTACGACACTGCGTTAACGCGCCTGTCCAAAAGTGTTTGCCCGGGTTGCGAGCGCGCCGTGGATTTAAAAAACACCGACATTGATTTTTGCCCACACTGCGGCATTGGCCTGTTTGACCACTGCGGAAAATGCACCATCCGCAAAAGTACATTCGCGAGGTTCTGCCACGCTTGCGGTGCAAGTGCCCAGGGACCACTGCAGGATGTGGATACGTCTTGAGGTCTTCTCCGATTCAGTCGCTGCTGGCACGCATGCTGCCTACCTGTTCCGCCCGCCTTTGCCTACAGACGACACTTCCGCGCGCGCGCACATTTAGACACTAGGCTTACAAAGGGTTATTCATGAAAGCACATATTCGTCATCAGGTGGCAGCACTGTTTTTTCTTCTGCCCCTGGCAGCAGCCATCAGCGCCTTGCCTGCCACTGTCATGGCGCAACCGGCTACGCCCGAGCTTCGGTCCCTGCAGGTCGCCTCGGATGGCGGTTTCAATTCGGGCGCCGATCTCGAATTCACTGTGGAAGCCACGCCGCGTGGCCAGGCCAGCGTGAGAATCCGCGGCGTTCAGCGAAACATTCCACTCAGGGAAATTTCTCGCGGCGTTTACATCGGTGAATACACCGTCAGGCGTCAGGACCGAATCACCGAGGCCAGCCCCATCCGCGCCACGATTAAAGTGCGCAACCGCAGCGCCTCAAGCGACTACAGTTTTCCCGCTGGTTTTTCTGGTGCCCCGATTGCAGTCACGCCGCCAGCACCGGCCGCGCCGCCGCCCGCGCTATTGAAGATCGATCGTTTTGCCGTGACCCCAGTGGAAAAAATGGAGCCAGGTGCTGAACTGCGTTTTCTTCTCAATGGCATGGCCGGCGCAGTTGCGACGTTCGACATACCCGGAGTTATTGAAAACGTTGCCATGCGAGAGACACGTCCCGGGGTTTACGAGGGCAGCTACACCATTCGCAGACTCGACAATCTGGCACCTTCGCGCCCGATAGTGGCCCGACTGCGCATGGGTGACAAGGTGGTGACTTCGACTCTGGCCCAGCCGCTGACGATGGATGCCAAGGCGCCCGTACTGCGCAACCTGACGCCGCGCGAAGGGGAGCTTATTGCGGGCAATGTCGCTACGTCGGTGTCTGCGTCTTTCGATGACGCAGGTGGCGTGGGCGTTGACCCCAAGAGTGTTCGCATCCTGCTGTCAGGCCGCAATGTAACGGGTGACAGCAACATCACCGCGCAGTTCTTCAGTTACCGTGCCGACCTGCCGCCCGGCCGTTACACCGTGGATGTGTCGGCCAAAGACCTGGTCGGCAATGCGATGAGCAAAGTATGGACCTTTGAGGTGGCCCGGGCTGCGACCGCTGTACCACTTACCGTATCTCTTCAAATCACCAGCCATGCCAATAATGCCGTGGTGGAAGGCAACACCACAACCGTACGTGGCCGAACCGCTCCAGGCGCGGCGGTGGAGGTCAAGGTCAATGCCATTGCACCGCTTGCAGGCTTGTTCGGTGTAACGCAAGACGTGTTGTCAGAACGTGTGCAGGCAGATGGCGCAGGAAACTTTGCCTTCAGCTTCTCGCCGCGCCTGCCTCTGCCGGGAACGCGTTATGAAATCACCATGAACTCTCGCAGTGGCGACCTGACGACTGAATCCCGGCTGGTTTTGTTTCAGAAGCAGAACTGAAGATTTTTAGAGAAAATCCATGCAGTGCAACAGTATCTGTGACAATAGCTAGCTATCAATACTATAGCTAGCCGTCAAACCGGGCGGCCGAAAAATGGGTAGTTCGGGTCGTTGTAGCCGTGGCTTGATGCGTGGCCAGGTATTACCAGAGAGTTGACGAAGGCTTCGTCCTCGGCATCGAGGACCAATCCGGTCGCGCCATACACATCCTCAAGGTGGGACAACGTACGCGGCCCGACGATTACCGAGCTGACCAGCGGATTGGCCAACACCCAGGCAGCGGAAAACTGCCCGGCAACAAGACCTTTGGCGTCGCAGCGGGCCTTGATTTTTTGCGCAATCACCAGTGACTCTTCGCGAAATTCGGTTTCAAGTATGCGCTTGTCACCGCTGCCTGCGCGTGTGCCTTCTGCGGGTGGCTGGCCAGGCGGGTATTTGCCGGTGAGTACGCCGCGCGCCAACGGGCTGTAGGGCACCACGCCCAAGCCATAGTTTGCGCAGGCCGGCAAAATTTCAACCTCTGGCCCACGGTTGAGCAGGTTGTAATAGGGCTGGCAAACCACCGGTTGCGGCACGCCGAGTTGCCGGCACAAATGCACCATCTCGGCAATGCGCCAGCCGCGAAAGTTTGACAAGCCAAAGCTGCGGATTTTGCCTGCACTGATCAAGTCGCCCAAAGCCCGCACGACCTCTTCAAGGTTGGCATTGTGGTAGTCACGGTGCAGGTAGAGAATGTCCATGTAGTCGGTTTGCAGCCGCTTTAAAATGGCATCCGTTTCCTGTATCAGCCAGCGCCTCGAATAGTGGCCTTCATTGACGCTTTCGCTGACAGCATTGCCCAGCTTGCTGGCCAGCACCCAGTGCTGGCGCTGGCCTTGCAGCAGCTTGCCCACATCAACTTCTGACTGTCCCTTGTTGTAAACATCGGCGGTATCTATGAAGTTGATGCCATGTTCGCGCGCCGAGGCCACGATGCGTGCCGCCTCTTCAAAAGGTGTTTGCTGCCCAAACATCATGGTGCCCAGGCAAAGGGTTGAAACCTGAAGGTTGCTGGTTCCGAGGCGGCGATATTTCTTCGGCGAGTGCATGGTGAGGTCCTTTTTTAAAAAGAGCGGTTCAGGGGATAAGTCGTTCCACCAGATACTCCTGGGCATACCAGAAGGTTTCGGGTGTTTTAAAGGCTGCTATGGTGCCTTCTTTTTCGTCCTGGCGTGAACGCAGATCCCAGCGCACGTCGATGATGCGGCATTGCGTACACGGTGCCTGGCCCATGCGCCGCTGCACCAGCGCATAGCGTGTGGCCTTGAACAAGGCGTCCATGTCGGTGTAGTCCACAGGTTGTGCTGCAAAATACGGCACAATTTTGGCACCCGTGATGATGAACTGGTAGCGCTCGAACTGGCCATTGAAATTGGTGGGTACCGCGACTTCCTGGCCCTTGAGGCGAGCGATCGTCTCAGGCTTGAAATGACCTACCGGGCCATTGAACGGATCGGTCGCCCACGCCAATGAAAAGATAACCGCAAAGCCTGCCAGCGCTGCGACCGGCCGGGTCAGCGACTTGCGCGCCATGCCCGCCAGGCAAGCCAGCACAATCAGCGCCAGAAAAACCCAGTACAGCGGTGAATACAGCCAGATATTTTGCGTGGCGCGCAGCGCACCGTAGCCAATCGACCCCATGGCCAGTGCACCGATCAGGCAAAACAGCAGCGTGATGCCAAACCAGATGCGTCCAATGCGGCTCCAGTACAGCGCAATCAGAACAGCCACCGCCGGCATCGCGGGAATCAGATACCGTGCCGAGCGCTGGTTGGGTAACAAGAACACCAGCGCCAGCGCCAGCAGCCACAGCCACATTATTTTTTCAGCATCA
>JANXTM010000001.1 GCA_025352405.1 Polaromonas sp.
CCCACGCGTGCTCACTGCGTGTAGCTCGCGGCCCCCCGCGGGGGCTTGTTCGCCTTGGGGCTGCCCGGCGGCGAACAGCACACCCACCGCCACAAAGGACAACCAGAAACCGGCCTGCATCAAGGCCCAGGGATCGAAGCTGACCACTACCGCCATCGCCAGCAGCCACACCACCGGCCACGGCCATTGCTTGCCACTTTGGCGCAACAGTACAACGGTGGCCAGCATCCAGATGGTTCGCTGGGCCGGCACGCCCCAGCCTGAAAATAGCGCGTACAAGGCGGCCAATAGCAGGCCACCCAACGCACCGGCGCTGCTGGCTGGCCAATACAGGCAAAGCGCGGGGGTAAGCCTGACCGAGCGCCGCCACAGCCAGGCCAGCAGGCGCGACGCCACCCATGCAAACATCGTGATGTGCAGGCCTGAAATGCTCATCAAATGCGCCACGCCTGTGGTCCGAAACACATCCCAGTCTGCGCGCTCAATCGCGTTTTGATCACCCACCACCAGCGCGGCCAGCACACCGGCCAATTGCCGGTTGTCTACACGCTCAAAAATCGCCTCGCGTACAGCCTGACGCACACGCTCAATCGGGTGCGACCACGTTGTGGCCAGTTTTTTCGGGGGTGCGTCGCGCGGTCCGGCACGCACGTAGCCCGTCGCCTGTAAATCCTGCTCCCACAGCCATAGCTCGTAGTCAAACCCATGCGGGTTGCTGTTACCGTGCGGCGCTTTGAGCCGCACCGTCATTTGCCAGCGCTCGCCAGCACGCAGGTTTTGCGGCTGACGTTGCAGCTCAAGTGAAAATTCGGGGGCTTCGCCGTTTTCGGGGTCTGGTGCGCGGTTGAACGCAGGCGCAGCCGGGCTCTTGGCGGGGCTCGCAGGCCTGGTGCCAAAACCTGAATACCAGCCTAGATAGATTTGCGGCGGCAGTGACACAACCTGGCCATTTAAGCGTGCAGACTCTACTGCCAGCCGAAACCGCAGGCCGTCTTCACCGAATTGCGGCATGGCCTGAACTTCGCCAGTGACCTGCAGGTCTTTGCCTTCCAGCGCCGGGTTCAAGGCGGTTTTTGCGAAAGCGCCAGCCCGCAGCCCGGTCAGGCCAAATCCAAACGCGGCGCAGAGAAGCACCGCCACCAAAAAAGCCAACCCTGGATGCTTGACCCGGTTGGTCAGGCATGCTGCCAATACCACCGCCGCAGCAGCCAACACGGCGTAGACAGCCGGTTCAAAAAGCGCGGTCTGCTGAAGCTGCAACGCCACACCAGCGACAAGCCCGACAAGAAAGCCGCCTACAAGGCGAGCGACACCGGGTGGGCGCGCGCACGTCGGTGTTGGTTCAGTTGGCATAGCGTCCCTCGCAAAGCGCTGTCGTTGTTATCTACGTGATCATCAAATATGACTGCATGTTCAACGGGCAAGACCCTCGAATGGCCTACAAGCGCCTCGTTTGGCGCAGCTCTTGCTAGCATGATGAGGGCCAAGACACAGGGTAAGCTCGTGTCCGACTGTGTATTTTTGTTCTGTGCCTGCCAAACCTACCAAGAAGCGAGACCACCTTGTCCATTCACGTTGCACTTAGCCACATCACCCACTATAAATATGACCGTCTGGTCACGCTGGGGCCGCAAATTGTGCGGCTGCGCCCTGCCCCCCACAGCCGGACGAAAATCCTGTCGTATTCCCTCAAAGTCGAGCCGCTTGAGCACTTCATCAACTGGCAGCAAGACCCGTTTGCAAACTACCAGGCCCGGCTGGTGTTTCCCAAGCCAACGCACGAATTCAAGGTCACGGTGGACATGGTGGTGGACATGGTCACGCTCAACCCGTTTGACTTTTTCCTGGAGCCTGAAGCCGAAGAGTTCCCGTTCAAGTACAACGAACTGATGGCACACGAGCTAGCGCCCTACCTGGTAGCCGAACCAGCCACGCCGCTGGTGCGCGCCTACCTTGAGAAAATCGACAAGACGCCGCGGCGCACCAACGATTTTCTCGTCAGCGTCAACCAGCAACTGCAGCAAGACATCAAATACGCCATCCGCATGGAGCCTGGTGTGCAAACGCCTGAAGAAACTTTGACACTGGCCGTGGGCTCTTGCCGCGACACCGGCTGGCTGTTGGTGCAACTGCTGCGCCACATGGGGCTGGCAGCGCGTTTTGTATCCGGCTATTTGATTCAACTCAAAGCCGACGTCAAATCACTCGATGGCCCGAGCGGAACGGAAGTCGACTTCACCGATCTGCACGCCTGGTGCGAGGTGTTTTTGCCCGGCGCAGGCTGGGTCGGACTGGACCCCACCTCGGGCCTGATGGCCGGTGAAGGCCACATCCCGCTGGCCTGCACGCCTGAGCCCTCCAGCGCCGCGCCCATCGAGGGCGGCGTGGATGAATCCGAAGTCGAATTTGCCCACCACATGGGCGTGCAGCGCATTCACGAATCGCCGCGCGTCACCAAGCCTTACACCGAAGCCCAGTGGGCCAAAGTGCTGGCACTTGGCGAAGCGGTAGATCAGGACCTGCTCAAGGGCGATGTCCGTCTGACCATGGGCGGCGAGCCGACCTTTGTTGCCACCAACGACCGCGACGCGGCTGAATGGAATATTGATGCGCTCGGCCCTACCAAACGCGGTTACGCCACTGAACTGGTGCAAAAGCTGCGGGCTGAATATGGCCAAGGTGGTTTTCTGCATTTTGGCCAGGGCAAGTGGTACCCCGGCGAACAGTTGCCGCGCTGGGCACTGAGCATTTTTTGGCGCAAGGACGGCCAGCCCGTGTGGAAAAACCCGGCCTTGTTCGCCAACGAGAGCGAGCCGTGTAATTACACGGCTGAAAACGCCGCCCGCTTCACGGCCACGCTGGCCGACAAGCTGGGTTTGGCGCCTGACTTCATCACACCAGGGTTTGAAGACGTCTGGTATTACATGTGGCGTGAACGCCGCCTGCCCGTCAACGTCGACCCGTTTGACTCCAAAC
>JANXTM010000002.1 GCA_025352405.1 Polaromonas sp.
AGCCAGGCCAGCGAGCGTGATGCTACCCATGCAAACATCGTGATGTGCAGACCCGAAATGCTCATCAAATGCGCCACGCCTGTCGCGCGAAACACATCCCAGTCTGCACGCTCAATGGCGTTTTGGTCGCCCACTACCAACGCAGCCAACACGCCGGCTAGCTGGCGGTTGTCAACCCGCTCAAAAATCGCCTCGCGCACCGCCTGCCGTGCACGCTCAATGGGGTGGGACCACGTTGCGGTCAGCTTTTTCGGTGGTGTGTCGCGCGGCCCGGCACGCACGTAGCCCGTCGCCTGCAAATCCTGCTCCCATAGCCACAGCTCGTAGTCAAACCCATGCGGGTTGCTATTGCCGTGCGGAGCTTTAAGCCGTACCGTCATTTGCCAGCGCTCGCCGGCCCGCAGATTTTGCGGCTGACGTTGCAGCTCAAATGAAAATTCGGGGGCTTCGCCGTTTTCGGGGTCTGGTGCGCGGTTGAACGCAGGTGCAGCCGAACTCTTGCCGGGTCTTATGCCAAAACCTGAATACCATCCCAGGTAGATCTGCGGCGGCAATGCCACTGCCCGGCCGTTTAAACGTGCGGACTCAACAACCAGTCGAAACCGCAGCCCGTCTTCGCCGAACTGGGGCATGGCCTGGACCTCGCCGATCACCAAAATGTCTTTGCCTTCCAGCGCCGGGTTTAAAGCTGTTTTCTCAAACGTGCCTGCCCGCAACCCCGTCAGGCCAAAGCCAAGCGCGGCAGAAAGCAATACGATTACCAGAAAAGAAAAGCGAAAATGGCTGATTCGGCGCACCAGACATGCCGCTAACAAAAGCACCGCAGCAGCCGTCAACACTGCGTAGAGTGCAGGCGAAAAAAGCGCGGCCTGCCGAAGCTGTAAGGCGACGCCAGCGACAAATCCTGCGAGCAAACCACTTAAAAGCCGGGCATTATCAGGCGGACGCACCAGCGTCGGTGTTGTTTTGTCTGGCATGTGATCCCTCGCAAAGCGCTGTCGTTGTTATCGGTATGTCCATCAAACATGGCTGCTTGTACAACGGCCGATACCCTTAAATGGCCTACAAATGCACGTTTGGCGCAGCTCTTGCTAGCATTGAGGAGCTAAGACACAGGGTAAGCTAACCTCAACCTGTACATTTTTTGTTCTGTGCCCGCCAAAACCACCAAGAAGCGAGATCGCCTTGTCCATCCACGTTGCACTCAGCCATATTACGCACTACAAATACGACCGTCTGGTCACGCTGGGCCCGCAGATTGTGCGACTGCGCCCTGCCCCTCACAGCCGAACACAAATCCTTTCGTATTCACTAAAAGTTGAGCCGCTTGAGCACTTCATCAACTGGCAGCAAGACCCGTTTGCAAACTACCAGGCGCGGCTGGTGTTTCCCAAACCGACGCGTGAGTTCAAGGTCACGGTCGACATGGTGGTGGACATGGTTACGCTTAACCCGTTTGACTTTTTCCTGGAGCCCGAGGCAGAAGAGTTCCCCTTTAAATACAACGAACTGATGGCGCGTGAGCTGGCACCCTACCTCTTAGCCGAGCCAGCCACTCCGCTGGTGCGCGCCTACCTTGAGAAAATCGACAAGACGCCGCGGCGCACCAACGATTTTCTCGTCAGCGTCAACCAGCAGTTGCAACAGGACATCAAGTACGCGATCCGCATGGAGCCCGGCGTACAAACGCCTGAAGAAACCCTGACACTGGCCGTCGGCTCCTGCCGCGACACTGGCTGGCTGCTGGTGCAGTTGCTGCGCCACATGGGGCTGGCGGCGCGTTTTGTATCGGGCTATTTGATTCAACTCAAAGCCGATGTCAAATCACTCGATGGCCCGAGCGGCACGGAAGTCGACTTCACCGATCTGCATGCCTGGTGCGAGGTGTTTTTGCCCGGCGCAGGCTGGGTTGGTCTGGACCCAACCTCGGGCCTGATGGCCGGTGAAGGCCACATCCCGTTGGCCTGCACACCCGAGCCCTCCAGCGCCGCGCCGATTGAAGGCGGCGTGGATGAATCTGAAGTTGAATTTGCCCACCACATGGGCGTGCAGCGCATTTACGAGTCGCCGCGCGTCACCATGCCCTATACCCAAGAGCAATGGGCCGAGGTGCTGGCGCTCGGCGAAGCGGTGGACCAAGACCTGCTCAAGGGCGATGTGCGTTTAACCATGGGCGGTGAGCCGACCTTTGTTGCCACCAACGACCGCGACGCGGCTGAATGGAATATTGATGCACTAGGCCCTACCAAACGCGGCTACGCCACTGAACTGGTGCAAAAGCTGCGGGCTGAATATGGCCAAGGTGGTTTTCTGCATTTTGGCCAGGGCAAGTGGTACCCCGGCGAGCAGTTGCCGCGTTGGGCGCTGAGCATTTTCTGGCGCAAGGATGGCCAGCCGGTCTGGAAAAACCCGGCCTTGTTCGCCAACGAAAGCGAGCCGTGTAATTACACGGCTGAAGACGCCGCCCGCTTCACGGCCACGCTGGCCGACAAGCTGGGTTTGGCGCCTGACTTCATCACACCAGGGTTTGAAGACGTCTGGTATTACATGTGGCGTGAACGCCGCCTGCCCGTCAACGTCGACCCGTTTGACTCCAAAC
>JANXTM010000053.1 GCA_025352405.1 Polaromonas sp.
TAGACGCGGCGTTTTTTACCGTGCGGCGTCAGGTCGCAGCTGAAAATCTGGCCATCGTCTTTGAGGACCTCTGTGGCACCGAACAGCAGCACATCACTGACGCGGCCCGCTTCGTACATCGAGTCTTTCAGGCACAGTCCGGCTTCAGCGGTAATCAGGTTTGCCACCTCCTCAAGCCGCTCTTTAATGATGGCCGCTGCGCGATTGAGGATGGCGGCGCGCTCATAGCGGGTCAGCGTTGGCTGGTAGGCATGAGCTTTGGCAAAGGTGTCCCGCACCTCTTCAAGCGTGGCTTTAGGCACTGTGCCTATCAGTTGTTCGGTGTAGGGGTTAAATACCTCAATAACCCGCTCACCACCGCGTTCAGCGCCAACCTTGCGGCCTGCAAGGCGCATGCTGTCCAGATGGTGATCGCGAATGTAGGCAGCTATATCACTGCGCATAATTCAGCGCCAGATCAAATGCATCGAAATTACGGAAGCGCCGTGAAAGGTCAAGCCCAGGCAACTTGCGGTTGACGATCAACGGTACGCGCTGCTCGCTGATACCGCCGTGCGAACGCAGCGGCACTTCGAGTGCGCTCAGGTCATGACGCACAGCCGATGTCCCCATCACAGTGAAGCGCTCTGACACCGCCACCAGGTCGCCGATGCGGTCAGCGGGCAGCTCAAATCGCTCGGCCGCCTGCGCACGCGTCAGCACCACTTCCATGCCCTTGCGCTTCGACAACCGTTTGCATGCGGCGTCAACATCAGAGCCCTCCGGCAAATACACGGTGGCAAACGATCCCAGCGCGCCATGGTGCACCACATAGGGGTCGGTGATGGGCAGGATCACGCGCGCCACCGATGGGCCCAGCCAGTCATCAAACCAGTCCTGTAGGTAAATCACGTCCGGCGTGCCATCCATGGCGACCTTGGCGTTCATGCCGTGGTCGGCCGTTAGCACAATGACGCAGCCCAACGCCTCCAGCTGGTCAAGGTAGCCGTCCATCATGCGGTAAAACGCGTTGGCCCCATCCGTGCCGGGCGCGTGTTTGTGCTGAACGTAGTCGGTGGTCGACAGGTACATCACGTCAGGTTTTGATTGCTGCATGATTTTCACGCCTGCCGCGAACACAAACTCCGACAAGTCGGCGCTGTACACGCTGGGCAGGGGCCTGCCGGTGAGCTCCAGCACGTTTTCAATACCGTTGTCTTTCAGGTTGGCCTGGTCTGCCTTTTCAGCAGAAAAACAAATGCCTTTCATTTGGTGACCTAGCAGTGCGCGCAATTTGTCTTTGGCCGTGACCACGGCAACCGACTTGCCAGCATCGGCCAGCGCAGCCAGCAGCGTGGGTGCGCGCAGCCACTTCGGGTCATTCATCATGACCTCGGTTCCGGTAGCGGTATCAAACAGATAGTTGCCGCAAATGCCGTGCACGCTGGGCGGCGCACCAGTGACGATGGACAAATTATTTGGGTTGGTAAAACTGGGCACCACGCAGTCAGCCGTCAGGCCGGAGCCCAGCGCCAGCGTGCGCTTGAGCCACGGCATCTGGCCGGTGGCGACTGCCTGCGCAAGATAGTCGGGCTCGCAGCCATCGACACACACCACGACGGTCGGCTGGGTCGGCAGCCTGTAGATCCGCCCGTTGATTTTCAAATCGCTATTTGCTATGTTGCTTGCCACGTTGTGATCTCTCTTTTTCTGTAATGCCGACAAGACCGGCCGTCAGATCGCCTGCCTTTGCGGCTTTATCAGCCTTGTTGATGGTGCTGTGCCCGGCATAATCGGCCTGCAAGCGCGCCTGACGCCGCAAGTCGTTTTCAATCGTGCGTTCCTTGCTCTCAATCACGTGGTCAAACATGGCTTTGCCAGCCGCATCTGCATCGCCAGACGCAATCGCCTTGACTATCTGCCGGTGCTCGTTGCTGGATATTGGCATCAACCAGCCATCGGCCAGGTTCAGGCGCCTGAACAGCGACAGCTCCTTGATGAGCTTGCGGTAGATCTCGGTAAGTTTGCGGTTGCCCGCCATCTCGACCAGCCGATCATGAAACTTGAGATTCAGCAGGTGGTAGTTGTAGGCGTCTTCGGTCTTGACGGATTTTTCCATCGAATCGACCAGAGCCTTGATTTCCCGAAGCTGCAGCGGCGTGATGTTGCGGGCCAGCTGGCGGCCCACCAGCTCATCCATGACCGCTCGCAAGTCAAAGATTTCGGTGGCTTCTCCAATAGGAATATCACGTACAAAAACACCACGATTTTTTTCAACGCGCACCAGCCCTGCCTCTTCAAGCATGCGAAAAGCTTCACGCACGGGCCCGCGCGACACACCCAGCTTGAGAGCGAGGGTGGCCTCGATCAGCTTGCAGCCGGGTTCGTATTCACCGACCAGAATGGCGCGCTCAATCTCTTGCTGGACCACGTTGGTGAGCGAGCTGCTCTGTAGCAGCGCAATCGTCGGATGCAAAACAGCGTTCATTAGGCATTTCTATAAATTCATTTTTCGGGCGCCTAGCACTTCATCCCGAAAATATGAATTTCTAGAAGTGCCCAAATCGCCATTGAAGCACAAACCGCAAAATTGTCAACAATCTGCAAAAAACAATTGACAAGATGATGGGGTCGGCATTAAATAAAGCTGACTGGGTTGATATGACCTGAAAAAACTGAAAACGGGCTGCGTCATCACAGTGTCACGCCACTGACATGGTCAGGTCACAAAATTGCAGGCTTTTCCACAAAGGATTTTTATGCAACTGGCTACCCCCTTTAAATTTCTCGCGCAGGCACTTTCAGTCGCTGGACTTCTGGCATTCACCGCCTTGGCCTCCGCACAAAAAACCCAATTGCTGGTGTACACCGCATTGGAGACCGACCAGATCAAGGCCTACCAGGAAGGCTTTAACAAGGTCTACCCAGACATCGAGATCAAGTGGGTTCGTGACTCGACCGGCGTGATCACGGCCAAGCTGCTGGCTGAGAAGTCCAACCCACAAGCTGATGTGGTGATGGGCGTTGCTGCGTCCAGTTTGGCATTGCTCGACAAACAAGGCATGCTGGAACCGTATGCGCCGCTCAACCTAGACGGTATCATGATGAAGTACCGTGACAGCAAAAAAGTCCCTGCATGGTTTGGCATGGATGTGTGGGGTGCAACAGTCTGTTTTAACACTGTTGAGGCGCAGAAGAAAAACATCCCCAAGCCTGAAAGCTGGCAAGACATGACCAAGCCGATCTACAAGGGCCAGATCGTCATGCCCAACCCTGCATCGAGCGGCACCGGTTACTTCGACGTGACCGCCTGGCTGACGCTGTTCGGCGACAAGGACTGCACGGGCGGCGGCTGGAAGTACATGGACGGCCTGCACGACAACATTGCGCAGTACACGCACTCGGGCTCAAAGCCCTGCAACATGGCGGCCAGCGGCGAGTTTGTCGTTGGCATCTCGTTTGAATACCGGGGGAACGCCAACAAGGCCAAGGGCGCACCGATTGACCTGGTGTTCCCAAAAGAAGGACTGGGTTGGGACCTGGAAGCGTTTGCCATCCACCAAGGCACGAAGAAAATGGATGCCGCCAAAAAACTGGCCGACTGGGCTTCCAGCAAAGACGCCATGATTTTGTATGGCAAGAACTTCGCCATCACGGCGCAGCCGGGTGTGGCTGCACCGCTGGCCAATGTGCCCAAGGATTACGAAGCGCGCCTCGTCAAGCTGGATTTCAACTATGCCGCAGAGCAGCGGGAGCGCATTCTGGCGGAATGGACGAAACGGTACAACAGCAAAACTGAAAAACGATAGCCCCCACGCTCCCGCACTTCGTGTCGTCGCTGCCCCTTGAGGGGGTCGTGCCTTGCTTGGGGCGGCCCGGCGCGGCGGCATTGTGCTCCCCTCACAAGTTGATGACAGTGCCTTCCCAACCTTCCTTTCTCACGCTAAGCCACATCCGCAAGGAGTTCGGGGGTTTCACTGCTCTCAACGATATCAATCTGGAGATTGGCAAGGGCGAGTTCGTCTGCTTTCTGGGGCCATCAGGCTGTGGCAAGACAACCCTGCTGCGCATCATCGCGGGGCTGGAAGTTCAAACCGGCGGTGAAGTTCATCAGGGTGGGCGCAATGTCTCGCTGTTGCCGCCCGCCCAGCGCGACTATGGCATTGTGTTCCAGAGCTACGCGCTATTTCCAAACCTGAGCGTGGCGGACAACGTGGCTTATGGCCTGGTCAACCGCAAAACGCCCAAGGCAGAAATCAGGCAGCGGGTGACAGAGTTGGTCAAGCTGGTCGGTCTGCCGGGCAGTGAAGGCAAATACCCCAGCCAGCTCTCAGGCGGCCAGCAGCAGCGTATTGCACTGGCACGCGCCCTGGCCACCAAGCCGGGTTTGCTGCTGCTGGATGAGCCGCTGTCGGCGCTGGATGCATTGGAACGGGTTCGGCTGCGCCAGGAAATCCGCGCGCTTCAACAAACACTGGGTGTGACGACCATCATGGTGACGCACGACCAGGAAGAAGCCTTGAGCGTGGCCGATCGCATCGTGGTGATGAACCATGGCGTGATTGAGCAGGTGGGCACGCCCATGGAGATCTACCGTGAGCCGGCCTCGCCCTTTGTGGCGGACTTCGTGGGCAAGGTCAATGCCTTGCCGGGGCGTGTCTCGGCAGGTGCTCTGCATGTCGGTGCCTTGCGATTACCGCAACTGTGGGCAGACCGTACGGTGGATTCCGGCCCCGACCGCGAGGTCAAGGTGTACCTGCGTCCTGAGGATGTGCTGGCCCGCCCGATCGCGACGGGGGATGCGCATGTATTTGACGCCTGCATCGAGAAGATTGATTTTCTGGGCTCGTTCTGCCATGTGCACGTCATGGCGGATGCGTTGCACGGCCACCCGCTCACGGTCTACCTGTCACTCAATTTTTTGGCAGAGCAGTCCCTGGAAGTGGGCTCGACACTCCAGCTCAGGCTGCTGCCTG
>JANXTM010000139.1 GCA_025352405.1 Polaromonas sp.
TAGACAAACAAGTGCGTGCCTTCACGCGTTTGTAGCACCTCGGCCAGCAAGGTGTGCGGTGTGGGCAGGGCCGACCAATGTTGCTGCAGCTCCAGCAGCGGCCGCACGCATTGCAACTCGGGCGAGGCATACACGCCGTCCGCAGCCAGCGCCAACTGCTGCACCATGCTGTCGGCCAGCGTGGTCGACAGCGGCATGCGGCCACCACTCCAGCGCGGCACAGCAGCACGCTTGCCGGTGCTGCGCCGCACCCAGGCGGTCATGTCGTGAATACGCACCAGCTCAAGCAACCGGCCACCAAACATAAAACAGTCGCCGGGTTTGAGCCGCGCGACAAAACTTTCTTCCACACTGCCGATTTTTGCGCCTTTCAAATACTGCACCGCCATGCTGGCGTCGCTGACGATGGTGCCGATGTTCATGCGGTGACGCCGCGCCAGCCGCGCATCGGGCACGCGCCAGACACCGGCATCGTCGGGCACGGCGCGCTGGTAATCCGGGTAAGCGGCAAGGGACGGCCCGCCTTGCTGCACAAATGACAGGCACCAGTCCCAGCTTTCGCGGCTTAAACCGGCATAAGCTGCGGTGCTGCGCACTTCTGCGTACAACTCGTCGGGCACAAAACCGCCGCCCAACGCAACCGTGACCAGATGCTGCACCAGCACGTCCAGCGATTGTTCGGGTGTGCTGCGCCCCTCGATTTTCCCGGCGGCAATGGCAGCACGCGCCGCTGCGGCCTCGACCATCTCAATGCTGTGCGTGGGAACCAGCGTGATGCGGGACGGCCTTCCCGGTGCATGCCCAGACCGCCCGGCGCGCTGCAGCAGGCGTGCCACACCCTTCGGTGAGCCAATCTGCAGCACGCGTTCTACCGGCAAAAAATCAACGCCGAGGTCTAGGCTGGAGGTGCACACCACGGCGCGCAATTCGCCGTTTTTGAGCCCCGCTTCAACCCACTCACGCACGCTTCTGTCGAGTGAGCCATGGTGCAGCGCAATCACGCCAGCCCAGTCAGGCCGCGCCTGCAGCAGGGCCTGGTACCAGATCTCGGCCTGTGAGCGGGTGTTGGTAAACACCAGTGTGGTGCCGCTGGCAGCTATTTCCTCGACAACTTGCGGCAACATGCTCAAGCCCAGATGCCCGCCCCAGGGGAAGCGTTCAACATGGGCGGGCAGCAACGAGTCGATGACGAGTTTTTTGGCTACCTTGCCTTGAACCAGCGTGCCACCGCCATGG
This sequence comes from Polaromonas sp., assembly GCA_025352405.1. Classification (GTDB taxonomy): domain Bacteria; phylum Pseudomonadota; class Gammaproteobacteria; order Burkholderiales; family Burkholderiaceae_C; genus Polaromonas. The sequence continues at coordinate 1,237 of JANXTM010000139.1, forward strand.
CCGAGCAGGGTTTGCATCGCCTCCTGCAAGTTCCCAAGGGTGGCGGACATGCCCCAAACCAGTAAAGCCCCCACGCTTGTCGCCTCGCGTACTACGCTGCCCCCCGTGGGAGCGCATTTCGCCTCGGGGCGGCCCGGCGGCGAAACCTCCGCGCTCCAGGTGCGGAGCCTGGCCAAAGCCAGTTGCATCTGCACGCCGCGCTTATTGCCCATCAGCTCATGCCACTCGTCGACCACCACCATCTTCACGCTACCCAGCGCGTCGCGGGCGTCCGCGCGCGACAGCAGCACCGTCAGGCTTTCGGGCGTGGTCACCAGCACCGTCGGCAGACGTTTGTTTTGCGCGCTGCGTTCGCTGGCTGCGGTGTCGCCGCTGCGTGCGCCTAATGTCCACGGTTTGAATTGCCCATCGGCCTGCACGGCATTGAGCGCCAGCTGCAACGCGCCCAGCGTGTCGGCGGCCAGGGCGCGCATCGGCGTCAGCCAGATCACCGTCAGGGGTGCGGCAACCACTGTCGCCTTGACTGCTATGCTTTTCATAGCTGATTGCCCCGGTATTGTTTGGCGTAAAGCCATAAAACGCATCAAGATACCAAGCCACACCGCATAGGTTTTACCTGAGCCGGTGGTGGCGTGCAGCAAGCCAGATTGGCTTTTTTCCATGGCCTGCCAGACCGCGCGCTGGAACACGCTGGGCGTCCAGCCGCGTGTGGCAAACCATTTGTCAATGGCTTCATGGACCTGCTTGGCGGCCAGACTTTGGACGGCATCACGGGTTGGGGCAAGCTTTGAAGACGGCATTTGACTATGTTACTGTTGCAGCTTGTCGTGAAGGAGCACCCCTATGAAATCCCGTTTTTTCAGCCTACTGTTTGCAGCGGTCACCAGCGTGTTGTTGACCGGCTGCGGCTACAACCAGTTTCAGAGCCTGGACGAGCAGACAAAATCAGCTTGGGCTGAAGTGCTGAACCAGTACCAGCGGCGGGCGGATCTGGTGCCCAACATTGTGGCCACCGTCAAGGGCGAAGCGGCCTTTGAGCAAGACACGCTGACCAAAGTGGTCGAGGCACGGGCCAAGGCCACCTCGATGCAGGTCACACCCGAGACATTGAACAACCCCGAGGCTTTCGAAAAGTTTCAGGCGGCGCAGGGCGAGCTGACATCCAGCCTGTCGCGCCTGCTGGTGGTCAGTGAGAATTACCCCAACCTCAAGGCCAACCAGGGCTTTCAAGACCTGCGCGTGCAGCTTGAAGGCACCGAAAACCGCATCACGGTGGCGCGCAACCGCTACATTCAGGCCGTGCAGGCCTACAACGTGCTGACGCGCAGCTTTCCGAACAACCTGACAGCGATGGTCTTCAGCTACAGCGTCAAGCCGAACTTCACGGTTCAAAATGAAGCCCAGATTGCACTGCCGCCAGCTGTTAGTTTTGAGAAAAAATAAACACTAAACATGCCTTTGAAGCAACAACTACGAGGGCTATCTGCTATTTATTTAGTAGTACAAAGGTTGGCCTTCGTGTTTGCATTGGGGCTGGCCTTGCTGGGCGGGCAGCCCGCGTCGGCGCAAGCCCTGAAGCCGTTGCCTGCGCTAACGGGGCATGTGACTGACACCACCGGCACGCTCAACAGCGCACAGCTGCAAGCGCTTGACGCCCGACTCACCGCTTTTGAGCAGGCCCGCGGCACGCAGATCGTGGTGCTGATGGTGCCCAGCACGCAACCCGAGGACATTGCCGACTACACCCAGCGCGCCGGCGATGCCTGGAAGATCGGGCGCCAGGACGTCGGGGACGGCGTATTGCTGGTGGTCGCCAAAACAGACCGCAAAACCCGCATTGCCACCACCAAGACGCTCGAAGGCGCGCTGCCCGATCTGGCGGCCAAACAAATCATAGACAGCGCTCTGACGCCGCGCTTTAAACAAGGCGACTTTGCTGGCGGGCTGAACGCTGCGGCCGACCAGATCATGGCCCGCGTCACCGGTGAAAACCTGGCGCTGCCGGAAGCCACCCGCGCGCGGTCCGGTGAGGGTGCAAACGGTTTTCAGTGGACAGACCTGGCGGTGTTCCTGTTTTTTGCGGTGCCGATAGGTGCGCGCTTGCTGTCGGGCGTGCTGGGGCGCAAACTGGGCGCGCTGGCTACCGGGGGCGCAGTAGGTGTGCTGGCATGGGTGTTCACCAGCAGTCTGCTGCTGGCAGGCGGGGCCGCCGTGTTGGGAATGCTGTTTGCGCTGTTTGTCAGCTTGGCCGCTTTCGCTGGCTTGGGCCGCAGCGGCGGTGGTGGTGGCTCGGGCTGGCCGGCATCATCGGGTGGCGACGGCGGAGGGTTTAGCAGTGGCGGTGGCGGCAATTTCGGCGGTGGCGGTGCCTCTGGCAGCTGGTGACACCTGGTGACAGCACAGTACAAGAACTTGTCCATGACATTTTACAAACTCAAACGTCTGCTTGCCCATCTGTGGTTTGACGTGTCTGATGCCCAGCGCGCCATTCCGCCAGACCTTCTGCAGCGGCTGGCCGCCCGCGTGGCTGCCAGCGAGCAACGCCACAGCGGGCAAATCCGCATCTGCGTTGAAGCGGCCCTGCCCATGAGCTACCTGTGGCGCCTGAACCCTGGGCTCACCATGGATCAGCTGATTCGCCAGCGTGCCCTGATGCTGTTTGGCAAGCTGCGGGTCTGGGACACCGCGCACAACAACGGGGTGCTGGTGTATTTGCAACTGGCCGAGCAAGCCATAGAGGTGGTGGCCGACCGGGGGTTGTCGCAGCACATCAGCCCCGGGCAGTGGCAGGCCATGGTCGCCCGTATGCGCGGCAATTTTCAGCAACGTTTATTTGAAGATGGCCTGACCCAGGCGCTTGAAGAGGTATCCGCTTTGTTGGTGGCGTATTTTCCAGTCACGGCTGACGGGCAGCGGATAAACGAGCTGCCGAACGAGCCGATGGTGCAATAGCGCTGCGCTGCTGACTGCCGCCAGCAGCGCAGCGCGCCGGTCAGCACCCGTCGGCTGCTCCGCTTTGGCTGGCAAGAAAATCCTGCAGCGCGGCCTCAGTTCCTTTGGCCGCGATCTCTCGCAGCCAGTGCACCACCGCACGCTTTAAGACCGGATGCTGCCCGAGGGCTTCACCCCAGACAGCGCGCACGGCAAGAAATGCAATGGCCATGTCTTCCATGCTGCCTTGGTGCGTTCGCGCCAGCTGCGTCAGTTCTGCAGCCCGAGGATCGCTGATCGCATACGGCCTGCCCTGCTCGTCTTCGGCCAGCCAGTAACGCATCCAGGCAGCTGCTGCAAATGCATGGTGGTCAACCGATGCGCCCGCTTGCAGTTGTGCCGCGATGGACGGCACCCAGCGCAGGCCAATTTTTTGGGAGCTGTCGCTGGCGATCTGGTGCAGGCCATGTTTAACCTCGGGGTTGGCAAAGCGTTGCAGCAGGGCCTCGCCGTATTCAGGCAGTGCCGGACGCGTCAGATGCGGCATCACCTCCACCCGCATAAGCTGGCGTATAAAACGCTGCAGGCCGGGGTGCGACACGCCGTCAAAAACCGTGTTCAGCCCCATCAAAATGCCAATGCAGGCCAGCGCTGAGTGGCTGCCATTGAGCATGCGGAGTTTGGCATTTTCGTACGGCCCGACATCAGCGACCACCGTCACGCCAGCGCTTGAAATAACGCGGCCATCCTCAGGCGCTACAAAGTTGTCTTCAATCACCCACTGCCAGAAGACTTCCGAAAAAAGGGCGGCGTTGTCGCGCACACCCAGCGCGGCTGCCGCTTCTTCCGCGCACTGGGCTGTTGCGGCGGGCACGATGCGGTCGACCATGCTGTTGGGAAAGCGGCAGGTGCGCGTCAACCAGTCAGAAAAAACACGGTCGGTGCTGGTCGCCAGGCATAAGGCTTTGAGCTTGTCGCCGTTGTGGCTCAGGTTGTCGCACGAGGCCACGGTCAAGCCGCCCAAACCGGCATCAAGACGCTGGCGCAAACCCTCAACCAGCAGCGCTGCCAGGCTTTGGTCGTAGCCTTTTTCAGTGACGGTCACTGTGACCCATCGCGTGGCCGGGTTGGCAATGGCTGCGTGAACCATGCCTGGTTTACGGGTTGCCGCGCATGTTTGCATCAGGGCGCCCACCACGCGCCACGCGGTGCCCGCAGCATTGGCCAGCCTGACGGCATACAAACCATCTTGTGCAGCCAGCGTGTCGGCAAGTTTCTGTGAACGGGTAGCCACGCCCAGCACGCCCCAGCGAGTGTCACCACTGGCCAGAAGGTCATCGAACACCAGCGCCTGGTGCGCCCTGTTAAAAGCCCCCAACCCAAGGTGGACGACTCCGGGCACCAAGCCATATCTTTCATAGGCTGGAATGGCTATGCCCTGAAGGGCTGGCTGATTCAGTGTGTTTTGGCACAAGACCGGGAGTGGGTCGGTAATCACGACTCATCCATTCGGATTAACTCAGAGGCCGCCAGAAACAGGTGGTACAGCACGCGCGACGGCGTGTCGCTGACCAGCGGCGTGCCGTCACGCGCGATATGGTTCACCCAATTGGCACCATCGCTACGGAAAAAATGGATCAGCATCAGGTCTGCGTGCGCAAACGCCTGCCACCTGTAGCCCGCGTCATGTGTCACCTCGAAGCGGGCAATGCAGGCCTTGATGTATTCGGTTTGCGGCCACAGCAGCTTGCTGGTGGCAATAGCCTGCCCATCGGCCGTAACAGCATCAAACACCAGGCCTTGCAGGGGGCCGGTAATGTCGATACCGTATTGGCTGCCAAACTCAAAAAGCCGGTCAGCGTGGCCTTGCAGGTTGTCCCTGATGTCAGGCGTTAAATCGGTGGCTTGCTGCAGGTATTGCTGCAACAGCCACACCCATTCAAACTGGTGCCCAGGCTCACGCAGCAGCCCGGGTGCGTCATCGGCAAGCGTCCATGCCGCATCAAAAAACTCAGCCAATGAACCGGTCTTTTCGTCAAAGAAAATCCTGCTGAACAGGGTGATGAGGCGGGTCGCACGGTCAAGCCAGATCTGCTGGCCGGTTGCAGCATGCATGGCCAGCACGGCTTCGAGCAAATGCATGTGCGGGTTTTGTCGTCTCGGCAGCTTGCCGGTCGCCGGGTACTCTTCAAAAAAGCCGCCCAGCTCTGCATCAGCCAGCCGGGTTTCGAGAAATTCGAAGGTTTGCTCCGCCAGATGCAGGGCTTCCTGCGAAGCGCTGGCACGGTAGTACCAGGCCATGGCAAAAATAACGAATGCCTGGTCGTAGGTATCGCGTGCCGGGTCCAGTACTTCACCCAGAGCACTCATGGCGCGTGGCCAACCGTTAACGTGCCCATTGACAACACTGGCACGCTGCAAAAAATCAAAGCCATAGTCTGCCGCACGGCGCAAGCTGTCATCACCGCCCAACACTGATGCGTGACTGAACACGTAGGTCAGGCGTGCCTGGTTGAGCACGGTCTTCAGCGGCAATTTATTGGCCTGCCCCTGCGCGTTGAGCGACTCATAAAACCCGCCTTGCGGGTCCACTATGCGTTCGCACCAGTAAGGGCAAACGTGTTCCAGCAGCCACAGCCGGGTGGGCTGTGGGGTACTCTTTTCTGTTGCCATACTAGGCGCCCTGAGGATGCTCTCGCACCCGCGAAACAAGTTGCGTGGGGCTGACAAAACGCATGGCGATCAGCAGCCAGGTCAAGGTAACGGCCATGTAGACGATCGCCATCGCATCAATCGATTGCGGCGCCCTGACACCCGCAGCAAACACGGCGTAGTACAGCGCCACCACCAGCGTTTGTGTGCTGGGCCCACCCGTCAGAAAGGTCAACTCAAACATCGAGATGGTTCGCACCAATACCAGCAGCGATGCCGCCAAAATACCGGGCATCAGCAGTGGCACCAGTACGTAACGGAACACTTGCGTGCTGCGCGCACCAAACACCCTTGCGGCCGATTCAAGGTTGGTGTCAATTTGCTCAATGAAGGGGGTCATTACCAAAATCACAAACGGCAGCGCTGGCAATAAATTAGCAATGATCACGCCTGTCAGGGTACCGGCGAGGTTGAGCTGATACATCACCGTGGCAAGGGGTATGCCGTAGGTAATCGGCGGGATCATGAGGGGCAACAGGAACAAGCCCATCAGAAGACGCTTGCCCGCAAAATCGCGCCGCGCCAACGCATAGGCGGCTGGCACACCGATCAGCACCGCAAGCACGACCACGGCAAGAACAATCTGGATCGTGACCAGCAGCACACTGCCAAGCTGAAATTCCTTCCAGGCGGCCAGATACCAACTTAGCGTGTAGCCGTCTGGAAGCCAGGTGTTAAACCAGCGCCGGGCAATCGAACTGGTGGCTACAGAAGCCACGATCAGGGCAACGTTGAGCAAAAAGAAAGTCATCACGCCGATGACGCTGGCGTTCCAGACGCTGGCGCCCCAATGGTCGGGCAGCTTTCTCCTGAATCTGCTGGAGAGTGAAAGCGTGCTCATCCTTTTCCTCCTGTGACGGGTCCGCGATAGGCCATGCGCCGCAAGCCCAATACCAGCGCCACCACACCAAGCTGGACAACACCCATGATCATGGCGATGGACGAGGCCATGGAGTAGTCATAATTTTCAAACGCCGCTTCATAAGCGGCAATCGATATGACGCGTGTTGGCCCGGACGGTGCGCCCAGCAGAACAGCCGACGGGAACACTGAAAATGCCTGCACAAACGACAGCGAAAAAGACATCGCCAAGCCGGGCAGCAGCAGGGGAAATATGACATACCGGAATTGCCGGAACGGATTGGCACCCAATGTGGCTGCTGCACGCGGCAAGACCGGATCTATACCGGTGATGTATGACAGCACCAGCAAGAAAACAAATGGAAAGCCTGCAATCACCAGCGAGATCAGAACCCCCCAGTAGTTGTGCGTCAGCCTTATCGGGCCCTCGTAAAGGTGCAGAAACTGCGCGAACTGCGAGAACCAGCCGTTGGGCCCGAAGTAACTCAGCATGCCCTGCGCAATCAATACCGTACCCAGCGTCAATGGAATGGTGATGATGGTTGTGGCGATTTTTTGATACGGCGTTTTCTGACGCAAGCGGTAGGCCAGTGGCACTGCAATGCAGACATTGATGATGGTCGCAGGCAACGCCAGCTCCATCGTGGTGCCTATGGTGCGCCACAGATTTTGATCATTAAAAAAAGTAATGTAGTTGGCCAACGCCCCGCCACCATTCAGGGGACGGAAAGACAAGATTAGTCCATCAAGAAATGGGTAGACAAACACCAGCAGTATGAACAGTGTGGCTGGGGCCAGCATCCAGAACACCGGGTCCTTCCAGCGGCTGCCGGGCATACCTGATGAGTTTTGAATCATGACGCTTGTTCCGATGGGTACACCAGAATGCGCTCGCGCGGTATCGACACCGTCAAGCTCTCGCCGACGCGGGCCCGGCCCTGCGTGCGCACAAAAAGCGGGGTGCGGTCCAGCGTGCGCAGCATGAACAAGGTTTCGCGTCCGTAATATTCGATCGACTCAACCACAGCGGTCAAAGTGTTCTCCGCCGCCGATGTATTTGGCACGATGGTGAAGTCGTCGGGACGTATCGCCGCCACCACTTTTGCACAGAGTACGCCGCTGATGGTTCCGGTTACAACGATGCCTGGCCCGGCGAGATGTGCGATGCCATCACGCTGCTCCACTAAATCCAGCCGGAGCTCGTTGCGGTAGCCCATGAAGCGCGCGACCGCCAGGTTTTTCGGCTCGCTGTAGACCATCTGCGGTGTGCCGACTTGCTGCGCAACGCCGTCTTTCATGACCACAATGCGGTCGGCCAACGACAGCGCCTCATCCTGATCGTGCGTCACGTAAAGCGTGGTGCGGCCGAGTTCGCTGTGGATTCTGCGGATTTCAGTCCGCATTTCCAGCCGCAATTTCGCGTCGAGATTTGACAGCGGCTCATCCATCAAAATCAGTGGCGGCTCAATAACAATGGCCCGCGCAATGGCCACACGCTGCTGCTGCCCGCCCGAGAGTTGACCTGGAAGCTTTTGCGCATACACGCCGAGCTGCACCAGGTCCAGTGCCTGGCCAACTTTCTGGTCAATGTCCTTTTGCGACAGTCCGCGCATCAACAAACCAAAACCTACATTTTTCGCTACGGTCATGTGCGGGAAAAGTGCGTAGTTCTGAAACACCATACCAAAGCCGCGCTCTTCGGGTGGCAGCAAATCAATCCGCTTGTCGTCTAGCAATATCTGCCCGTCTGACAACGCCATCAGGCCAGCAATACAGTTGAGCGCGGTGGATTTTCCGCAGCCCGAGGGGCCGAGCAAGGCGATGAATTCACCCCTGGCGATATCAAGCGTCAGCCCGTCCAGCGCGGCATGCACGGGCGGGCTGCCTTTTTTGCCTGCACCGGGGCCGCCACCGAAACGGCGGGTGACCTGGTGCAGCTTTAGATTGCTGAAGTTATGGTTCATTAATATGCAGCTATCAGGTGATCACTTGAACTTTTGGGCGCCAACTTCTTGATCCCAAATGCGGAAGGCCTTGACCATCGCTTCGGCGTCCAGCGGCTGGGCATGCGGTTGCTTGGTTGTCCACTCGGCAAACTCAGGCCGGCCGAACTCTTTGATCACATCCTGGCTTTCTTTGGGGGCCATCGTCACAGGCACGTTTTTGACCGCCGGTCCGGGGTAAAAATAGCCTTTATCCCAGGTCAGCGCCTGCTGCTGCGGCTTGAGCAAGTAGGCCATCAAATCCAGTACCACCGGCATCTTGTCGGCAGCTACGCCCTTGGGGACCATCATGTATTGGGTGTCGTTGATCCAGGTGAAATTTTTGAAGGCGACGATCTTGAATTCCTTGGGTACGATGCCCAGGGCGCGTGGGTTGATGTCCCAGCCAGTGACGCTGGGCGTGATGTCACGCGAGCCCTGCCCGAGTTCTTTCATGACCGCGCCGGTACCGGTGGGGTAGTACTCGATACAGGTGTTCAACGCCTTCAGGTAGACCCAGGTTTTTTCCCAGCCGTTGACTGGATCTTTGGGGTTCTTGTCACCCAACAAATAGGGCAGGCCCATCATGAAGGCCCGACCTGGCCCTGAATTGGCGGGACGCGCGTAAATCAACCGGTTCGGATTAGCCTTGCACCACGAAAGCAGCTCCTGCGGGCTGGTCGGTGGCTGCTTGACCTTGTCGGGGTTGTATTGCAAAAACGGCCCACCCGTCATGAAGACCACGGCCAAGGCTTCGCCCTGTGCCAGCTCTTGCATTTTTTGCGCTTGTGGGTGGTAGTTGCCCAGCACACCCGGAAATTTCTTGTCTTGCTCGGGCAGCATTCGGGTCCAGAGTTTTTGCTGGATGCCGGCCGCCAAAATGTCGTTGCCACCCAGCACCAGGTCGATGTCAGTGCGGTTGGCGGCCTGCATGGCCTTGAGCTTGCTGGGCAGCTCAGGCGCTGGCGCCTTGGTGAAAGTGAACTTCACGTTGGGGTTGACTGTTTTGTAAGACTCGATGGCATCCTGCAACAGCGCCAAAGCACCCCCCACGTCGACCACATTGATCGTTTGGGCGTGCGCCGGCCGGGTGAACAGCGCAGCGGTGAGCCCCAAAGCGCACAGCAGGCCGACCAACGCGCCGGGTAATGTCTTTTTGATCTTCATTTGTGTGTCTCCTGATAGTTGCGGCAAAGCGAGCCGCCCGCCAATCCCGTGAAACAACTTCACAACGATTTATGTCGGGCCTCATAAAACTCCGCCGTTATGAATGGCCACGTTTGCATGCGTGGCTGTTCATGTGCTTTTCGGCGCCTGAGTCATCTTAGGGATCAAAAACACAAATACGATAGTGGTAAACCACGATATGTAAATCTGGCACACCATTCAAAATGTGGTCAAACCAATTTTATACATGGCATCTCAAACTTCTCCATCGCCCCTAACTGCAGCGGTGACTCCTCCACTCCCGGCTGCAGACCGGTCTTACCAAAAACTGGCGACGCAGATTCTTGAGTTAGTCACCAAGGGTGAATTCGCGTCGGGCGCACGGTTGCCTTCCGAGCGTGCGCTGGCCGAGCGCTTTGACGTCAGCCGAACCTCGGTGCGCGAAGCCATCATTGCGCTGGAGCTTCAGGGGGCGGTCGAGGTCCGCGGAGGTTCCGGTATCTATGTGGGCCAGCTGCCTGGCAGCCAATCACCGGTTTTCATGCCGCAAACTGGGCCTGGCCCTTTTGAGGTGTTGCGGGCGCGCTGCCTGATCGAATCAGAAATCGCTTCAGTGGCCGCTGTAACCCGACAGGATGCCGACCTGGATAGAATTTTTACGGCGCTGGCCGCCATGCGTGAGCACATGGACGATAAATTAGCCAACGCATCGGCCGACCGCCTGTTTCACTTACGCATTGCCGAGTCGACGGGTAATAGCGTCTTACTGCAAATGGTTACCGCATTGTGGGACCACGCGCGAGGGCCGCTGTGGACCCAAATGGAAGCGCACTTTCACTCACCCGCGCTGCGGGCGGCGTCGCAGGAAGATCACCAGCGTGTCTTCAGCGCTTTGCTGGCGCGCGATGCCGAAGGCGCACGCGCCGCAATGCGCGCCCACCTTGAGCGCGTCATCAGCGAGTTCGCACAGGCGTGGCGCTGACCAACAACAAGACCTCGACTTAACAACCAGCGCCGGGACTTGGCGTGTCACTTCAGGAAACAACTATGACAAGTTTTTTATTTCACAAACATTTGGCCGCATTGGCCGCCGGAGTTTTTATAGCCGCCTTTGCTGGTCAGGCTTTTGCCCAAGCCGTGCCAGCGCCCGGCACCAGCGCCCGCATCGACGCCATCAAGAAAGCAGGCGTGTTGCGCGCAGCAGTCCTGTCCAACCCGCCGTGGCTTGTGGAGAACACCACCAGTTCGGGTGATGCCTGGGGCGGCCCGGCGTGGATTCTGGCCAACGAATATGCACGGTTGCTAGGGGTGAAATTGCAAGCCGTACCGGTGTCACATGAAACCAAGGTGCCGGTGCTGGCGTCCAACCAGGCTGACATGACGATATCGCCGCTGTCCGTTACGCCAGAGCGGCTCAAGGTGGTTGATTTTGTGACCTACTCCGCCACAGCGCTTTGCGTGTTTGGCCGGGCCGACAACCCCAAGGTCGCCAACGCGAAGTCGATTGATGAATTCAACAGCCCGGACGTCACGGTTGCCTACTTCACTGGCGGTGGTGAGGAAAACTGGGTTAAAAAACGCTTTCCGAATGCCAAGCTGCGCGGCGTCTCTACCGCCGGAACGGCCGCACCGGTCGAAGAAATCATGGCCAAGCGCGCCGACGTGACGCCAATTAACCGGGTGCCATGGGCGGCGCTGAACCGCAAGGTCAAGGGCCTCAAAGCGCTTCCCGATGGCAACAATTGCCAGGGAAGCACCGAGATGGCCACACCCATCGGCCTGGCCATTGACAAGAACCAGCCAGAATATTTCAACTGGCTGAAGTCGGTCAACGACACCATGAAGCCCAAGCTGGACGCGGACGAAGCCCGCATCATCAACACGATGTAATTGGACTGGGACAGGTGCGGCCAGACAATTGTGTCCGCCCGCACCCGTTTACCCAAACGGACTCGCCTTCATGGAACTTGATTTTTCATCCCTGCTGGACAGCTGGCAGTACTTGCTCGGTGGTGTGGGCATGACCCTGTTGCTGTCGATCCTGACCGCCGCCGGCAGCTTGGTACTGGGTACCGCGCTTGGATTAGGCCGGGTGTATGGCCCGGCCTGGCTACGCATGCCGATTGTTTTTTACATTGACACCCAGCGCGCCATCCCCGTGCTGGTCATCCTGGTGTGGTTTTACTTTGCGGTGCCTATCCTCACGGGCATCAGCTTTCACCCCTTCTGGGCTGCTCTGATGGCTCTGACGCTGCATATCGCCGCTTATGTCGCCGAAATCGTACGCGCTGGCATCGAGTCCATCCGCCCAGGCCAAGTACGTGCGGCCCTGGCCTTGGGTATGTCACGCGCACAAATTGTGCGCAAAGTGGTGCTGCCGCAAGCCATGGTGCGCATGCTGCCGTCGTTCGGCTCCGTCCTGTCCATCACCATCAAGGACACCGCCATTGCCGCCGTCATTGCGGTACCCGAACTGATGAAGCGTGCAGAAACCATCGCCGGCCAGAGCTATCGGCCAATCGAGGTTTTCACCACCGTCATGGTGATTTACTTCATTATCCTTTTCCCGGGCTCGCGCTTGATTGACCGGCTTTACCAGCGCATCGCGCATCTGGGGCGTTCATGACGCTGGACTGGAGCATCGTCTGGACTCACCGTTGGGACCTGGCCCAGGGCGCGGGCGTCACCGTACTGTTGACGGTGCTGACCATGCTGGTTGCGGTACCTGCCGGCATTGTCTTGGCGCTGATGCGGCTGTCGCGCTCACGCGTTCTGTCTACAGCAGCGCTTTGGTTTGTCGAATTTTTTCGCAACCTGCCGCTGCTTCTGGTCGTGTACTGGGCGTTCTATGTGATGCCGGTGTTTTTGCACATCGAGTTCTCGGCATTTGCGACTGGCCTGATGGCGCTGTGCCTGAATGTGGCCGCCTACAACGCTGAGACTTTTCGCGCTGGCATCAACTCCATCCGCAAAGGGCAGATGGAGGCGGCCATGGCCGTCGGCATGAGTCGCTGGCAAGCTATGCGCAAGGTCATCATCCCCCAGGCCTGGCGGCGGGTGCTGCCGGTGTTGGCCAGCACCTGGGTGTCGCTCTTCAAAGATACATCGCTGGTTTCCGTCATAGCGGTGGGTGAACTAGCGCACGTGGCCTTGCAAATTCGCTCGTCGAGCTTTCGCGTGCTTGAAATGCTCACGGCCATGGCGGTTATTTACTGGTTGATGGGCTACCCGCAGGCCAAGCTGGTGGACTGGATTCACCGAAAATTTGAGGTCAAGGAATGAGCAACGCTAACAATATGACAACAGCCGACGTGACGCACGGCGAGCGCCGTGGCGCAGGCCAACCACCCGTTGTGGTGTACGACAACGTGCGCAAGCTCTATGGTGATTTTGTAGCTATCGACGGTGTGTCGGTGCAGGTCAACAAAGGTGAAGTGATGTGCCTGATCGGGCCGTCGGGATCAGGCAAATCCACCTTGCTGCGGTGCACCAATGCGCTGGAGACAGTCGATGGCGGGCGCGTGTTGTTTGACGGCATTCCGCTGCCAAGCGCTGAGGTCGAGGCGCGCAAGGTGCGTCGCCGCATGGGCATGGTTTTCCAGAATTTCGAATTGTTTCCCCACAAGAACGCGTTAGATAACGTGGCTATCGGGCCCCTCACAGTTCTGGGTATGCGCGAAGACAAAGCGCGTGAACGTGCCATGAGCCTGCTCGAAAAGGTGGGTCTGGCCGACAAGGCCTACAGCTTTCCGAGTGGGCTTTCTGGCGGCCAGCAGCAACGCGTGGCGATAGCCCGCGCGCTGGCAATGGAGCCTGAAGTGATGCTGTTCGACGAGCCGACCTCGGCGCTGGACCCGGAAACCATCGGCGAGGTGCTCAATGTGATGAAACGCCTGGCTGAAGAAGGCATGACCATGGTGGTCGTTACCCACGAGATGGCGTTTGCCCGCCGCGTTGCCAACTGGGTGGTCGTGTTTGACCACGGCAAGGTGGTGGAGCAGGGGCCGCCAGCCCACATTTTCGAGACACCAACGTGCGAGCGCACGCGTGAGTTTCTCGGGCACCTCGGCTGGAACGGCTAAAACGCCTAAAACGCTTTATCTTCTCTGCCTGTTTTCCTCAACCCCGCACAATCACAACACCGAGGTTTCCGAACATGAAAATCACCAACGCCCGCGTCATCGTATGCTCACCAGGCCGCAATTTCGTCACACTGAAAATTGAAACCGACGAGGGCCTGACGGGCATAGGAGACGCTACCCTGAACGGTCGCGAGTTGTCCGTGGTGAGTTACCTCACAGAGCATGTCATCCCCTGCCTGATTGGTCGGGATGCACATCAAATTGAAGACATCTGGCAATACCTGTACAAAGGCGCTTACTGGCGCAGGGGCCCTGTCACCATGAGCGCCATCGCGGCGGTGGATACCGCGCTGTGGGACATCAAGGCGAAAGCCGCCAATATGCCGATGTACCAGTTGCTGGGTGGCAAGAGCCGTACCGGTGTGATGGTTTATGGCCACGCAAATGGGAAAGACATTGGACAAACCGTAGAGGAGGTGCTCCGCTACAAAGAGATGGGCTACAAGGCTATCCGTGCGCAAAGCGGTGTACCTGGCCTGGAGAAGGTTTACGGCGTCGGGCGGGGAACGATGTTTTATGAGCCTGCTGACGCAGACCTCCCCAGCGAACACGACTGGAGCTCGGAAAAATACTTGCTGCACGCCCCCAAACTATTTGCGGCCGTACGTGATGCGGTGGGGCCAGACATTCACCTCTTGCATGACGTACACCACCGCCTGACACCAATAGAAGCGGCCCGTCTTGGCAAATCACTGGAGCCGCATCACCTGTTCTGGATGGAGGACGCCACCGCGGCAGAAGACCAGGATGCTTTCAGGTTGATCCGCAAACACACCACTACTCCTCTGGCGGTAGGTGAAATTTTCAACTCAATATGGGATTGCAAGGACCTGATTAAAAACCAGCTGATTGACTACATCCGCACCACGGTTGTGCACGCCGGAGGCGTTACCCATTTGCGGCGGATTGCCGATTTCGCAGCCATGCATCAGGTGCGCACGGGCTGCCACGGCGCAACAGACTTATCGCCGGTCTGCATGGGCATGGCACTGCATTTTGATCTCTGGGTGCCCAACTTTGGCATTCAGGAATACATGCGGCACACCGAGCAGACCGATGAGGTCTTTCCGCACAGCTACACGTTCGCGGATGGTTTCATGCATCCCGGTGAGGCCATTGGTCACGGTGTCGACATCAACGAGACCCTCGCGGCAAAGTACCCTTACAAGCGGGCTTATCTACCTGTCAACAGACAGGCCCACGATGGCACCTTGTGGAACTGGTGAACCCGAGCGAATTAAAAACCACAGGTGACAAAGCTGCAGCGAGCTGACCAGCCGCTGAGAAATTAAAGCGGCGCAACGACCGAAACTCATTCCGCTGAGCCTTGGAGCACATCCAGTTCTTGCTGCAACAAAATATTGAACCCGCCTAACAGCTTGATGTTGTGGTTTGCCTCCCGAAGACGATCCGCCAGTCTCTTGGAGATGGCCAACATGAGCCGCGCCGCTACTGCCGGGTTATCCTTGATCAGCTCCAGCACGGCCTCGCGTGACAACACCGCCACATCGAGATTGGTCATCGCCGTGCAGCTGGCAGAACGCGGTGCACCATCGAGCAAACCCATCTCACCAATCAGGCTACCGGGGCCAATATTGGACATCACAATGCCGCCATCCGCTGAAGCCGCCTCGCTTTCAACCGACACATCACCCTCAAGAATGAGCACCATGAAATCGGTGTGGGTAACTTCACCCTCTTCGATGAAAATTGCACCAGCCTTCACTCGCTCGAACTTCATGAAGCTCACCACTGAGCGCGCATCGGCCTTGCTTAAGTCAGCGAGGTCGGTCGGAGTAACGAGCAGCTGTGCAGCTTTTTCTCTATCAATGTTGTTCATAGGTGTTGTTTTTCAAGAACTTCCTTAGCACGATTGTAGGAGACCGCAACGAAAAAAGCCCCAACCAGACAGTTGAGGCTTTGGCAATTTATTCACGTTTACCCTGGTGAACCGTAGGCGCCGTTCATTTTTTTTGACGGTATTTGCGCAATGCAGAAATTTGAGCAGCCATCACCGCCAGCTCGGACTGAGCCATCGCAATGTCAATATCCCCTTTCGCATTCTTCAATGCTTCCTCTGCTGCAGCCTTGGCCGCTGTGGCCTTGGCTTCGTCGAGGTCCTTGCCACGAATGGCGGTGTCGCTCAAGACTGTGACAAGGTTGGGCTGCACCTCGAGCAGGCCGCCAGCCACAAATACAAACTCTTCCGTGCCATCGGCCTTTTCAATGCGCACCGCACCAGGTTTAATGCGGGTGATCAGCGGTGTGTGGCGTGGGTAAATACCCAACTCGCCGGCTTCGCCAGGCAGGGCCACAAACCTGGCTTCGCCAGAAAAGATCAGCTCTTCTGCAGAAACAACATCGACTCGGATGGTGGACATGAACGTTCCTTAAATTAAAAAGTTTTGAAAAAGCAAGCAGTTGGGATCAGTCGCTAGACGCTGCGTGAAAATGTGTCACTGCACATGCAATACAGCCACCATCCAAATCGCCCAAATGCGCCGTTTCATCAAACTTTTTTGGCTTTCTCAAAAGCTTCGTCGATGGTACCAACCATGTAGAACGCCTGTTCAGGCAAGTGGTCACATTCGCCAGCAACAATCATCTTGAAGCCACGAATGGTCTCGGCCAGACTGACGTACTTGCCCGGTGAACCGGTAAACACTTCAGCAACGTGGAAAGGCTGACTCAGAAAACGCTGGATTTTACGGGCACGCGCCACGGCCAGCTTGTCTTCAGGGGCCAGCTCGTCCATGCCCAGAATCGCAATAATATCGCGCAACTCTTTGTAGCGCTGCAGGGTGCCTTGCACGGCACGTGCCGTTGCGTAATGGTCTTCGCCCACAACATTGGGGTCAAGCTGGCGGCTGGTAGAGTCAAGCGGATCAACCGCAGGATAGATGCCCAGCGAGGCAATATCGCGGCTCAACACCACAGTGGAGTCAAGGTGGGCAAAAGTCGTTGCCGGTGACGGGTCAGTCAAGTCATCGGCAGGGACGTAAACGGCCTGGATAGAAGTGATGGAGCCCACTTTTGTCGACGTAATGCGCTCTTGCAAGCGGCCCATTTCTTCGGCCAATGTTGGCTGGTAACCCACGGCGGAAGGCATACGGCCCAGCAGCGCAGACACTTCGGTGCCGGCCAGTGTGTAACGGTAAATATTGTCCACAAAGAACAGTACGTCACGACCTTCGTCACGGAAAGACTCGGCAATCGTCAGGCCGGTCAGCGCCACGCGCAAACGATTGCCTGGTGGCTCATTCATCTGCCCGTAAACCATCGCAACTTTGGACTCTTCAAGTTTCTCAAGATTCACAACGCCAGAGTCAGCCATCTCGTGATAGAAGTCATTGCCTTCACGGGTGCGCTCACCCACACCGGCAAACACGGACAAACCAGAGTGTGCTTTGGCGATGTTGTTGATAAGTTCCATCATGTTCACAGTCTTGCCGACGCCAGCGCCACCAAACAGGCCAACCTTGCCGCCTTTGGCGAACGGGCAAACCAGGTCGATCACCTTGATACCGGTTTCCAGCAGTTCCTGCGATGGGCTTAGCTCGTCATATGCTGGTGCCTTCCGGTGAATCGGTGCAGTCAGGGTCTGGTCTACTGGACCACGCTCGTCAATCGGTGCACCCAGCACGTCCATGATGCGGCCCAGTGTCGCTTTGCCAACTGGAACGGTGATGTTGGCGCCGGTGTTGTAAACCATGTTGCCACGGCGCATGCCGTCCGACGTGCCCAGGGCAATGGTACGCACCACGCCGTCACCCAGCTGCTGCTGGACTTCAAGTGTCAGGGTTGAACCTTCCATCTTGAGCGCGTCATAAATCTTGGGCATCTGGTCACGCGCAAATTCCACGTCAACCACTGCGCCAATACACTGAACAATCTTGCCTTGAGCCTGAGCCATGATGAGATCCTATTCCGTTCTTTAATCTTTAAATCGGGTGTAGCGGCGTCAACCGTTAAACCGCTGCAGCACCGCTGACGATTTCCGAAAGTTCTTTCGTGATCGCCGCTTGACGCGTTTTGTTGTACACCAGCTTGAGCTCGCCAATCACGCTGCCGGCGTTGTCGGTTGCGGCTTTCATCGCCACCATGCGGGCAGACTGCTCAGACGCCATGTTTTCCGCGACAGCTTGATAAACCAATGCTTCCACATAACGCACCAACAGGTCGTCAATCACGGTCTGGGCATCGGGCTCATAAATGTAATCCCAACCATGCTGGTCTTTGTCGGCCTGCATGCGGTCAGCCGTCAGGGGCAGCAACTGCTCCACAACGGACTCCTGGCGCATCGTGTTGATGAACTTGGTGTAGCACAGGTACACCGTTTTGATCTTGCCTTCAGCGTACGCATCGAGAAGCACTTTGACAGGGCCAATCAATTTGTCGAGGTGTGGTTTATCCCCAAGCTGCGTTGCATGCGCCACCACCTTGACACCAACGCGATTGAGAAAACTCAAACCCTTGTTGCCGATAGCCACCGCCTGCGCCTCATGTCCAGCAGCCTGCAGATCCTTGAACTTCGATGTCACTGCACGCAGCACGTTGGTGTTCAAGCCGCCGCATAAGCCCTTGTCAGTCGTCACCACGATAAACCCGGTGGTCTTGGTGTCGTTGGACTCCATGAACGCGTGGGTGTATTCGGGGTTGGCCTGCGACAGGTTGGCAGTGATGTTACGAATTTTATCGCTGTAAGGACGGGCGGCGCGCATCCGCTCCTGCGCCTTGCGCATTTTGGAGGCGGCCACCATTTCCATGGCCTTGGTGATCTTTTTGGTGTTTTCCACCGACTTGATCTTGCCGCGAATTTCCTTGCCTGCTGCCATCTAATTGACCTCCACGCTTGTCGCTACGCGTACTGCGCTGCTCCCCGAGGGGGCCGCTGCGCCTGCGGACTGGCAAAGCCAGATCCACGGCCCCTGTTTGGAGGGTCGGATACCCACGGTATTGAGTGCGCTCATAGCTATACTTCTGTTGAATTAAGCGAAAGACTTCTTGAATGCTGCCACTGCAATGTTCAACTCCGCCTCAGCGTCCTTGTCCATGGCTTTGTTGGCCTCCAGTTTGGCCATCAGCGCTGCGTTCTTGTCTTTAAGAAAGCTATGCAGTCCGGTTTCGAACGCCAATACTTTCTTGACTTCGATATCGTCCATGAAACCCTTGTTCACTGCAAACAGCGTGGCGGCCATGTTGGAAATCGACAAAGGCGAATACTGAGACTGCTTGAGCAATTCGGTCACGCGCGCACCGCGGTCGAGCTGCTTGCGGGTAGCTTCGTCCAGATCGGAGGCGAACTGCGCAAACGCAGCCAGCTCGCGGTACTGGGCCAGGTCGGTACGGATACCGCCGGACAGGTTCTTGATCAGCTTGGTTTGGGCGGCGCCACCGACGCGTGACACCGAAATACCGGCGTTGATCGCAGGACGGATACCAGCGTTGAACAGGCTGGTTTCAAGGAAAATCTGACCGTCAGTAATCGAAATCACGTTGGTAGGCACGAAGGCCGACACGTCGCCAGCTTGCGTTTCAATGATTGGCAGTGCCGTCAATGAACCTGTTTTACCTTTGACCGCACCTTTGGTGAAGTCTTCTACGTATTTTTCGTTCACGCGTGCTGCGCGCTCGAGCAAACGGCTGTGGAGATAAAACACGTCGCCAGGATAAGCCTCGCGTCCTGGTGGACGGCGCAGCAGCAACGAGACTTGGCGGTAAGCCACGGCCTGTTTGGACAGATCGTCGTACACGATCAGCGCGTCTTCACCGCGGTCACGAAAATACTCACCCATGGTGCAGCCAGAGTAAGCGCTGACGTATTGCATGGCGGCCGACTCGGAAGCAGAAGCTGCAACAACGATCGTGTACTCCATCGCACCGGCTTGCTCAAGCGAGCGCACGACGTTTTTAATCGAAGATGCTTTTTGACCAATAGCGACATAAACGCAATAAACGCCCTTGCCTTTTTGGTTGATGATGGCGTCAATTGCGACGGCGGTCTTGCCAGTCTGGCGGTCACCAATGATCAGTTCGCGCTGACCACGGCCCACAGGCACCATGGAATCGATGGACTTCAGGCCGGTTTGCAGGGGTTGGTCAACCGATTTGCGGGCAATAACGCCTGGCGCGACTTTTTCGATCACGTCGGTCAATTTGGCATTCACAGGACCCTTGCCGTCAATCGGCTGACCCAAGGCATTAACCACACGGCCTAGCAGCTCGGGACCCACAGGAACTTCGAGAATACGGCCGGTGCATTTGACGATGTCGCCTTCAGCCAGGTGCTCGTATTCGCCCAAAATCACGGAACCCACTGAGTCACGCTCAAGGTTCAGCGCCAGACCATAGGTCGGCGTGCCATCAGCGGTCGCGGGGAATTCGAGCATCTCGCCCTGCATCACGTCGCTGAGGCCGTGGATACGAACGATACCGTCGGTCACCGACACAATGGTGCCCTGGTTACGGATGTCGAGGGACGCGGTCAAGCCTTCGATACGGCTCTTGATCTGGTCAGAAATTTCTGCGGGATTGAGTTGCATGACTCTTTCCTTCTTTCTATGTTTATTGGCTGAAGACTTGACGCGGCGCGGATTGCGAGAGTCAGGAAATCAGCGCCACTTTCATTTGCTCTAAACGGGCTCTGACCGAAGTGTCCAACACTTCGTCACCCACTACGACACGGATGCCACCTATCAATTCGGGCTCCAACTCGACCTTGAGGTTGAGCTTTTTATCAAAACGTTTTTCAAGCGTGATCGCCAGATCTGCCAGCGCTGCGTTGTCGAGCGCGAAGGCACTGTAAACAACAGCGTCAAGCGAGCCGCTCTGCGCATTTTTCAAGGCGCGGAATTGGCTGGCGATTTCCGGCAAAACATTGATGCGTCCGTTATCAATAACAGCACGCAAAAAGTTTTTGGCAGCTTCTGGCAACTGGATCTGCTGAGACTCGGCCACACCTGAGATAACTTCAAATGTCTGCGCTGCTGTGACGCCGGGATTGCCCGCATACGCCTGTAGCTGAACATTGGAAGAAATCGCCGCCAACGCATCGAGCCAAACGGCGGTGCCGGTCAGGTCGCTGGTGGCAGTCTTGAAGAGCGCTTCAGCGTAAGGACGTGCAATGGTGGCTAATTCGGCCATAGTGATGCTCGCTTCCGTCCGTTCAAAGTTCAGTCTTCAGGCGGCTCAACAAGTCAGCATGCACTGAAGCATTGACTTCCTTGCGCAGAATCTGCTCAGCACCTTTGACAGCCAGTACGGCAACCTGCTCACGCAGCGTCTCACGGGCCTTGACAGTTTGCTGTTCAGCCTCAACCTTAGCGGCGGCAATGATTTTGCCTCCCTCTTCGGTTGCCTTGGCTTTGGCCTCTTCAATCATGGCATGCGCACGGCGCTCGGCTTCAGCCAGACGCACAGCGGACTCGTTGCGCGACTTACCCAACTCTTCCTCAACGCGCTTGTTGGCGACAGAGAGTTCAGATTTGGCTTTGTCTGCTGCGGCGAGGCCAGCGGCGATTTTGCTAGCACGTTCATCCAATGCAGCCGTGATGGGCGGCCACACGAACTTCATCGTGAACAGCACCAGCAATGCGAAGACGATGGCTTGCGCCACCAGAGTTCCATTAATGTTCACAGTAAATCTCCCAAAGCGAGGTTTTCAGGCAGCGCTTACTTGACCAGACGCGTGATTTGAGCCAAGAATGGGTTGGCTGTAGCGAACCACAATGCAATACCGGTACCGATAATGAAAGCCGCGTCGATCAGACCAGCCAACAAGAACATCTTGGTTTGCAGTTCACCCATCAGCTCTGGCTGACGTGCGGCAGCTTCAAGATACTTGCTACCCATGATGCCGATACCGATACAAGCGCCCAATGCGCCCAAACCAATGATCAGGCCGGCAGCGAGGGCAACAAAACTAATGACTTCCATGATGACTCCTTAAGATACAAAAAAAAGAAAAAACCCAAACAAACCGAAAGTAAATACGCAAGATCAGTGCGAATCGTGCGCCTGCCCGATGTAGACCAGAGTCAACATCATGAACACAAAAGCCTGCAGCGTGATGATCAGGATGTGAAACACAGCCCAAGCCCAGCCCGCCACAATGTGCAGCAGCAGCAACATCAAACCAGCAGGCTCAAACGAAAATGCCCAAGCGCCGCCCAGCAAAGCGATCAGCATAAACACCAATTCGCCAGCGTACATATTGCCAAACAGTCGCATTCCATGTGAAACCGTTTTGGCGACAAACTCAATCAACTGCATGGCTAGATTCACCACACCCAAAATGACCGCAAAAACAGGGTTTTTACTCGTGCCGAACGGCGCAGAAACCAGCTCATGAGCCCACCCACCAACGCCTTTGTTTTTGACGTTGTAAACCAGACAGATCAACAAAACGGAGACCGACATGCCCATGGTCACCGACAAGTCGGCCGTGGGGACGCTGCGCAGGTAAGCGTGGCTGACGTCGTGGCCAGCGGCACCATAGATCAACTTCCAGATCTCCGGCAACAGATCGAGCGGCAACAAGTCCATTGCATTGAGCGCAAAGATCCAGACAAAAATGGTCAACGCCAATGGCGCTACTAGCTTGCGACTTTTGGCGTTGTGAACAATACCCTTGGCCTCGGATTCGACCATTTCGACCAAAATCTCAACGGCGGCCTGAAAGCGGCCCGGCACACCAGAGGTGGCACGGCGAGCAGCCTTCCACAAAAAGAAACACGTCACGACACCCAGCAAAATCGAAAGAAGCAGCGAGTCAATATTGAAAACTGTGAAATCGACGATTTCGGTCTGTGGCTTGTTTTGCCAATGCGTCAGGTGATGAACAATATATTCACTAGCGGTCGGAGCGTTTGCTTCTGCGGACATTGTTAACTCTTTAAACAATTTTTCGTTTAGGACGCATCAAAAGCGCCAACCAATACACTTTCAGAGTCACGATTAAACCGATTAGCATTGCCAACCAGTCCAGATCTGCGACCAACCGTGGTGCGACAAACAGCATGCCCACACTCAAAGAAATCTTCATCGCTTCCCAAACAAAAAAACCGAACCCTGCGGTGACGGCATTTAGAGATGAGAACTGACTCATCAACCCTCGCGCAAATAACGCGCCTGGTATGACTACTGCCAGCGCACCGTACAGCGCAGACCAACCTGCATTTTGTCTGCCAGTCAAGGCCCATGCAACACACGCCACCAAAAAACCAACCACCAATTGACCCGATAACACGACCCACGGGGAAACGACTGGGTTTGCGCTGCGAAGCTTAAGCGCTTCTTCTCGGGTCAAGGGCTTGAAATTTTCGTCTTCCGCACCATCTATTTCAGTGTCTGCCTGATTTGTCACAGACCCTGCTAAAATTTTTTTTACCGGGCTCGTCATTTTGAACGTCACAAATTACGGGAAAGTTACACGCTACGCAGTAAAAAGAGTTACCTGAAATTTACAGCCCGTTCACAGTTCCGTATTCAATCAAGCCTCTGATTATACGTAGAAACATAGCGCGCCTTCAACTCGCATTTTCGCAGCTTGAAATAAGTGGTTCATGTAGCGGGGCTAATTTAAAACCAACGCTTCATGCGATAAGTTCCGGTGCCGGCCACAATCGTGCAACCGCAGCAACACAGCAACCGCCCCCCCTGTTTCAGGCTTGCCAACCACTTGTTTTGAAAGCCCCACCATGTCGGCCCTGATGAAATTTTTACACATTGCTGCGGCCATTGTCTGGCTGGGCGGGGTGGCGTTCATGCTGTTTGCATTGCGCAGTGCGCTTGCAGGACAGCTTGCACCACCACAGCGCTTGCCGCTGATAGCCCAGGTTTTACGACGATTTTTTGCGCAGGTTTGGATTTCCATTGCTATTTTGCTGGTCAGCGGCCTTTGGCTGCTATTGGGTGTGGGCATGAAAAACGCGCCGATTGGCTGGCACATCATG
>JANXTM010000242.1 GCA_025352405.1 Polaromonas sp.
CCCACTTTGATCACTCCTGTCTCCTGTGCATAACTTGGCATGCACAGACTTTCTAACAGGGGTCAAATTTCAATGAAAATATCGGCCCTTACGGGGTCAATTCTGGGTGGAATTCAACAGGGCATGGTCCATGTAGTCCACCACGTAGCGGGCGGGCGCGTCTGGCTGATGTGGGCGGGCGCCTTGCAGGTACCTCGCAGCGCGTGAGGGTTTGGCGGGTTTCGATGCTTTCATGTTGCTCCTTGTTGTAAGCAACCAAGCTATCAAATGTGTGGGTGTTCCAGCAAGTGATGGTCTGCTGCCTGAATTCCGGCAGCAGTCGCTTCTTTTCCGCCGAGCCTACTCAGTTGTCGTCTGTATCGCCCGAACGCGATGAGCGCCGCATCACCGTGTGCGCGAGGATGAGTTCCGTAAACAGATCGGCAGCAAGTGGTTGGTGCTTAGGTGGGTGCGCTAACAAGCAGTAGGTCAGATTCAGTGAGCGGCAGTAGGGCCACTAGATGCCGGTTTAGAGCTACCGGTCGAGAAACCCGGTTGGTCGGCAGCTTTATACTAAATCCAGCCATTCAATGGTTGCGATGAATCGGCAGCTTGCGACGACAAAGCGGAACTCCATCAGCTTGATCTGCTCATCCCAAAGCGGACATTCGAGTTGTATTCCCCGCGTTGGCAATGGCATTTAAAGACGACGCTGGCGCAAAGGCACGCTAATTTTGGAACACCCTGAGGACAGAAGGCAATGAAGATTAACCTCGAAGAGGTCATCCAGCGGCTTGAGGCGTGATCTGTAATGACGTCGTGGTGACCATCGCCACTGGCGAAAAGTAGCCAGAAACAAGAATAAGAATAAAAATGTGCGCAAGGGGAGATTCACTATTGGCACAAGCGAACGTCGGCAAAGCATATCGCCAATTTCGTAACCCCGGCAGCAGTACAATTTTCCCTTTCAAAATAACATGCACAGAAAGTAAAAGAGTGACTTCCATTGAACAGGGAGTCACACAAGAATTCTAGAAGGCAAGCCATGCCTGCGGTCATCACCGCCATGAACGCTAAATCGGGCAAGGTCGCTGCTGTGATGGAGGGTGTCGGCGCGCTGACATGGTCGACTAAAGCGCCAAGAACGGTGAGCACTACACGGCCTTGCGAAAGAACCCTGGCGGACCCGTCCTGGGTGCCATTGATGCCAGGACAAATTTGTTGGCGCAGAAAATTCCACTCATTGGTGGCAACCCGCACTAGATGGCTTCCGGCAAATTGACGGGGAAAGTGGTGCGCTGGTCATGTTCACAGCGGTTGCGTGTGTGGCCTAGAAGTCCAAAGCGGACGATGAACACGGCGGACCATTTAGGTTTGTTTGATTACATGTAGGCGAAAATGAAATCTATCCAATTGTCTTATGGGAATACTAATTACGAACTGACAGGGCCTGAAACGGGACCACTGGTCGTACTTCTGCACGGCGGCTCCATTCCAATGTGGACGTGGGATCGTCAGGTTCTCGTCCTCGCAAATGCCGGCTTTCGCGTTTTGCGCTACGACATGTACGGCAAAGGAAAGTCGGCCTGCCCGGCGGTTGATTACGATAGGAACTTATTTTGCAGTCAATTGCTTGATCTTCTCAATTTACTGGGGCTGACTGAGCCAGCACACTTGGTTGGGTTTTCCTTTGGGGGCGCCACTGCAGCAAACTTTACGGCTCACCATCCGGAAAAAGTTCGAACACTTGCTTTAATTTCCCCAGTGTTCTACTTCGCCGAAGCCAACCACATCGTCCGCATTTCCCGCCTCCCGATATTGGGCAATCTTTTCCTCCACTTTGTTTTGATGAAGAAGGCCTTGTATCGAGCCTCAAAGCTTTGGGCCGGTACTAAAAACGCCGAACACTACGGCGATCTATTTCGGGAGCAGACAAGTCAGCCAGGTTTTGAACGTGCGCTACTTTCTTTCTTACGTAGTGACGCTCTCAGCAACTATTCATCGGTGTATGAAAACCTAGGGGTGGCCGGTCGAAAGCCTCTTTTGGTTTGGGGTACCAATGACGAGGATATTCCTGCTTCGCACATCGCGCGGATTCGAAACCTAGTGCCGCTTGCGGACTATCACGAGTTAGCCAACATCGGTCATGGCGCCGTGTTTCAGGCGTCTACCGCAGTGAATAATTTGCTACTCAAACATCTCGGTCCTGCATAGATCAAACGTCCGCTCAAAGAAATCCTCATCTCTGCAACTGGTCGATTTTGGTTTGATTCGATGAGCGCTATCGAGAAGATCGAGTGACCGGAACCAGCCTGTCATAGAGATTTCTTTAGCAGCAGTTGAACTGGCAAGTGGGCCACAAGGCTTTACAGCCGTCATTCACAAAGAAATGGAAGTGGCTTTAAAGACAAGTGATGTTGCCTAACCTTGCCACCATAAAGCATTCGATAACATCGATGCCTCGAAACCAGCCCGCAGCGGTAGACATCAGCCTCGACAAACATCGACGCGCTGGGAGCACCCGTGTTGAGGTCATCAATAGTAAGCGCGACGTCTGCCCGCATAGAGCGTGAGGACAAGCTCAGTTGCTACAAGCAGCTGCAAGTAGCCGCGGCATATTGGCCGCCGCAGCCTGGCCCTGGATCTTGAGACGGGCGAGGATGGCCTGCTTCTCGGCATCGGTTTTATCCGCGCTACTGGTGAGGCGGCCAAACGCATCAAGCCGACAATTACGGATCCACTGACGCAGAGCGGCATCCTGACCCCACTGGACCTGATTGCTCATGGTGACGGCCATCGTACGTGGGTAGTCTGCTGTGCTGCGCGGGAAGGGCACGGGTTGGCACAGACGGTTTTTTTGAGCCTCGTCGTCGTAGTGAGATTCGACATATGCTGTGAGCGCGGCACTGAACGCGACCAGCGGTGCACGCAACAGCTGTACAACGATCTTGCGGGGCTGGAACACCGGAACCGGTTCCATGAAGCGGACAGCCGACGCGGTGCAGTCGATGAACAGCGTGCCGGG
>JANXTM010000246.1 GCA_025352405.1 Polaromonas sp.
TAGACCTCCTGACAGCCTGGAAATACTCAAAATCATGGAATGGATTCCTGTAGTTCTCGTTACGTTCAAGGTTCTCGTGTTTGGCACGGGCATGTTCTTCGCCATCAAGTGGCATTACGATCAAGGGTCGAAGGGGAAAGAGAGGGACATGCGCGCGTTGCTACGCGCGGGTGGCAAGGTAGCTGCAGTCTTCTTGCTATCGCTCCTTGTCTTGGGCTACGGCACCTTCGCCTTTACCAGGATGCTTGGTTTGGACTTGACCTGGCCATGATGGCGCAGACGACTTCAAACGCACGAAGATTGCAAGGGCTGGACCCGCGATTACGCCAAGCTCAACGAAAGCGCATCGGATAGTCGACCCTCATAAAACCAACAAGGCCTATCGTAAGACCAACGACATTCCTTGGTCGGCCAAAAACAACTTCGATCTTTGGTATTTATAACCTGCTTGATGCAAGCGGCGTCATCAGCAATCTGCAGCTTGTTCACACCACGCAAAACATTCTGTGCGCCTCCCACAATGGAGGAGGCAAGTGAGATCAGTGCGATAGTCTTTGCACTGGCGAACATGGGTGGGCCGACCAGCCAAATCAATCAGTCAACTTTTGCCCCCGCCTCAAACCACTGCTTGACCAGCAAACGCTCAGCCTCGGTAATACCCGTCGCATTGTTCATCGGCATGATTTTGCTGACCACCACTTGCTGGTAGATTGACTGGGCGTGCTGCTTGATAAGGGCCTTTGAGTCGAGCCGGACATTTTTCATTTGCACTTGCTCGCCATGGCACTGGTAGCAGCGCTGGGCCAGCACAGGTTGCAGTTTTTCATAGTCAAATGAGGATGTAGCCCCTAATTTACTTGAGCTGGCAGCTATTGATTCAGTAGCAACCGGCTTTGGTGCCATCCACATGATGGTGCCAGCTATGACGGCCACGCCGACCAACGCATAAGCCAACGGGTGCCGGTTGCGGCCCAGTTTGTAGCCGTGCCGCAGCACAAAAAACTGGCGAATCGCAGCGCCCGCAAACATCATCACAATCAGCACCAGCCAGTTCTGCGGATGGCTCCAGGTAAAGCTGTAGTGGTTGCTGAGCATCGCAAACAGCACCGGCAGGGTGAAGTAGGTGTTGTGCACGCTGCGCTGCTTGCCGCGCCAGCCGTGCACTGGCTCTACTGGCTCACCAGCCTTGATGGCTGCGACCACCTTACGCTGCCCGGGAATGATCCAGAAAAACACATTGGAGCTCATGGCAGTCGCCATCATCGCGCCGACGAGCAAAAATGCGGCTCGCCCGGCAAACCAGTGGCAAGCTAGATACGATGCCGCGCAGACCAGCACGCCGACCATTGCACCGACCACGGCATCACCGTTTTTGCCTTTACCAAAGACGCGGCAAATGGCGTCGTAAAGCAGCCAGAAAACTACGAAGAACGACAGCGCCACGGCAACGGCTGCGGCGGGCGTCCAGTTCATTAATGATTTGTCGATTAAGTAAGTGCTTGCGTTCCAGAGGTAAGACACCGTGAACAGCGCAAAGCCAGTCAGCCAGGTGCTGTAGCTTTCCCAGTAAAACCAGTGAAGGTGCGCCGGCATGTATGGCGGCTTGACTGCAAATTTGACGGGGTGGTAAAAACCGCCGCCATGCACCGCCCACAGCTCGCCACTGATACCCTGCTTTTTAAGGTCTTCATCAACCGGTGGCGTCAAGCTTGAATCAAGAAAGACAAAATAAAACGAAGAACCAACCCAGGCGATGGCGGTAATAACGTGGACCCAGCGCAGCAGCAGGTTGGCCCAGTCTAGGAGATAGTTTTCCATATTTTAGAGCCCTACAGCGTGTGCAGCCAGTAAAAATAATTTATGGCGGCATCGTTTAAACCTGCTTACCACTGCGGGCGCTGTAAGCAGTAACAAGGTCACGAACAAAAGAGGTTTGATTTTTAATCGTGCCCCCCGGCTCCGCTGCGACCTGACCTGTACAGTTTACAAACTTTTCTGCATACTCTTTATTCCAACTCGCCTTGGAATCGGATGCCTCAAGCAAAAGTCTTGCTGAAATCTTGTCTGATAGTTTGCAAGAGCTGCGCTGCCACGGCCACGGCAATGACGTCTGGCTCTTTGCCGGCAATGCCTGGCACGCCTATCGGGCTGGTAACGTGCGCCAGCTCTGCGGTGGTGTAGCCGCGTGCCGCCAGGCGCTGCCGAAAAGTGGCCCACTTGGTCTGGCTGCCAATGAGGCCGATGTAGGGCAGATCAGAGTAGTCGCGCTGGCGCTGCAGGCAGGCGGCCAGCACGTCCAGGTCTTCGGCGTGGCTAAAGCTCATGATGAGCACACGCGACTGCGGCGTCAGGTGGCGTACGGCGGCGTGCACCGGCTCAGAGTGTTCACACACCACCCGAGAAGGCAAGTCAGAAGGAAAAACGCCGTCACGGCTGTCGATCCAGGTCAGTGCAAAAGGCAGATTGACCACTATGCGGGCCACTGCATGGCCGATATGCCCGCCGCCGAATACGGCCACAGGCACCAGCGTGCGCAACAAAGCCCGCTGCAAGCGCAACGTGAGGACGGGCACATCTTGCGCACTAACAGGTTCAAACCGCAGATGCACCACCCCGCCACAGCACTGACCCAGCGCCGGGCCAAGCGCAAACCGCATCGGCTGATCGATCGGACGCCTGATCGGGTCACTGGTTGGGCCATTGATCGGGCCACGGTTCGGGTATTTGACCGATGGCGTATTAGTTGCTTGAATTGTTTTTAGGTGGGCACGCGCCTGTGCAACCGCCACATACTCCAGGTGACCGCCGCCCACCGTGCCTGCCAGTGCATCTGCAAACACCGCCATCCAGGCGCCTGCTTCCCGGGGGACCGAACCCTGGGCGGATTCGATGTGCACCAGCACAGCGGGCTCTCGCGTCAAACGGTCCAGAAAAACGTCGTGGAAATGGCCGTGGCTGGTGGTGCTACTGGAGAACATGACGTACGCGTATTACTTGTGTCAGGCGGGCATCACGACCGGCTTTTTAGGCACAATCGCAACGTGGGTGTTAAATCCAAACCATACCATTGACGATTCTTGCTGGCCATAACTGTCCTGGGGTCGCCAACCCAACCAAGGAGACCAATATGTTTGACCGCCCCCCGCGCCGCCATTATTTGCTGGCGCTGTTGTCGGCAGCCAGTGCTGCGCTGGTAGCCGCTTGTAAATCAAGCCCCAGTGTTGATGTGTCGTTACCCCAAACATCGGCGCCCGTGCTTCCGGCTTCACCAGAGCCCACCAGCATTGGCCCTATCGCCGGGCCCAGCGGTTCTGCCCGCAGCTCCGGCGCAGCCACGCCGCGCGCTTACCGTGAAGACGGCGCCACCCATTTGTATGGCCTGAACGCAGACCGTATCTACAAAGGGAAAATGCCACCCCTGCTGCATGCCATTGGTGTACTGGACATTCACATCAACAGATTGGGGATCGTGACGCACATTGACTGGACCAGGGCCCCCAGACATGCGCCAGAAGTCATGGCCGAAATTGCCAGCATTGTCCAAAAGGCATCCCCTTTCCCGGCACCGACGCGACTTGGAAAAGTGGTTTACACCGACACCTGGCTTTGGCACAAAAGCGGCAAGTTTCAGCTCGACACATTGACTGAAGGCCAGACTTAGCCCCATGGTTGTTCACTTCGTGTAACGCCCTGCCCTCGAGCCTGCAGCCCGGCAAAGCCGGTTCTGCGGCCCCTGCTTCAACAGGATAATAGCGCGCTTACCTCACGCCAACGGCCGCAGCGCTGGGCCGCCCCAAGCAAGGCCAGCCCCCTCGGGGGGCAGAGCGTTACACGCAGTGAACGAACGTGGGGGTTACTTACTCAATTTTCAGGTTCTGGGTTTTGACTACATTGCGCCAGGCCCGGTAATCGGCTTCAATGAAGTGGCCCAACAGCGCAGGTGAACCGGGCGCGGCTTCCACGGCATCGGCTTTAAACCGCGCGACCACTTCAGGGAGCACCACGACCTTGTTGATGGCAGCATTAAGTGCGGTGATGACAGGCTCGGGAGTGCCGGCGGGAGCCATTAGCGCAAAATAGTTCACTACGTCAATGCCCGCAAAACCTGATTCGGTCATGCTGGGTACATCGGGCAAGGCGCTGGAACGCTTGGCGCTGGTCACTGCCAGCGGCCTGACACTGCCATTTTTGATGAAAGGCAGCAGCGCCGGAATGGTGCCAGTAATGAGCTGAATCTGCCCGCCCATCATGTCCATGGTGGCCGGTGCAATGCCCCGATAAGGAATATGCGTGATGTAAGTGCCGGTACGCGACTTGAGCAGCTCAAGCACCAGATGGTTGACACCCCCCGAGCCGGCCGAGCCGTAATTGAGCGCGCCGGGTTTTTGTTTGGCCAGTTTGACCAGCCCCTGCATGTCGGTCACCGGTACGGCCGTGTTGGTCACCCACACCAGCGGGCCGCTGGCAATCATGCCAACAGGTGCAAACTGGCGCAGCGGATCGTAATTAGCCGTCGGCACTGAAGCGGCCACAGTGGTGAACGGGGAGGCTACCAACAACAAGGTGTAACCATCTGCAGGGGCCTGCGCCACAAATTGCGTGCCAATGGCACCGGACGCACCGGCCTTGTTGTCCACTACAAACGTGGCCTTCATCGTTTCACCGAGCCTTTGAGCAATTAGTCGCGCCATGGCATCGGTGCCTGCGCCGGGTGCAAACGGCACCACAATTTTGATGGCCCGGTCGGGATAGACATTGGGCACTTGAGCCAGCGCAGGAGACGCGGCCAGACCAACCGACAACCCCAACAACATCAGAACCTGACGTCGGCGCAATGTGTGGGCAATGTTGAATTTCATATACGGACGAGCGTTGGAGTAATAAAGTGCGCAATTATTGACGCTGTCGATGACGCCTGCATGACGGGGCGTGACAGCCCCCTCCCACCGGCACGCCAGCCTTGACGCCTTGCCTTCAACTGCCCCGGTAAGTCGAATAACTCCAGGGGCTGACCAGCAAGGGCACATGGTAGTGCTGGCTGGTATCGGCTATGCCAAAGTCCAGTGTCACGTGGTTCAAAAAAGCCGGTTCGGGCAGAAGTACACCCTGGCCCTTGAAGTACCCAGCCACATCAAACACCAGCCGGTAAGTCCCCACCTTCAGGCTGGCACTGTCGTACAGCAGGCCGTCAGGGCTGCGGCCGTCATTGTTGAGCGTGAAGTTTTTGACCAGCGTCTGGCTGGCACCGTCTGTGGTGTACAAGGATACCGCCATGCCGCCAGCAGGTGTGCCGTGCATGGTGTCCAGTACGTGCGTGCTCAAGCCCATGAAGTTTCCCTAAAAATGACCAGCGTGACATCCACATTGGTTCACTGAAAGTGTATACAGTTTCGCCGGTTACCGCTATGATGAAGGATATGGAAACGCAAGCCATCGCACCGCCCCAAACGTCCAACCCCACCAACATGATCGTTGAGGCGCTGACCAAGGCCATCGTTGAGCACCGCCTGCACCCGGGCACCAAGCTGGCAGAACAAAAGCTGGCGGACCACTTTGGGGTGTCGCGCACGCTGGTGCGGCAAGCGCTTTTTCAGCTCTCGCAAAACCGCCTGATCCGGCTGGAGCCCGCGCGCGGCGCTTTTGTGGCCGCGCCTTCGGTGCTTGAGGCACGGCAGGTGTTTGCAGTGCGCCGCATGCTTGAGGCCGAGATGACGCGCGCTTTTGTGCGCGAAGTCACACCGGCCAAAATCAGGGCGCTTAAAGAGCATGTGGCGCAAGAAAAGAGCGCGGTAGTGCGCAACGATGCGGCCAGACGTACCGAGTTGTTGGGTAATTTTCATGTGCGCATGGCCGAACTCATGGGCAACGAGGTGCTGGCCCAACTGCTGGGCGAGCTGATCTCGCGCTGTGCCTTGATCACGCTGATGTACCAGACCGCCAGCGCCGCTGAACATTCCAGCGACGAGCACGCCGACATCGTCAAGGCGCTGGCCGCCAAAGACGAAGAACGCGCTGTGCGCCTGATGAGCGAACACCTTTTAAGCGTCGAGCGCAACCTGGCCTTTGACCGCAAGGTGCCGGGTAACGACATCTCCATGGCGCTGTCATGAACACCGACAAGCCAGCAACCGGCTACGCAAGGGATTTGATGGGTTATGGCCGCAACCCGCCGCATGCCCAGTGGCCGGGTCAGGCACGCATCGCTGTCCAGTTTGTACTGAATTACGAAGAAGGCGCTGAAAATTCAGTGCTGCACGGTGACGCCGGGTCGGAGCAGTTTTTATCTGAAATGTTTAACCCGCCCAGCTATGCCGACCGGCACCTGAGCATGGAAAGCATCTATGAATACGGCTCGCGCGCAGGCGTGTGGCGCATCCTGCGTGAGTTTGAAAAACGCCAGTTGCCGCTGACGGTGTTTGGTGTCGGCATGGCGCTTCAGCGCGCACCTGACGTGACCGCCGCCTTTGTTGAACTCGGTCACGAAATTGCCTGCCACGGCTGGCGTTGGATCAACTACCAGACCCTGAGTGAGACCATCGAGCGCGAGCACATGCGCCTGGGCCTGGAGGCTATTGAGCAGCTCACCGGCACGCGGCCACTGGGCTGGTACACCGGGCGCGACAGCCTCAATACCCGCCGCCTGCTGGCCGACGACGGCCAAACCGCATACGACAGCGATTACTACGGCGACGACCTGCCCTTCTGGACAGAGGTGACACGTACCAACGGTGCAACCGTACCGCGCCTGGTCGTGCCTTACGCCATGGACACCAACGACATGCGCTTTTCATTGCCGCAGGGTTTTGCGCAGGCAGATGATTTTTTTGTTTATCTGCGCGACAGCTTCGACGCCTTGTATGCAGAAGGCAACCCCGACGGCGACAACCAGCCCAAAATGATGAGCATCGGCATGCATTGCCGCCTGCTTGGGCGGCCCGGCCGCATCGTGGCGTTGCAGCGTTTTCTCGACCATATTGCAGCGCGTGACCATGTCTGGATTTGCCGCCGCATAGACATTGCGCGGCATTGGCAGGACGTGCATCCGTACCCATATCCAAAAACTTCAGGTATTTAAGCCATGACGATTACCCTGGAACAAGTCAACACTGCACCCTATAAAGAAGTGCTCGCCCTGCTCGACGGCTTGCATGAACACTCGCCGTGGATCGCTGAACAAGCACTTGCTGCGCGGCCTTTTGCGTCGCTTGCGCAGCTGAAGCACGCCATGACCGTAGTGCTGCGTGATGCCGGCAAAGACGCGCAGATCAAATTGATTCAGGCACACCCCGAGCTGGCGAGCAAGACCATGGTCAGCCAGAGCCTGACGGCTGAATCAAGCAACGAGCAAAGCAAGGCAGGCCTCACCAAATGCACACCCGATGAATTTTCGACCATACAAAAGCTCAACTCCGACTACAACGCCAAGTTTGGCTTTCCCTTTATTCTTGCGGTGCGCGGCACGCGCGGTGATGGCCTGACCAAGCAGCAAATCATGGCCATCTTTGAGCGTCGCCTGCGTAACCATCCTGATTTTGAACTGAGCGAGTGTCTGCGCAATATCCACCGCGTGGTGGAGCTGCGCCTGAACGACAAGTTTGGTGCGCATCCTGTTCTGGGTAACGACGTTTGGGACTGGCACGAACAGCTGGCGCAGTACAGCGATCCTGGCTACCGTGAAAAAGGCCAGCTCACGGTGACTTACCTCACCGAAGCGCATCGCGCCTGCGCCGCCTTTATCGTCGGCAAGATGCGCGAGTGCGGCTTTGACGATGTAAAAATTGACGCTGTGGGCAATGTGGTGGGCGTGTATCACGCTGCCGTGCCTGGCTCTAAAACTCTTCTGACGGGCAGCCACTACGACACGGTGCGCAACGCGGGCAAGTACGACGGGCGCTTGGGTATTTTTGCGCCCATGGCCTGCGTGCGCGAACTGCATCGCCAGGCAAAGCGCCTGCCCTTCAATATTGAAGTTGTAGGCTTTGCAGAAGAAGAAGGCCAGCGCTACAAAGCGACATTTCTGGGTTCAGGTGCTCTGGTCGGTGACTTCAAGCCCGAGTGGCTGGACCAGAAAGACGTCGATGGCATGCCCATGCGCGAAGCCATGGCGCATGCCGGTCTGAACACCGCGGATATAGCCGGCGTAAAGCGTAATCCAGACAACTACCTCGGCTTTGTTGAAATGCATATCGAGCAAGGGCCGGTGCTCAACGAGCTGGATATTCCGCTGGGCATCGTCACCTCCATCAACGGCAACGTGCGTTACCTATGCGAGATCACCGGCGTGGCCAGTCACGCCGGCACCACCCCCATGAACCGCCGCCGCGATGCGGCCAGCGCAACCGCAGAGCTGGCCTTGTACCTTGAAAACCGTGCTGCACAAGACGCTGACTCAGTGGGCACCATGGGCATGCTGCAGGTACCCAATGGTTCCATCAACGTGGTACCAGGGCGCTGCCTTTTTTCACTTGACATGCGGGCCCCGGTAGACACACAGCGCGACGCCATGATCAGCGACGTACTGGCCGAGCTCGCTGCCATTTGCGAACGCCGAGGCGTGCAGCACACACTGGAATTGACAGAGCGTGCAGCCGCCGCACCCAGTGCACCCGCGTGGCAACAGCGCTGGGAAAGCGCCGTGCAACGCTTGGGTGTGCCGCTTTACGCCATGCCAAGCGGCGCTGGCCACGACGCCATGAAGCTGCACAAAATCATGCCGCAAGCCATGCTGTTTGTGCGCGGCCAAAACTCCGGCATCAGCCACAACCCGCTGGAAAGCACCACCAGCTGTGACATTCAGCTCGCCATAGACGCTTTTACCCACCTGATCAACGCGCTTGCGATAGACCTCCAATGACCAACACTTCAGACTACGACCGCACTGACAGCTGGGTAGATACGCACTTCGACGCAGAAGTGGCTTTTTTGCAGCAGCTGATTCGCGTTCCCACCGACACCCCGCCTGGCAACAACGCCCCCCATGCAGAACGCACCGCCGCGCTGCTGAAAGACTTCGGTTTTGAAGCTGAGAAATACCCGGTGCCTGTAGCCGATGTCAAAGCCTACGGCATGGAATCCATCACCAACCTGATCGTCCGGCGGCACTACAGCAACAGCGGCAAGACCATCGCCCTCAACGCACACGGCGATGTGGTTCCACCGGGCGACGGCTGGACCAAAGACCCATACGGCGGCGAGATTGAAAACGGCAAAATCTATGGCCGGGCCTCGGCGGTCAGCAAATGCGATTTTGCAAGCTTTACCTTTGCTGTACGGGCACTGGAATCCCTTGGTCTGCCGCTCAACGGCGCGGTTGAACTGCACTTCACCTATGACGAAGAGTTTGGCGGCGAACTTGGCCCGGGCTGGTTGCTCAAGCAAGGGCTGACCAAGCCCGATCTGCTGATTGCTGCCGGCTTTTCTTATGAGGTCGTCACCGCCCACAACGGCTGCCTGCAAATGGAAGTCACCGTACACGGAAAAATGGCCCACGCTGCCATACCCCACACGGGCATTGATGCCCTGCAAGGCGCCGTACATGTGCTGAACGCCCTGTATGCCCAAAACGTCCTTTACAAGCAGGTCACCTCAAGTGTTGAGGGCATACAGCACCCCTACCTGAACGTTGGCCGCATCGAAGGTGGTACCAACACTAACGTGGTTCCGGGCAAGGTCAGCTTCAAGCTGGACCGCCGCATGATCCCGGAAGAAAATCCGGTGGTGGTCGAAGCCGCGATCCGCAAGGTGATTTCTGAAGCTGCGGCTGAATGCGCTGGCGTGACGATTGACATCAGACGCCTGCTGCTGGCCAATTCAATGCGCCCACTTCCAGGCAACAAACCGCTGGTAGACGCGATTCAAAAGCATGGCGAAGTACTGTTTGGCGAAAAAATTCACGCCATGGGCACGCCGCTTTACACCGATGTTCGCCTCTACGCCGAGGCAGGCATTCCAGGCGTCATTTATGGCGCTGGCCCGCGCACGGTGCTGGAATCAAACGCCAAACGCGCCGACGAGCATCTGAGTCTTGAAGACCTCAGGCGCGCTACCAAAGTCATTGCCAGGGTTTTGAGAGACCTGCTAGCCTGAGATTCAGCTGATGTGAAGTACGGTTTTTGCCACCCAGGATGCGGCGACGCACACCAGCAAGCTGCCGCATTGACCTCGAAATGGAATAAGCCCGACTTGCGCCGCCTACACTCATGCCATGGCATGGCTTGCAAAACTGGATTTGGACTATCGTATGGAGGCGACCCGTTGCGTGGCCCGTCATGTGCACACCGGCCCTCTGCGGATTTTGCGAAGTCTCTACCCCGAAGGCGATGAAATTTGCCACAACGTGCTGGTGCATCCGCCTGGCGGACTGGTAGCTGGTGACACGCTGGACATCACGGTTCGGGTCGCATCTGGTGCGCACGGACTGGTCACCACGCCAGGTGCAACCCGTTTTTACAGATCAGACGGCGCGCTTGCGCTGCAATGCACTGCCATCACGCTGGATGCGGGCGCACGCATGGAATGGCTGCCACTGGAAGCAATCTGCTACAGCGGTTGCCTGGCTGAAAACCGCTTGACGCTCAATCTGGCCCCAAGTGCCGAGCTGCTAGGCTGGGATGTCACGGCATTGGGCCTTCCGGCTGCTGGCAAACCATTCGATACAGGCAAGTTCTGCCAGCACATTGAAGTGCCCGGCGTCTGGCTGGAGCGTGCACAAATCAAAGCACTGGACGCACTGCTCATGAACAGCCCACTGGGCCTAGCTGGACACCGCTGCATGGGAACACTTTTTTTCATAGCAGGCAGCAAACTGGAGCGCAAACGCAGGCAGGAGGCACTCGACAAAGCCCGTGAGGTGATAGCAGCCCACCCGCTATGCGCCACTGCAGGCGCTACCAGCCCGGACGGGCAAGTGGTGGTTGTCAGGGTACTGGCCCCTGTAGTGGAGCCTGCCATGGCACTGCTCAAACAGGTATGGCTGGCATGGCGCAGCCACTTCTGGCAACAGACGGCATCCAGCCCTCGCATCTGGTCAACGTGAGCACTGCGCCGTCAGGGCGGCGTCGGCCCTGTCCTACGACCAAACAGGCAAGTGACACAGCCAGCTGGTAGTTTTTGCTGTCATCCAACTGCAGACGCATTCTTTAAACTTAAGTCATTGGTCCAAGACGGACGCAACAACCCAGGAGTTTGACCATGACTAAAAACCACTTTCTCAGTAATCTACGCCTCAACTACGTCACCAAAGGCGTTGCGGGTTTCGCGTTTTCGGCCTTGTTGGCCATGAGTGCCACAGCCCAAATTGCAGCAGGTACCACCGGCATCGACGCCACCGGCAACGCGAAAAGCGAGATGGCAGCCTGCAACAACGGCAAGACGCAGCAAGACCGCGCAACCTGCCTGATCGAAGTTAAAAATGCCAACGCCGCCAAGCGCGCTGGCAAAGTTGACAACGCCGGCGGTCAGTTTCAAGCCAATGCCATGCAACGCTGTAACGTGCTGCCGTCCCAGGACAAAGTCGCTTGTGAGGCACGCGTAGCCGGATACGGTAACCAGCAAGGCAGTGTGGCAGGCGGTGGCGTCATCACTCAAATTGAAACCGTTGTGGTGCCCAAAAATGCTGGCCCAGTGACCATTCAGCCAAAAACTTCAAGTGATACGATTTTAGTGATTCCTGCACCGCAGTAGTCACAACCAAGCTGCTTAAAACTCCGCCTTGAGGTGTGACGGACACCCCGGATGGAGCTATGCAGAAAGGGCCGTCAAGATGATTTTGACGGCCCTTTTTTTACTTTTTTAATTTAGATGGCGACAAGTTGCCGCACGCTGTTGGCTGCCATATCTTTGCCGTGACCACGTGCGATGAACTCGCCGCGTTCCATGACCAGGTAGTCATCAGCCAACTCTTGCGCAAAATCGTAGTACTGTTCCACCAGCAAAATGGCCATGTCGCCCCGGTCGGCCAGCATGCGTATGACGCGGCCAATATCCTTGATGATACTGGGCTGGATGCCTTCGGTTGGCTCATCTAGTATCAGCATTTTAGGTTTGGCGGCTAGTGCCCGCGCAATCGCCAGCTGCTGCTGCTGGCCGCCTGACAAGTCCCCGCCGCGCCGGTTCAGCATTTGCTTGAGCACCGGGAACAACTCGTACAACTCAGCCGGTATTGGAGTGCTGGCGCTTTTGTAGGCCAGGCCCATTCGCAGGTTCTCTTCAACCGTCAGGCGTGCAAAGATCTCACGCCCCTGTGGGACGAAGCCTATGCCTGCTCTAGCGCGCTCGTATGGCGTGGAAGTTTGAATCTGCTTGCCATCAAATTCAATCGTGCCGGTTTTAATGGGCACCAGGCCCATGAGGGACTTGAGCAGTGTCGTTTTCCCGACGCCGTTTCGACCGAGTAGCACGGTGACTTTTCCTAATTGCGAAGTCATGCTTACATCGCGAAGGATGTGAGAGCCGCCGTAGTACTGGTTGATGTTCTTGACTTCGAGCATGTTCAACGTCCCAAATAAACCTCGATCACCCGCTCATCGTTCTGGACCTGGTCCAGCGAACCTTGTGCCAGCACGGAGCCGTCGCACAGCACGGTCACGATTTCTGAAATGGTGCGGATGAAACCCATGTCATGCTCGACCACCATTAGCGAATGCTTGCCTTTAAGCGTTAAAAACAGCTCTGCAGTGCGTGCAGTTTCTTCGTCAGTCATGCCTGCGACCGGTTCGTCGAGTAACAAAAGCTTGGGGTCTTGCATCAGCAGCATGCCAATTTCAAGCCACTGCTTTTGCCCATGGCTCAGGTTGCCCGCCATGCGATTGACGCTGTCAGCCAGATGAATCGTGACCAAAATGTCAGCCAGCCTGTCGCTTTGCAGTGAGTCCAGCCTGAAAAACAAAGACGCCTTCACGCCCTTGTTGGTCTTCAGAGCAAGCTCCAGGTTTTCAAATACCGTGAGGTGCTCAAAAACGGTGGGTTTCTGAAATTTACGGCCAATGCCGAGTTGTGCAATTTCGGCTTCTTTATGCCGCAGCAAATCTATGGTGCTGCCAAAAAATACGGTGCCCTCATCGGGCCTTGTTTTGCCGGTGATGATGTCCATCATGGTGGTTTTACCAGCACCATTGGGACCAATGACGCAGCGCAGTTCCCCCGGTGCAATGTCCAGACTCAGCTTGTTGATGGCCTTGAAACCATCGAAACTAACGCTCACATCTTCAAGATAAAGAATGCGGCCGTGGGTGATATCCACTTCACCGGGCGTGGCCACCCGACTGTTATTTGCGCTTCGCCCACCCGACTCGGTGTTGCTTTTACCCGCCTTTACAGCGGCCGTGCGTTCTTGGATTCTTTGAGCGCCTTGCTCAAGCAGATCGGGTGTCACCTATCACCTCCGCGCAAATTTTTTACCAGCCCAACCACTCCATTAGGCAAAAACAGCGTCACACCAATAAACAGTACGCCCAAAAAGTAAAGCCAAAATTCGGGGTAAGCCACTGTCAGCCAACTCTTGGCGCCATTAACGATAAACGCGCCAACAATGGGGCCAATCAAACTAGCACGCCCGCCAACTGCAGCCCAGATGGCGATCTCAATTGAGTTAGCCGGGCTCATTTCGCCGGGGTTGATGATGCCGACCTGAGGCACATACAGCGCGCCGGCCACACCGCACATCACCGCCGAAATAACCCAGATGGTGAGCTTGTAGCCGAGCGGGCTGTAGCCTGAGAACATCACCCGTGTCTCGGCATCACGTATGGCCTGCAGCACGCGGCCAAACTTGCTGCCGACCAGCCATTTGGCGAATAGAAAGAAACCCAGCAAGGTAAGCCCGGTCATGACAAAAAGCGTCATGCGCATGGAGGGCGTGGCCAGCGGAATGTTCAAAATTCGTTTGAAGTCGGTAAAACCGTTGTTGCCGCCAAAGCCGGTTTCATTGCGAAAGAACAGCAACATGGCAGCAAACGTCATCGCCTGCGTGATGATGGAAAAGTACACGCCTTTGATGCGTGAGCGAAAGGAAAAAAAGCCAAACACAAAGGCAACAATGCCAGGCACCAGCACGATCAGCAGCAGCGTGGCAATAAAGCTGTCGCTAAAGGTCCAGTGCCAGGGCAGCGTCTTCCAGTCAAGAAACACCATGAAGTCGGGCAGCTCACTTTTGTAGTTGCCGTCGCGGCCAATCTGGCGCATCAGGTACATACCCATGACATAGCCACCCAGCGCAAAAAATACGCCGTGCCCCAGCGATAAAATTCCGGTGTAGCCCCAGATCAAATCCATTGCAAGCGCGGCAATCGCATAACACATGATTTTCCCCAGTAGCGCTACTGCATAGGTACTCATGTGAAACATGCTGCCCTCGG